>CAYVQO010000078.1:1934-9194 GCA_964452835.1 uncultured Sphingorhabdus sp. | reverse complement strand
GCAGGCATGCGTCCCCCTCTCCGTAAAATTAATGCCACAAAGCACGGCTAGCGGTTGACGTCTGCGCCCGTTGATGGGCCTATGGCAATAGTTAACAAATGGTGATTCGGAACGCAGATCAATGGCCTGCAATTTGCGATCGATCAGCATAGACAGGGGCGGAAAATGGCTGATTTTAAGAGCAAATCTGAATATCGCGGTAACCGGGCTGACTTGCATGACCGATTTCAGATCGACGGTCTGGAGCTAACCGGATTTGATGTTGGCGCTGACAGCGGAGCCAAAAATACAGCCATCCCAAACGCCGACTATGCAGCAGCCTGGCCGCTTTACGCCGCGGCTGAAGTGGACAAGCCTGTTGCGGCGTTTCTGGTCGATAAACCTGTCTTTGCAGGCTCGGGCACCATTTCGCTGACCACTGCGGGCGTCGCGGTGAGCGAGAACTTTGACACGCTTTCGAACACAGCAGGTTCAACCACCAACACCACCTTGCCGACCGGCTGGTTCACCACCGAAACCGGAGGTGGCGCGCGTGATAACGAGCAATATGCGGTCGATACGGGTGGTAGCAATACCGGCGACACCTATAGCTATGGCGCTCCGGGCAGCACGGACCGGGCGCTGGGCGGTCTTCAGACAGGCACCCTGATTCCCGTCATTGGCGCTTCGTTCACCAACACCACCGGACAAACGCTGACATCGCTGCTGGTTGCGTTCACCGGTGAGCAGTGGCGTCTGAGCACGCTGAACCGCGTCGATCGCCTCGATTTCCAGATCAGCTTCAACGCGACAGATCTTACGACCGGGACCTGGATCGATATCAATACGCTTGACTTTACTGCTCCGGTGACCGGGCCGGCAACCGGTGCTCTTGATGGCAACTTGGCGGCCAATCGTACCCAGATATCAGCTACTATTTCGTCTGCAGACATCCCGGGCTTATCGATTGCCAATGGCGCCACATTCTGGATTCGCTTTAACGATTTGAACGCAAGTGGAGCCGATGACGGTCTTGCAATCGACGATTTCTCCATAACCGGTATCGCAGCTGCAGGCAGCCCTGGTTCGCTCGCGATTAATGACGTGACAGTCGCTGAAGGCAATAGCGGCACCACCAACTACACCTTCACCGTCACCCGCACCGGCGGTTCAGCTGGCGCTGTCAGCGCGACATGGACGCTTGCCAACAGCACCAGCGATAATGCCGATTTCACCACCACGCCGCAAACTGGCACTGTCAGCTTTGCCGATGGGCAGACCAGCGCGACTATCACCGTCACGGTGGCTGGCGACACGGCGGTTGAGAATAACGAGACCTTCTTTGTCAACCTGACCGACCCCACCGGCGGCGCGACGATCACCGATGCACAAGGCCAGGGCACTATCACCAACGACGATGTGGGCGGCCCCGGAGTGCTCTCGATCAGCGATGTCAGCCTGTTGGAAGGCGACAGCGGCGCCACCAATTTTGTCTTTACGGTGACGCGGACCGGCGGTTCGTCTGGCGTGGTTGGCGCTTCATGGGAATCGACCGATGCTTCGGCAATGGGCGAAGACATGGTTGGTGGAGGTTTCCCCAGCGGAACGGTGACCTTCGCCGATGGTGAGACCAGTCGCACCTTCACTATCCAGGTTCGGGGAGAAACCTTCCGGGAAATTGACGAAGAATTCGTAGTTTTCCTGTTCAACCCCACGGGAGGAGCAACAATCTCAAATGCAACCGCGACAGGAACGATTCTCAACGACGATTTCGCCAGGCTTAGCATCGGCGATGTAACGCAAAGCGAAGGCGATGCGGGCACGACCAACTACACCTTCACAATCACCCGCAGCGACGACACCACAGGCTCGGTTGGGGTGACTTGGACTTTGGCCAGTGGCACAACTGACAATAGCGATTTCACGACGACCCCGCAGACTGGCACAGTCAACTTTGCGTCCGGGCAGACCACCCGAACCGTGACGATCACGGTGGCGGGCGACACGCAGATTGAAGGCGATGAGACCTTCTTCGTCAATCTGAGCAACCCGACCAATGGCGCAATAATCACTGACGGCCAAGGTCAAGGCACAATCACCAATGACGATGTACCCCCGATCGCCAATGTCTGGATCAACGAAATCCATTATGACAACGCCGGAGCAGATGCCAACGAGTTTGTCGAAGTCGCAGGTCTGGCCGGAGTCGATCTCACTGGCTGGTCGATCGTGCTGTACAACGGCAACGGCGGGGCGAGCTATTCGACGATCAATCTGTCTGGCACGCTAGCCAGCACGACCAACGGCTTTGGCTTCTTAAAGGCGCTTGCCCCTGGCATTCAAAATGGCCCGCCAGACGGGATCGCGCTCGTGGACAATCTGGGCCGGGTGGTGCAGTTCCTCAGCTATGAAGGCGTCATGACCGCCACCAACGGTCCGGCCAATGGCCTGACCAGCACCGATATTGGCGTGTCGCAGGACAATGCGACGGTCGGTCTGACCTTGCAGCTGACGGGCACTGGATCAAGCTATGGCGATTTCACCTGGACAGCGAATGTTGCGAATACCGAAGGCGCGGCCAATGGCGGGCAAAGTTTCCTGTCCGGCACCGATCAGGGGCAAGTCAATATTGCCAATGCCAGCATAGCCGAAGGCAATAGCGGCACGACGTTGATGACCTTCACAGTGACCCGGGCAGGCGGTTTTGCGACTGCCGCCAGCGTCGATTATCAGGTTGTTCTGGATGGTACGGCCAACGCTGCCGACCTTGCAGCGGCTGCTGCGCTTTCCGGCACTGTTAATTTTGGAATCGGTCAGACGAGTCGTACCATTACTGTTGAAATTCAGGGTGATACCACAGGCGAATTTAACGAGACCTTCTCGGTCGTGCTTTCCAACCCGGTTGGCAATGTTGTGATCGTAGACGGCACTGCGGTGGGCACAATCACCAATGACGATCCGGTACCAGTCGCCATTTATCAGATTCAGGGTGAATCGCACACATCTGCCTTTGCGGGGCAAAATGTTACCACCACCGGTATTGTGACTGCCGTCGACAGCAACGGCTTCTATCTCCAGGATGCCAGCGGAGACGGCAATGTTCGCACATCTGACGCGATCTTCATCTTCACCAATAGCGCGCCGACGGTTGCGGTTGGCGATTCGATAAGCGTTAGCGGGACTGTTGCCGAAGTTCGGCCCGGCAATAACACCGCCAATTTGGCGATAACGCAGATTAATTCGCCGATCGTGCAGGTGCTGTCATCGGGCAATGCACTGCCTGCGGCGACCATGATTGGCACAGGCGGCCGTCTGCCGCCCACCGATGTTTTCGATGATGACCAGTTTGCGACCTATGATCCGGAAAATGACGCCGCCGATTTTTATGAATCGCTGGAAGGCATGCTGGTAACGGTCGCCGCACCGCTGGTGACCAGCCCGACCAACAGCTTTGGCGAAACCTATGTCGTGGCATCGGGCGGTGTCGGTGCGACGGGCGTGAACAGCCGCGGGGGCATTACCATTGCGGGCAATGCCAATGGCTTTGACGATTATAATCCGGAGCGTTTGCAGCTGGACGACGATAGCGGCATCTTTGCAGGCTACGTCCCCAATTATACGCAGGGCGATATCCTCTCTAACGTCACTGGCGTCATGAGCTATAATTTCCAGAATTATGAGCTTCTGGTGACGCAGGCAGTGACCATTACGACTGATGTAGGCCCGCTGGCCCGCGAGATTACGGCGCTGCAGGGCACGTCAAACCGGCTGTCGATGGCAACCTATAATGTCGAAAATCTTGATCCCGGTGATGGCAAATTTTCGATATTGGCGTCGGACATTGTGCTCAATCTGCGAGCGCCCGATATTATCTCGCTGAATGAAATTCAGGATGCAGACGGTGCTGGCGGCGGATCGAACCTGTCAGGCTATGTGACAGCACAGGGCCTGATCGATGCGATTGCGGCAATTGGCGGCCCCAATTATGTTTATATCGAAGTAACCCCGTCGACGCCCAATTCAACCGGAGGCGAGCCCGGCGGCAATATCCGCAACGGCTTCCTCTATAATGCAGACCGTGTCGGCTATGTGGCGGGCAGCGCTGTGGCTGTGCCCGGTGCGGCCTTTAGCGGCAGCCGTTTTCCGCTCTCCGCCCAGTTCACCTTCAATGGCGAGACAATCACTGCCATTTCGGTACACTCCACATCGCGTGGCGGTAGCGATCCCCAGTTCGGTGCGAACCAGCCGCCAACCAATGCCGGAGAGGCGGCCCGCGTTGCACAATCGACTGCCATTCGCGCCTATGTCGATTCGTTGCTGAGCACCGATCCCGATGCCTATGTCGCCGTGCTGGGCGATTTCAACGCCTTCTGGTTTGAAGACTCGCTGGAACTGATCGAAAACGGCATCATGACCAATCTTCATCGCCTGCTGGGTGAAGAAGAACGCTATAGCTATGTTTTTGAAGGCAATGCGCAGGCGCTGGATCATATCCTGCTCACCAACAATCTGGTGTCGAGTGCAGTGTTTGATGCAGTCCATATCAATTCGGAACAGCCCGCCGGTCCAACTCGCGGGACTGATCATGATCCGCTGGTGGCGACATTCCTGATGAATTCAGCGGCTGTGGCGCAGGCGGGTCTTGGGTCTGGTGATGAAGATACGGCCATTACAGGTACTTTGGTGGCAACCGATCAGAATGGTGACACTCTGACTTATGCCATTGTGACCGGCCCGGCCAATGGCAATGTGGTGCTGGGGGCGAATGGTGCCTATACCTACACACCCAATGCCAATTTCAACGGCACGGACAGCTTCACCTTCCGTGCCAATGACGGCAGTGTAGACGGCTCTATTGCGACTGTGTCCTTGACGGTGAATGCCGTCAACGACTCGCCCAATGATGTTAATCTGGATGCCAATACGGTCAGGGAAAATGCCGCCAATGGCACGGTTGTAGCGACGGCCAGCGCAGCCGACCCGGATGGCGGATCGACCTTCACCTATCTGATGGTTGATCCCGCTGGCGGTCGCTTTGCAATCAATTCCACTACTGGCCAGATCACGGTCGCCAATGGCAGCTTGCTCGATTTTGAATCCGCCACTTCCTACACTGTCTGGATCCGTGTCTTTGATGGTCTGGGCGGGACATATAAGGAAGGCTTTGTGATCAACCTTACCGATGTTTTCGACACCGGTACGGACATCAGTCTGAGCGGAAACAGCGTGCCGGAAAATGCTGCTAACGGCACGGTTGTTGGAACGATCAATGTCGTTGACCCAGGGCAGGGAGTGACGTTGGATTATCTGATGGTCGATCCGGCGGGTGGCCGCTTTACGATTAATGCAACCACTGGTGTCATCACTGTCGCCAATGGCAGCCTGCTCGACTTTGAAAGTGCGACATCGCACACTGTATGGGTGCGTGTGACGGACAGCCTTGGCAATACCTACAAGCAGGGCTTCACGATCAATGTCACTGATGTTGCAGAGATGGCACCTGCCAATGCAGGTCTCGGCGATGATTGGCTGTTTGCAGGCGGCAGTGAATGGACCGCAGATTCGGACTTTGCCGTGGTAGCGACGCCAGCTTTTGCCTCGGTTGACGGGTTTGGCGACATCGGCGATCCGCAGCTTCCGCGCTTTACGGGGGACGATATGTCAGTTGTTGCCGACTATTGGATCAACGGCTTGCCCCGGCTGGAGGCAGTGCCCTTTATTGCATGACGGATAGGTCAGGCCGCAGCCTATGCGGCCTGCTTGTCTTGCGTCGGGGTCAGGCGGCCCGGCGCTCGCCCATTTGCAGCCAAGCCCGTGCCTGACGCTGAGCCTCTGCGATTTCGCGGGCTGTCATCTCGTCAGAAATTTCGGCGCGGCAATACATGGCTTCTTCATGGCCGTTGACGGCGGCGAGGTTAAACCATTTGTGCGCTTCAACCAGATTAACCTCTACCCCTCCGCTGCCGGTGGAATAAGCCACGCCCAGATCGAAATAGGCATTTGAGCTGCCGCGTGCGGCTTCTGCCATGCGGCTTTCCATCAGGAAGTTGGCGCTTTTGATGCTGTTTGCCATTGGAAATTTGTCCCCTCAACTGTTGAAGGGGTGATCGCCCGAATATGGTCAACAAATGGTTAACGCCGATGTGAATTTTTCTGATGGAAAAATAGGGTCCTATTGCAAGGCCATGTTGTCCAACAGCCGCGTCTTGCCGATTTTGGCCGCAGCCAGTAGGCGGAGTGGGCGGCCAGTTAGCGCGCTAACCGGCGACAGCGTCTGCGCATCGACCAATGCAAAATAATCGACAGTGGAAAAGCCAGCTGCCAAAACGGCGCTAGTCGCTTGGGCCAATGCAGCTTCAACCGGTTGGTACGATAATATTGCATCGCGAGCAGTAATAAGCGCACGAGGCAGGGCAAGTGCGGCTGCCCGTTCATCTACAGACAAATAGGCATTGCGCGATGACAAGGCGAGGCCATCCGCATCGCGGACAATCGGCACGCCGATGATTTCGATATCGATATCAAGATCACGGACAAATTGGCGAATGACTGCCAGTTGCTGAAAATCCTTTTCACCAAAGCAGGCGACATTGGCTCCCGTCTGGTTGAATAATTTGGTGACGACTAACGCCACCCCATCGAAATGGCCGGGCCGCGCCGCGCCGCAATATCCCTCGCTCGGTCCAGCCACATGCACTTGCGTAGCAAAGCCTGCTGGATAGACTTCGCTTGGGCCTGGTGCCCAGACGATATCGACCTCTAGCGGAGCCAATTTGACACAGTCTGCGTCCAGCGTGCGCGGATAGGCGTCCAGATCCTCATTGGGTCCGAACTGTGTTGGATTGACGAAGATTGAGACGATTACGGCATCGCCATGCCGCTTGGCTTCTTCGACCAGCGCGAGGTGGCCTGCATGAAGCGCACCCATGGTCGGGACAAGAGCGATGCGCTTACCAGCAGCTTTCAGCAGGCGGACCTGTTCTCTTAATCTGTCAAGCCGATTGATAATTTGCACGGGGTTTTGGCCTTGGTTATGGCAGTGGCATGGCTATGCGCTGGCGCCCTTCGGCAGTGCAAGGCGAAAATAACATATTGGGGGTCAGACATTCGCATGGCGAAAGCGCATCATATTGTATTTGCGAATGAAAAGGGCGGGACAGGCAAGTCCACAACAGCTGTGCATGTTGCGATTGCGCTTGCCTCGCGGGGCGCACGTGTATCGTGCCTCGACCTCGATTCGCGCCAGCGCACGCTATACCGCTATATGGAAAACCGGCGCGA
>CAYVQO010000078.1:0-1834 GCA_964452835.1 uncultured Sphingorhabdus sp. | reverse complement strand
GCGCTGGCGCTTCCTGAATTTGCCCAGCCGATGCTTGTCTGATGGGCGTTCTTGCGCTTCTTGTCGCGGCCGCGCTTGGCTATGCCATCTGGAGCAAAAAGCTCACCCTGGCGCAGCTGCCGCCGATTTTGCTGGCGCTGGGCGGGGCATTTATTGCGCTGCGCGGCAACTGGATATTGGGTATTGCCGCCATAGGCATTGGCATTACCTGGTATCGCGGCCTGACCTGGCGGATGTTTGGAACGCGGACCGAGCAGACCGATGAATTTGCGCTGAGCAAGGCGCGCTGGCTGCTTGGTGTTTCAGCTAATGATGATGTCGAACGCATCCGTGCCCGCCACCGGCAGCTGATAAGCGAAAATCACCCTGATCGCGGCGGCAGCGAAGAGCGCGCGGCAGAATTGAACAAGGCCCGTGATCTGTTGCTGGACGATCTGGCAAGGAAATCGGGTTAGGAGCCCCCCATGTCCCACATATTCCACCCAACCACCCTTCGCGAATATGACATTCGCGGGATCATCGACGAAACACTGGGCAAGGATGACGCCTATGCGATCGGGCGAAGCTTTGCGACCATGTTGGGTCGTGCGGGCGGCCGCAAAATCGCGGTGGGCTATGACGGGCGGCTGAGTTCGCCCATGCTGGAAACAGCGCTGATCCGTGGCATCACCGAAGCGGGTCTTGATGCCGTCTCTGTTGGCCTTGGCCCCACGCCAATGCTATATTATGCCGAAGCCGTTCTGGACGAAGTTGATGGCGGCATCCAGATAACCGGAAGCCACAATCCCGCCAATTATAACGGCTTCAAGATGGTCTTCCAGGGACGTCCATTTTTTGGGAGCGACATTCAAGAATTGGGCCGGATCGCGGCGGCAGGGGACTGGCTGACGGGCGAGGGCGCGGCCAGCACCTTGGACATCATCGACCAGTATGTTGCCCGTATCGCGCAAGCTGCACCCCCTGTTGGTTACCGCATCGGGTGGGATGCGGGTAATGGTGCGGCGGGACCGGTCGTTGAGCGACTGGTGAAGATGTTGCCGGGTGAGCATCATCTTCTGTTTGTGGATGTGGATGGCCAGTTTCCCAATCATCATCCCGATCCCACCGACGAAGCTAACCTTGCCGATTTGAAACGGCTTGTCGCGGAGAAGAAGCTCGATTTCGGACTGGCTTTTGATGGCGATGGCGACCGGATCGGTGCTATCGACGGCGAAGGCCGCGTCATCTGGGGCGACCAGTTGCTGCAAATATATGCCGAGGATGTGCTCACCGAAGTCCCCGGAGCGACGATTATCGCCGATGTGAAGGCGTCTCAGGCGCTGTATGACCGTGTGGCGGAACTCGGTGGCAAGCCGCTGATGTGGAAGACCGGGCACAGCCTGATCAAGTCCAAAATGAAGGAAGTTGGTTCGCCATTGGCAGGTGAAATGAGCGGGCATGTGTTTTTCAAGCATGATTATTACGGTTTCGACGATGCGATCTATGCTGCCGTGCGCTTGATTCGGGCATCCGCCAAGCTGGGGAAGAGCGTCAGTGAACTGCGCTCTGAAATGCCCGAAATGATCAATACTCCAGAAATGCGGTTCCAAGTGGATGAAAGCCGCAAATTTGCAGTGGTGGACGAGGTGCTGGCGCGGCTGTCTGCCGACGGTGCGGATGTGAACGCAACAGACGGTGCACGGGTGAATACGCAAGACGGCTGGTGGCTGCTTCGTGCGTCGAACACGCAGGACGTGCTGGTGGCACGGGCAGAGGCTTCAAGCGAGGCTGGGCTGGAGCGGTTGATGGCGCAGATTGATGCGCAATTGGCGGCGAGTGGGCTTGAGCGCGGGGA
>CAYVQO010000077.1:0-9201 GCA_964452835.1 uncultured Sphingorhabdus sp. | reverse complement strand
GTTTACACCGACCAGTCCGGCCCGCGCGGGGATAGCAAGGCCTATGTCCAGTCGATGGCGATGCTCTCGGCGGAGAAGGAAACCGGCTGGGGTCGCATCCAGCTGAAAAGCATGATGAGCCTTGAGCCGTTAATGTCTAATCGCGGATATCCCAACCTGTTTGCAACGGGCGAGACGGCAGGTGGCGAACCGCTGGTAGACCGGCAACATCCGCACGACCTGTTCATGGAACTGGCTGCGCGGGTAGATGTGAATGTTGGCCAGGATAGCAGTGTCTTCCTTTACGGCGGCCCTGTCGGTGAACCCGCACTTGGCCCCAGCGCCTTCATGCATCGCGGTTCGGCACGCTACAATCCGGAGGCGCCGATTACGCACCACTGGTTCGATTCGAACCATATCACTTATGGGGTGGCGACACTGGGATATGCGTCGCCAAAGTTCCAGGTTGAAGGCTCGATCTTCACGGGTCGCGAGCCGGACGAGCAGCGCTGGAATATCGAAAAGCCGCGCTTCGATAGCTGGTCGGTGCGCGCGACGTGGAATCCGTCTCAGAAGTGGGCGTTGCAGGCCTCGACCGGCCGGCTGAAGGAGCCCGAATTCTTCATCCACCCTGACGAGGATGAGCAGCGCACTACCGCGTCGGTCCATTACGCCAATAATGGCCTGTCCGCGATGCTGGCCTTCAGCGCGAAGGACAGAAAGCCCGGCGGCACCTTCAGCGCATGGCTGGCCGAGGCCAATTGGGACATTGACGAGCATCACACGCTGTTTGGCCGCATCGAAAATGTGCGCAATGACGAGCTGTTCCCCGAACATACCGATCCGCTGCACGAGGTGCCGTTCCGCATCAGTAAGTTTCAGGCGGGTTATGCCTTTCGGTTGCCTTTGACCAATAATCTCAACCTTGCGCTGGGTGGGTCGGTCTCGGCCTTTGCCAAGCCTAATGCGCTCGAAACGGCCTATGGCAGGAACCCGATGGGTGCGACGCTATTTGCCAGATTGTCGCTGGGGCATTAACGCTTCGCATATGATCGACGCCGATATCGACTGGGAAGTTGCCCAAACACAAATCGCCTATCCTGACGCGCTATCCCGAATGGAGGCGCGTCAGGTGGCGATCCGCGAGCAAGGTGCGCGCGAGCTGATCTGGCTGCTGGAACACCCGCCGCTCTACACCGGTGGCACCAGCGCCGATCCGGCTGAGTTGTTGAGCCAGCATTTCCCCGTCTATGACACAGGGCGGGGCGGGCGATATACCTACCACGGGCCGGGTCAGCGGGTGGGCTATGTGATGCTGGACCTTGCCGCCCGGTGCAAAGATGTTCGCTGCTATGTCCATGCGCTGGAGGGCTGGGTTATTGCTGCGCTGGGCCATTTTGGCGTGGAAGCGCGGCGGGCCGAGGGCCGCGTCGGCATCTGGTGTGACAATAGAGATGGCAGGGAAGCCAAGATTGGTGCCATTGGCGTGCGTATTCGCAAATGGGTGACGGCGCATGGCTTTGCCGTTAATGTTGCGCCTGACCTCTCGCATTTTGCTGGAATCGTGCCATGTGGCATATCCGAATATCCTGTGACCAGTCTCGCAGACCTTGGCATCGTCGCAGGGTTGAGTGATTTCGACGTGGCTTTGCAGGCCTGTTTCCCCGATTTCCTCTCCGCCCTTGCCAAAGCGGGCCAGAGTTGCGACGTAGCGGCGCAACAAAACATAGCCTGAGAGGTCATTATGCTTCGCGTCGCGATTATTGCTATCACTCTGTTGCTCGCTGCCTGTGGCAGTGGGGAGGACAGCAAGGTCACGGAAACCAGGATGGATGACATTGACAATCTGGAAGGCACGATCAGCGACGAAATGGTCAATACCGACGAACTGAACGAGCAGCCAATGGTTGAAGCCACGCCAGCGCCCGGAGCAAAGCCCAAGGCCAAAGACAAGTCTGATAGTGATGGTGATGATAAGGCTGCGCCTGAAACCAAGGCTGCCGAGCCGGTAGCCAAGGGCGACGAATAACCATTATGGCCGACATTTTGGCAACGCCGCTTTCGCTGCCCTGCGGTGCAACGCTGCCTAATCGTATTGCCAAAGCCGCAATGACCGAAGGTCTGGCAGATATTCATGGCAGGCCAACAGCCGAACTGGACAGGCTCTATGCCGTCTGGTCGGATGGCGGGGCGGGAATGCTGCTATCGGGCAATATCCAGATTGACCGCGATCATCTCGAGCGCCCGGGGAATGTCATTTTGGACCGGGAGCCCGACGACGACACCAAGCGTGCGCTTTCGCACTGGGCGGCAACGGCCACGCGCAATGGCAATCATTTTTGGGCGCAGATCAGCCATGCCGGTCGGCAGACGCAAAAGGCTGTCAATCCTCATCCCAAAGCCCCGTCTGCGGTAAAGCTTGGCCTGCCCGGCGGGCAATTCGCAATGCCGGTTGCGCTGACCGATGAGGAAATACTGAACCTGATTGGCCGCTTTGGAACGGCGTCACGGGTGTGCAAGGAGGCAGGCTTTACCGGCGTGCAGATCCACGCCGCGCATGGCTATTTGCTGTCCCAATTTCTCAGTCCGCGCTCAAACCAGCGCGATGATCGCTGGGGTGGCAGCCTTGAAAACCGGGCGCGGATGCTGATGTTTACCGTGAATTCGGTGCGCACGGTTGTGGGGCCGGACTTTCCCATTTCGGTCAAGCTGAACAGCGCGGATTTCCAAAAGGGTGGCTTTGACTTTGACGATAGCTTGGTTGTCGCCAAATGGCTGCAGGATGCAGGCGTTGACCTGATCGAGATTTCCGGCGGCAGCTATGAGCAACCCAAAATGATGGACATGGAGGGGCTGGAAGATGCAGCGCCGCAAAATGTTGCGGCATCGACGCTGCAGCGCGAAGCCTATTTTGTCGACTTTGCAAAGGCGATGCGGGCAGAGGTCAAAATCCCGCTGATGCTGACGGGTGGCTTCCGTTCCAAAAGCGCAATGCGGCAAGCGTTGGCCAGTGGTGCGGTCGACCTGATTGGGCTGGGCCGTCCCATGTGTTATCAGCCTGATGCCCCGGCTCGGCTGCTGCGCGGCGTGGAAATGCTGCCGCGGATGGAAAATGAGCTTGCGCTCTTCCCCGATTGGCTGTCAGCACTGCGCAAAGTGAAGGCGCTCCGTGCGATTGACGGCTTTGCCTGCCAATATTGGTTTTACAGCCAGCTCTATGCCATTGGCGCCAAAGGCCTGCCGGCACCCGAACGGACAGTGTTTCAAGCCTTGCGCGAGGTTGAGGCGCGCCACAAGAAATGGCTGAAGGATCGGCGGGCGGCTTAAGCGCCTATTTCGGTCCGAAGGGCCTTCCTGTCCAATTTTCCGATCATCGTCTTGGGCAGTGCATCGCGCACCACCACATCGGCGACGCGTTCATGCTTGCCGAGCTTGGGGTTCAGCCATGCCATTAGCTCTGCGCCTTCCACTGGCTCTGTGACAGTGACATAGGCCTGCGGACGCTCGCCCGAATAAACATCAGGGATGCCAATCACCAGTGCCTCTTTGACTGCCGGATGCTGATACAGGATGTCCTCTATCTGGCTGGGAAAAACCTTAAAGCCGCCAACAGCGATCATGTCCTTCAATCGGTCCACGATGAAGATAAAGCCATCATGGTCAATCGTGGCGACATCGCCGGTGCGTAGCCAGCCATCGATAAAGACGTCAGCGGTTGCCTCTGGCTTGTTCCAATAACCCGCCATCATCTGGGGTCCCTTGGCGACCAGTTCGCCCGGTTCCCCATCAGGTGCTGGCTTGTGCGGGTCTTCCTTGTCGACTAGCCGCACTAGCGTTCCCGGAATGGGCTGACCGATGCTTCCCAACTTGTTTTCGCCTTCATAAGGGTTGCAGCTGATCACGCCTGCGCTTTCCGTCAGGCCATAGCCTTCGATGACGCGGGCGTTGCTGACGCCTTCAAACTTGCTCTTCAGTTCCGCTGGCAAGGGCGCCCCACCCGATATGCAGGCGCGCAGGGCGGAGAAATCGGTCGCCGGTAATTGCGGATTATCAAGCAGCGCCTGATACATGGTTGGCACGCCGGGGATTGCGGTTACATGCGTGCGGTTGACAGCCTTCAGCGCCGCAGTCGCCTCAAAGCGTGGCAGCATGACGATCTCTCCGCCATTATCCACGGTGCGATTCAGCACCGTTGCATTTGCAAAAACGTGGAAAAAGGGCAGCACGCCCAATATGCGGTCCGTTGCAGGAGCGTCGGGCTGGTTTACGCGACTATGCGGATCGAGCAGGTTAATCTGCCGCGCATTGGCGGTGATATTCTGGTGGCTCAGCATGGCGCCTTTGGGCGTACCCGTCGTTCCGCCCGTATATTGCAGCAGCGCAATATCTTTCTCCGGGTCGCAGTCGACGGCAGCAGGGGTGCCATCATTGGCGATGAAATCGGCATAATGGGTGATGCGGCTGTCAGATGGGATTGGGGCGATGTCGGCCTTTTTGAACCATTTATACGCCCAGCCCTTCAGCTTCGGCAACGCCTCCGCTACGCTGCCGACAATCAGCTGGCCCAGTTGGGACTGATCAAGCACCTTGATTGCCGTCGGCAACAGGGCAGCGGCCGAAACCGTCACCAATATGCTCGTCCCGCTATCGGCAACCTGATGGGCGAGTTCATCGACCGTGTAGAGCGGAGAGAAGTTGACGACCGTCGCCCCTGCAACCAGCGCGCCATAATAGGCGGTAATATAATGCGGCACATTGGGCAGGAAGAGCCCGATATGATCGCCTTTGCCAATGCCACGCTGTTGTAGCCCCTTTGCAAAACGCCGGACATTTTGGGCCATTTCGGCATAGCTGAATTTCCGTCCCATGAAATCCGCCAGCGGTGCCGCGCCCATGCGCTCTGCCGATTGAAAGAACATCTGATGCACGGATAGGGGTGCAAAACTCTGTTCCCATTGTGACGGGTGCCGATAATTGGCGGTCCAGGGTGTCGCGGTCATAACTCTCCTTTAGGCAGCACTATACCAGCCGACACCATTTATTGTCTCCACCTTTGCACGCCCGGTTGCCACCAGATGGACTAGATGGGCATGCGATTCTCCCGTCGCCAGGCCAAAAACGCTGTCGTCTATTGGCCGATCAAACAGCAGGCCAAAGGTATCGACAGCGCGATGAGGTTTTTCGCGAAGCGCGGCTTCGAGCGTATCGAGCCTATCATGGTGTCCCTCCGCCAGCCTATCAAGCCGGACATGCACCCCGCGAAAAGGCGAGCCATGGGCCGGCAATACCAACATGTCGCCGGGCAGCTTCCTGCGGAATTTAGCAATGGAGTCGAGCCATTCGCCTAGTGGATCGGCCTCTGGCTCGCTGTCCATGATCGAGACATTGCTGGTGATACGCGGCAATATCTGGTCACCCGCAATGATCACGCCATTATGGTGATCGACAAGGCAGCTATGTTCAGGCGTATGCCCGCCGCCAGTTATCACTTCCCAGACACGGCCGCCAATGCGCACCAGTTGGCCATCATCCAAGCGGCGATGTCCGGTTGGAAGCTGCGACACAGCCCGGGCAAAGCTACCAAAACCGCGTTTGCGCATATCTTCGATCTGGGCTTCAGAATAACCTTGAAACCGACGGCGATCGAGGATTTCCTTTGGCGGCTCATCGCGCTGGTCAGATGTCAGCATGCGCGCCATCAGCCATTCGGTGCGGTTCATCCATAGTCTGACCTTGCACCGATTGGCGAGCCAGCCTGCACAGCCGACATGGTCAGGATGAAAATGGGTGACAAAAATTCGCGTCATCCGCCGGTCGGCCAACGCGCCTTCCAGCAGCTTTTTCCATTGCTCGATCACCACCGGCATGAACAGGCCGGTATCTGCAATCGCAAAACCATCACCCTGTTCATCACGATCATCAAGCAGCCAGATATTGATGTGGTTCAAATTGCCCGGCACGGGCATACGCGTCCAGCCCATGTCGGGGGCGAGCGGATATATCTCGCCATGTTTCGGGACATGTTCGCCCAATGGGTAGGTCAGCCCCTTGATTTCAAGCGGCTCAAACCCGTGGTCAACAAGGGTCATGTCATAGGCAGGAAGAGTTTCGGTGCTCATTGGCGCCAAGAGGTGCCTTAAGCCGAGGGCGTGCGCAATGGTGACGTTAGGGAAGGTGGCAATAAAAAACCGCCGGAGATCGACCCCGGCGGCTTTATGGAATCCGAATTGTTGCGCAGCCTATTCGGCGCTCTTCTTGAACAGCGTCTCAGCCGTTAGCTCAACCGGCGCTTGCTCCTCGCCATGCAGCGCTTCGTCGGCCAGTCGCTTATGCTCTTCGCGTTCAGCGCGGAGCTGCTCGATCAAGGCTTCCTTGTCGCCGGCAAAGCGGCTGTCGTCGGCTGCCTTGTCTTGCAGACCTGCTTTCTTGGCCGCACGGGCGACAATGGCATCGAGTTCACGTTGTGAACAAAGGCCAAGCGTCACCGGGTCCTTGGGCTGAATTTCGCTGATATTCCAGTGACTGCGCTCGCGGATCGCTGTGATCGTGTTGCGCGTAGTGCCGATCAGCTTGCAGATGGCTCCATCCGAAATTTCCGGATGGTTGCGCAGCAACCAGGCAATGCCATCGGGCTTATCCTGCCGTTTTGATACCGGCGTATAGCGCGGGCCCTTTGTCCGGCGGACCTGTTCGGGGCCCTTGCTGATTTGCAGGGCATAATCTTCGTCGGCCTGACCTTTTTCAATTTCCTCCATGGTCAGTTCGCCGGCACGGACCGGATCACGGCCGGTATATTTGGTGCCAGTCATGTCATCAGCCATCGCCTGCACCTCAAGGATATGCAGTCCGCAAAATTCGGCAATCTGCGAAAAACTGAGTGCAGTGTTGTCGACCAGCCAAGCAGCAGTCGCATGCGGCATCAGGGGAACGAGTCCATTCTGGGCCATGGTATGATTCTCCAATAAATAGGGCCGCCCCTTACCGGAGCGGCCTGAACATGAAGGCCGCTTACGGCAAACCAGACCCTACGGCAAGCGACATTCGGCGGAAATTGATACCCGGCGATGCAGGAAAGGCTTGACTGCCTTAATTGCGCAATTAACACTCACAGTCGCAAAAGGTTTGAGGAGACCTTCGACGACGTAATTTTCTTACATCATTGCACATATAGTAGCCATTTATGGAGGGAGAGGACCATGCGTAAGCTACACTTTATCAGCGCGACCGCGCTTGCCATTTCGTTGGCAACGCCTGCGATTGCGCAGGATCAACCACAGGCAGAAGATGACGCCGCGGTTGAAGAGCCTGGCATCATTGTTACCGCGCAGCGCACCGCGCAAAATCTGCAGGACGTCCCGATCGCGGTTTCTGCATTCAACGAAGAAATGCTCGCAAGCCAGCAGATCGAAAATTCGAGTGACTTGCAGCTTACCCTTCCCAATGTGACCTTCAGCAAAGGCAATTTCACGGGGTCCAGCTTCACCATCCGTGGGATTGGCGACCTTTGTGTTGGCGTATCCTGTGATTCCGCCACGGCTATTCACCTGGACGGGACGCCGCTGCTCAGCACGCGCCTGTTTGAGACCGAGTTTTTCGACCTTGGCCGTATTGAAGTGCTGCGCGGCCCGCAGGGCACGCTGTTTGGACGCAATGCGACCTCAGGCGTGGTCAACATCGTTCCAAACCGCCCCGACCTGAACGGCTTTGGCGCGGCAGGTGAAGTTGAATATGGTAATTTCAATTCGCTGAAGGCGAAGGGCATGGTCAATGTGGCGCTTGGCGACACAATTGGTGTCCGCCTCGCCGGCTTTTACCTAAAGCGTGACGGCTATACCGAAAATCTGTTCGATGGTTCCGATATTGACGGGCGCGACATGTATGCGGTGCGTGGATCAATCCGTTTCGAGCCCACGGAAACGACAACCATTGACCTGATGGCCTATTATTTCCGGGAAAAGGATGACCGTGCACGCATTCAGAAACAGCTGTGTCAGCGCGATCCGACCGGTGTGCTGGGTTGTCTGCCCAACCGCCGTGATTTCGGTGCCACCAACACCAACTCAACCTTTGTCGGGGTGCTGACGTCGCGCCAATTCTTTGCAGCGCAGGGCATTCCAACGGCATTTGCGCTTGGCAATCTCTATGGCCCCGATGCGAATGCTAACTTCGTCAATCCGGCCAATGTCCGGCAGGTAAATACCGATTTCAATCCGGAATATTTCTCTGACGAGCAGCAATATCAGGCGCGGATTGACCAGGAACTGGGCAATATGAACCTGCAACTGACTGGCTTTTATCACAAGGCCAGCGTGGACTCGCGGCAGGACTATACGCTTTCGGTACAGAACCGTGCGCTGTACGCGCCTGCGCTGGCGACCTTGCAGGCCGCGTCGACAGCGCCGGGCATTGGGCTGCCGACGTCCTATTTTGCGCCAATTGCCGCTGCGGTTATTCCCGGCGGGGCCGGCGGCCAACTGTGCACGTCCGACACGGTCGAAAGTGGGACGGGTTCTTTTGGCGGACAGAGAATATGTGGCGCGACGCCGCTAGACTTTGACCGATCGAACCAGACAAGCCGCGACTGGTCTGTCGAAGGGATTTTGAGCAGCGACTTTGACGGGGCGTTCAACTTCCTGGTCGGTGGCATCTATGCCGACTTCAAGTTGAGCGAGAACAGCTATTATGTGAACTCGTTTGGCATTGATTACCTGACCGGAGTGCTGGGCACGTTTAACGCCCTTGGCCGGGCCGGTTTGGCCGCTATTCCCGGTGCAACCCCGCCGCCTCCGGGCTATCTTGGGACACCGTTTTTCCGGAACAATACCGATCAGCTGAACGTCAAATCCTACGGCCTGTTTGGTGAAGCCTATCTGGACGTTACCGACAAGTTCAAGATCACGGCCGGGCTGCGGTACAATAATGACGAAAAATATGTGCGTGCGCGTTCGACGTTGGCCAGTTTCTTGACACCGTTCAACGCAACCGATGTCTTCGCCTCGCCCTTTGTGAATGGCTATGCGGTGACGGGTGCCCCACTATCGTCACGGTTGCAGCCATTCGACGCCGATCCGGCAACGCCATGCACGATTAACAGCACAACAACCTCAGGGATTTTGACACCTGCGAACATATCGGGCTGCGAACCGTTTCAGGAACGCCGCGTCAAATTCAACGAGATTACCGGACGTCTGGTGCTTGATTATCAAATCGGGGCCGACAGCC
>CAYVQO010000076.1:4800-9226 GCA_964452835.1 uncultured Sphingorhabdus sp. | reverse complement strand
TGCTCATAATCCTCGATAGAGGCGGCGCGGACGGTCATATGATAATCATTGCGTCCGCTCATCAAATGGCATCGCAATATGGAGGGGCTGGCGGCAACAGCCTCTTCAAAGGCCAGCATCGCTTCTTCGCTTTGGCTGTCCAATGTGATGGTGACCATAACGGTTGCGCCCATACCCAGTTTCTTGAGGTTCACATCGGCGCGATAGGCGCGGATGATGCCTTCATCCTCCAGCGCCTTTTGACGGCGATAGGCAGCACTTGGCGACAGCCCCGCCGCATCGCCCAGTTCCTGTTGCGTAGCGCGGCCATTGGCGACGAGCGCACCTATTATCTTGCGATCAATCCGGTCCATATGCATAGATTATGCGTTAAATATCCGATCATGTCCATGATTTGCGCATTATTTCCGTCCAAGCCGTGATAAACGCCGCACATGTCTTTTTGAGGAGAAGAACAATGCGCATTGGCGTTCCCAGTGAAATCAAGGTTCATGAATATCGCGTTGGGCTGACCCCGTCGGCAGTGCGCGAATATGTTGCACGCGGGCATCAGGTGATGGTGCAATCGGGCGCTGGTGCAGGCATCATGGCCAGCGACGCCGCCTACCAGAAGGCGGGCGCAAAGATTGTCAAAAAGGCCGAAGAGATTTTCGCCAAGGCCGATATGGTGGTCAAGGTCAAGGAGCCGCAGCCGTCCGAATGGGTGCAGCTGCGCGAAGGACAATTGCTCTTCACCTACCTCCACCTCGCCCCTGACCCCAAGCAGGCCAAGGGGTTGATCAAGTCCAAATGCACAGCCATTGCCTATGAAACCGTCACCGATGCACGTGGCACGCTGCCGCTGCTCGCGCCGATGAGCGAAGTCGCCGGGCGTCTGGCGATTGAGGCGGCAGGCGAAGCCATGCGGCGCAGCGAGGGCGGTGCGGGCATATTGCTCGGTGGCGTCCCCGGCGTGCCGGCAGGCCGGGTCTGCGTGATCGGCGGTGGTGTGGTCGGCACCCATGCCGCCCGTATGGCGGTTGGCCTTGGGGCCGAGGTCACCGTTGTCGACCGCTCGCTCCACCGCCTGCGCGAACTGGATGAGCTGTTCGAGGGACGCGTGCGCACACGCTATTCGACGCTGGATACCATTGACCATGAAATCAGCATTGCTGACGCGGTGATTGGCGCGGTGCTGATCCCCGGCGCGAGCGCGCCCAAGCTGGTTACGCGCAAGATGCTGAAGCATATGAAGCCCGGTTCGGTCCTCGTCGATGTCGCCATCGACCAGGGCGGCTGCTTTGAAACGTCAAAGCCCACCACCCATGCCGAGCCGACCTATGTCGTTGACGGCATCATCCATTATTGCGTTGCCAATATGCCTGGCGCGGTGCCGCAGACCAGTGCTGCGGCGCTGAACAATGCGACTTTGCCTTATGGTCTGGCGCTGGCCGATCATGGTCTCGACGCGCTCCATGCGCACAGCGAAATTGGTCGCGGGCTGCTTGCCGGGCTGAATGTCCATAAGGGTAAAGTGACCAGCAAGGCTGTCGCCGAAAGCCTGGGCCTCAAATATGTTGAGCCGGAGGTTGCCCTCGCCGCCTGATTGCGCCATTCCCACTCCTAAGGGGAGCAGGCGATGAAGAAGGACAGCCGCGTTACCGGACATCAGCTGGCTGCGATGCTTGGCCTTTCGCAGCCGACCGTGTCGCGTGCGCTGCGCGGGCATAAAAAGGTCAATGAACAGACCCGGCTGCGGGTGGAACAACTCGCCAAAGAGCTGAACTATGCCGTCGACCATAATGCCGTGCGGCTGCGCACGCGGCAGACCTTTACCATTGCGCTGGTGCTCCTTTGCCGACCGGGCGAGAATAGGGCGAATATCAATCCCTTCTATCTCTCGCTCCTTGGCTGCATTGCGGCATCAGCAGCGGATCTTGGCTATAATCTGATCATTTCTTTTCAGGACAGCCCGGCCAATTTCTTCGCCAATTATACCGGCAGCGGGCAGGCCGACGGGCTGATTGTCATTGGCAGCGGACAGAATGTGGAAGGCTGGCGCTTCTTTGCCGAACAGGCCGCCCGTGATGTGCCGATGGTCTGCTGGGGTGCCAGTAAGGAAGATCTGGTTTCGATCAAAAGCGATAATGTGCAAGGCGCAACATTGGCCATTGATCATTTGCTGGCAAAAGGGTGCAAGGCCATTGCCTATATCGGCCCGACCGATAGCGAGCAGCCGCAATTTCAGGACCGCATTGCCACCTACCGCAAGATTGCCGCTGAACAGGGTCTGCCCGTCATTTGCCCGCCGCTGCCCGAAAATGCTGTGCGTGAGGCGCAGGGCCATGCCGCGACGGCATCGTTGCTGCGCGATGGTGTGGCCTTTGATGGCATATTTGCCGCTAATGACTTTATCGCGCTGGGCGCGATGCGTGCGCTTTCCGAACATGGGCTGAAAGTCGGCAGCGATGTTCGCGTCATTGGTTTTGATGGTATTGCCATTGGTGCCTATGCGCAGCCGCCCTTAAGCACAATCGAGCAGGATTATCGTCGTGCCGGTGAGATGCTGGTCGATGCGTTGATCGCCGCGATGCAGGGGGAGGAACCCGATCTTTCCCCTGTGCCGGTACGGCTGCTCGAAAGGGCAAGCACTTAGGCGCAACATCGGTTGACCTGATGCGCCTGCGTTCCTATCTGCCGACTCCTATCCAGCGGCACTTCCTGCCGCCCACTTGCTCCAGAAACGAACAGATTTCATGCGTCACGTCAAATTGCTGATATTGGGCTCCGGCCCCGCCGGTTATACCGCTGCGGTTTATGCCGCTCGGGCCAATCTCAATCCGGTGCTGGTAACCGGCATAGCGCATGGCGGGCAACTGACCACGACCACCGACGTCGACAATTGGCCTGCCGATGCCGACGGCGTTCAGGGGCCCGAACTGATGGTGCGCTTTCAGGCGCATGCAGAGCGTTTTGGTACCGAAATGATCTATGATCATATCCATACCGCACGGCTGAATGAGCGCCCCTTTGTGCTGGAAGGCGATGCGGGCAGCTATAGCTGTGACGCGTTGATCATCGCGACGGGAGCATCGGCGCAATATCTGGGGCTGCCATCGGAACAGGCCTTTATGGGGAAAGGCGTTTCGGCCTGCGCGACCTGTGATGGCTTTTTCTACCGTGACAAGCCAGTGGCAGTGATCGGCGGCGGCAATACCGCTGTCGAAGAAGCGCTCTATCTCGCCAATATCGCCAGCCATGTCACAGTGGTCCACCGCCGCGACAAATTCCGTGCGGAGAAAATTTTGCAAGACAAGTTGTTCGCGAAAGAAGCGGCCGGCAAGGTGACTATCCTTTGGGATCATGTACTCGATGAAGTGCTGGGCGATGCCAGCGGGGTTACCGGCATGCGCGTGAAGGGCGTGAAATCGAGTGAAAGCCGCGATATCGACCTGCACGGCGTCTTTGTTGCCATCGGCCATAAACCCAATACCGATTTGTTCGAAGGCCAGCTTGAGATGGACGGCGGCTATATCATTACCAAGGCGGGGCGCCACGGCGGTGCCACAGCCACCAGCATCCCTGGCGTTTTTGCCGCAGGCGATGTGCAGGACCAGATCTACCGTCAGGCAGTGACCAGTGCTGCCACCGGCTGCCAGGCAGCGCTTGACGCTGAAAAATATCTGGATGGGCTTGACTAGGTCGTCCCTGTTCCAGCCCGATGCAACGCAGCATCAGCTGCTTGCGTCATTGCATCTTTGGCTGACACAGGGTCAGCAGGCTGCGCTGGTTGTCATTACCGCGATAGAGGGCCGCACTTCGCGGGCAGTGGGCACCATGATGGCGGTCAGCGCCTCGGGTGATGTTGCGGGCTCCATCTCAGGCGGATGTTTCGACGCGGCCGTCATAGCAGAGGCACAAGCGGCACTTGCTGATTCACAAACCCGCCATTTGCGGTTGGGTGCCGGGTCGCCATGGATAGATATTAAACTGCCCTGTGGAGGCGGGCTGGACCTGTTGGTTGTTCCCAATCCCGATATGGCGTTGTTGGCTGCGGCGTTACAGGCCATTGCCCAGCGCAAGCCATTTGAGTTGCCGCTGGCTATGCCCGATGGCGCTAACTTCAGCTGCCCCATTCAGCCGAGACTGCGGCTGATCGTGGCCGGGAATGGCGGCGAAGTAGCGGCACTTGCCGGGCTGGGACTTGGGCTGGATGCCGAAGTCGTGGCGGTTTCGCCTGAGCGCCGCTTGCTTGATACCTTCCCGCCTGAAGTCCGAACGATCCACCTGAAAACTGCCGAGACGCTGGCCGACATAGTCGTAGATTCAGCGACTGCCTTTGCGCTGTTCTTCCATGATCATGACTGGGAACCGCCGCTGCTTGCCCATGCGCTTTCCTCCGATGCCTTTTTTGTCGGTGCAATGGGCAGTCTGGCAACGCATGAAG
>CAYVQO010000076.1:0-4700 GCA_964452835.1 uncultured Sphingorhabdus sp. | reverse complement strand
GCGCAATCCTTGGCGATTGCCCTATCCAGCGATCAATTGCGTGACATTGATTGCCTTGCTGATCTGCAAGCACCTATTGGAACCACTATAGTCACAAAAGCATAATGCAGCTGTCATAAACTTGTCGTTCGGATCATAAATTAGCGTCACACAGCGCCGCTATCGCCCCTGATAACGAATCAGCATTCAGGGGTGAATATCGTGAAAAACTGCGCCAAACGGAAATTTTCTGGATCTATTGTCCGGACTGCCCTGCTTTGCGGAGCAGCGACTGTCACATTTGCTGCAAACGCTGCTTGGGCGGAGGAAGGCGATGAAGTCGCTGCAGCTGAAGAGGACGCTGGCGAAGGCATTGTTGTCACCGGCTCGCGTCCTATTGCGGAATCCGAAAAAGCGGCGCTGACTGTGCAAAAAAATTCAGACTCGCTCGTAAGCGTGCTTTCGGCGGACGCGGCTGGCCGCCTTCCAGATCAGAATATCGCGCAGGCTACGGGACGCCTGCCGGGCGTCGCTGTGGAGCGTGACCAGGGGCAGGCACGCTATATCAGCTTGCGCGGCGCGCCCAATTATTGGACCACATTGTCCTTTGACGGCATCAACATTGTCAGCCCCGAAGGCCGCGATGCGCGCTTTGACAGCATCCCGTCCGCGCTTGCTTCACAAGTCGTGGTGTCCAAGGCAGTAACGCCAGATATGCCGGGCGAAACAATCTCGGGCAATGTCAACATCATCACCCGCTCGCCGCTCGATTATGATGGCTTTCGTATTTCGGGGAAGCTGGGCGGCGGCAAGGTAGAGCTGGGCTCGCGCGAGGAATATGAAGGCTCGCTGACGCTTTCAAATGTCTTTGACACCAATGTCGGTGAAATCGGCGTGCTGCTCTCTGGCAGCTATTATGAGCGCAACATGATCACCGACAATTTCGAAATTGACTGGGAACAGGTGTCGCAGGACCGCCGCCCTGGTTTTGAAAACCGGTTCTGGGCGCGTGAAACCGAAAACAAGCTTTATCGGCTGACGCGCAAAAACTGGTCACTGTCCGGCCGCGTCGATTTCCGGCCCGATGCCGACAACACCATATCGCTGCGTTCGCTCTACACCATCTTTGAAGATGATGAGGCCCGCGACAATTACATATTCGACATGGATGATCGGCAGGGTGATTTGGTCGCCAATACTGCCGCCTGTGCCACTGCCGTCAACCCGACGCCGACAACCACTGGCTATGCCGATGTCTGTGTTGGCAATCGACCGTTCGAGGGCTTTGTCCACGGTATTGATATCAATCAGCGATCAACATTGCGCGCTTTTCGCCAGTCGGTCTTCACCAACACGATTGAAGGCAAGCACCGCTTTGGCGATGACTGGGGCCTGAAATGGGTCGCTAATTATACCGAGTCAAAGGATGATCGCTCGGTCGTGGGTGAGGCGCGCTGGGACAGCCCCTCTACACGCACCTTGCGTCCAACCGTCGCTTATAACTTCACCGATGCCAATCTGGCCCGCGTGTTGCTGTTCACCACCAACCAGCTATCGGGGCCGACCCGGTTTCAGGCGGGAACACCGGTCACGGCCATTGATAATTTCACTAAGCCGCTATCCTCGCTCCGCCGATTGATCGCTGTTGATCCGACCAAGGCCTACACCTTCAAGGCAGAGCTCTCGCGCGACATTGGCCTGTTCGGCGGCGAAGGCACGGTTCGCGCCGGTTTCCAATTCGATCAGCGCACCAAAATCAATAATGAGCGCGAGATATTGCTGAACACCGCAGCGCAATTTGCGGCGGTTGGTATCAGCACCACCTATCAGGGCTTTTCGCTGGATCGCCCCTTCCGCGGTGAAATCCCGCTTGGCTACACCTTCCGCTATTTCAGCCAAGATGCGATGCGCGAGGCCACAGATCGTGCGGCGGAACTCTTTCCGTCGACGCCAGTAAGCGGCAACCATTATAATGTCCGCGAACAGGTGCTTGCTGGCTATCTGATGGCCAATGGCAAATATGATTGGGGCAGCTTTGTCGGCGGCGTCCGTGTTGAGAAAGTTAGCAACCGTGGACGTTCCCTCGCGACCATTCCCGGCGTTACCGGGGAGATCGAAACCGAAAGCAGCTCAACGCTGGCATTCCCCAGCCTGCACGTCAATTTCGATGTTACTGAAGAACAGAAATTGCGCGTTGGTTTTACCAGCGGGGCAGCCCGCGCCGATTATGATCAGATGCGCCCCAATGTGGTGGTTGACGATGCCAATCAGCGCATTTCGGGCGGCAACCCTGCGGTCAAGCCAGAGCGGGCTTATGGCGTTGATGCTTATTATGAATATTATGCGCAGCCGCAGGGCTATTTCATGCTCGGTGCCTTCTATAAGCGCGTGGAAGATGTGCTTTATACATCGCGCCGCAGCTTTGGTTCCGATACGCTGAACTTTGGCGGCGTTGATCGTTCGGGATACGCTTTCAGCGGCATTGCCAACGGCGGCAAGGGGCGCATTTTCGGGGTCGAAGCGGCCTTTCAGGCGCAGCTTGAACCCTATACCGAACAATTGGGCCTGCCCGACTGGATGGGCGGTTTTGGCATTACCGCCAATGCAAGCTGGAATGACAGCAAAGTGACCAAGCCCGCAATATTGGACAATGCCGGGCTTGTGCTTGTGCCATCACGCCGCGTGCCGCTCCCCGGCACTTCGGAAGTCGCCTATAATATTGGCGGCTATTATGAAAAATATGGCCTGTCGCTTCGCCTGCAATATCAGAAGCGCACCACCTGGGCCGATGGCTTTGCCGATAACCTTGCCGATGCCGGTGACACTTATTGGGCAGGCGATGATGAGCTCGATTTCTCTGCACGCTATGAGCTGTTCAGCGGCTTTGAAGTCTATTTTGACGCTTCTAACCTGCTCGATAATCCGGGCCGCCGCTATTCCGATCCATCGAACATCCTGAACGCAAGCGGCATCCCGGCCCAGCGCAACGGCCAATATACGATCGAGTGGGAACAGTTTGGAAGGCGCTTTACCGGCGGAGTCCGGTTCACCTTCTGATGCGGCGCACCCTCTCCCTTCTCATCGTACTGTTCGCTGCGGGGTGTTCGAAAGAGCAGCCCGCAGCGAACGCCCCCGCTACGGCAAGCATTGCAGCCAAGGCGGAAACAACGCCTGTCGGCACTGCGGACGATGCTGCCGACGATCCGGCGATCTGGCGCAATGCCGTTGATCCCGCAAAAAGTCTGGTGATTGGCACCGACAAGCGCGCCGGCATTCATGTCTATGATCTGTCGGGCAGGCAGGTCAGCTTTACGCCATCGCCGCGGCTCAACAATGTCGACTTGCGCGACGCGGTGACTATCGGCGGGAAGCCTGCAATATTGGTCGCGGCCAGTGATCGGCAGGATGAAGCCAATGCGCAAATGGCACTGTTCACGCTGGATACGGCTGCGCAAAAGCTGGTGCCGCTTGCCTCCATTCCCGTTGGTAAGGGTGAAGCTTACGGGATGTGCCTATGGCAACGGGCGAGCGACAAGGCGCTGTTTGGCTTTGTTGTGTTAAAAGACGGGCGCATTGATCAACTCGCCTTTGATCTGTCAGGCGCCAAGCCAAGCGCAAAACTGGTACGCAGCATGAAGCTGGCGACACAATCCGAAGGCTGTGTTGCTGATGACCGCACAGGCATGCTTTATGTGGCTGAGGAAGATGTCGGCGTCTGGACCTTTGATGCTGATCCGTCAGCCGTTGGTACAGCCAAGGCCTTTGCCAAGGTAGACAAAAAGCAACTGTTTGATGATGCCGAGGGGCTCGCCTTGGTACCCGAAGGTGCGAACGGAGGCTATCTACTGGTCTCCTCTCAAGGCGATAATGCTTATGCGCTTTATGCATTGGCCGATGGCAAATTTGCCGGGCGTTTTCGTGTGAACGGCGGCAGCATTGACGGCACGGAAGAAACCGATGGTATTGAACTTCTGCTCGGCGATTTCGGCCCACAATATCCTGCGGGGCTTTTTGTGGCACAGGACGGCGACAATGCACCTGATACACAGAATTTCAAATATGCCTCATGGGCCAACATAAAGGCTGCACTGTTCCCGCGCTGACTTTCATCACCGTTCAATCGCCGTTTGTCGAAAAGCGGTATTTACAATTGTAGTCGATCTGATTACGCCTGTAGTCAACAGGGGTAAGGAGTCGGTTGATGAGCGAACGGATTAGCGACGCAGAACTCGCAATCATGGAAGTGTTGTGGGAAGAGGCACCTCTGACCGCAACGGACGTTTCGTCGCGGGTTGCGGCCCGGCGCGATTGGTCGCTGGCCACGGTCAAAACGCTGCTGTCGCGGCTCGTCGCCAAACAGGCCGTGGGCCATCATCTCGATGGTCGTCGATTTCTCTACAGCCCGCTGGTCGAACGCGATGCCTATGTCGCGGGCGAATCGCGGCGGCTGGTGGATCGTTTTTTCGGGGGCAAGCTGATGCCGCTGGTTGCGCATCTCGCCGAACAGGAGCGCCTGTCGGATGACGAGATTGCGGAAATCGAGCGCTTGTTGAGGGAGATGAAGTCATGACCGAGTGGCTTTTTGATACGCTTGTTGCGACCAGTGCGCTGTTGCTGCTGGTATTGCTGGTGCGCGGGTTTGTGGCGCGCAACTTTGGCCCGAGTGTCGCCTACTGGCTTTGGCTGTTGCCTGCGGCGCGGCTGTTTATGCCGTCGCTGAC
>CAYVQO010000075.1:0-9278 GCA_964452835.1 uncultured Sphingorhabdus sp. | reverse complement strand
AGCTTTGCGTGACGCTGTCGATCAGGTCCTTGCCCGACATTTCATAATCGACGCCCAGCGCAACCCAGCGCATCGCCCAATCCACCTTCCATTGCAGCTTTGCCTGCCCACCGAAGATCGACTGCGTGATCCGCTCGCCATCGTCTTCAAAAGTGACCAGCCCGGCGTCCGCATCCTCGACCTGCACCGGCACCTGCAGAACGACGCCAGACTTGGGGCTGATCGGCAGCACAGGCGAATAGGTCGCCTGCCGCTCCTTGCCCAGCGTGGGCAGCATGATGTCCATAATGTCCTGATAATGGCGCAGGATCAGCTTCAGCGTCTCATCAAACGCACCCGAAGCATAGCGTTCGCTTGAGGAGATGAACTCATAATCGAAGCCGAAGCGGTCCAGAAATTCGCGCAGCTTGGCGTTGTTATGATGCGCGAAGCTTTCATATTTGCCAAACGGATCGGGTACTCTGGTCAGCGGCCGACCCATATGCGGGGCAAGCAGATCATGGTTGGGCACATTGTCGGGAATCTTGCGCATCCCGTCCATATCGTCAGAAAAGGCGATCAGCCGGGTCGGCATGTCGCTCATTTCTTCGAACGCCCGGCGGACCATCGTGGTACGCAGCACTTCATTGAACGTGCCGATATGCGGCAGGCCCGATGGGCCATAGCCGGTTTCGAACAGGATCGGTCCGCCGTCGGGCTTACCCTGCGGATAGCGTTTGAGCAGCTTGCGTGCCTCTTCATAGGGCCAAGCCTTGCTCACCAGAGCAGCTTCGCGAAGGGCTGCATCAACGCGCATTCACTGTTTCCTTTTCGTTCTGATATTGCCACAAGGGCGCGGCAATGGCCAATCCCCTAGCCTTTCCTGCGCTGCATGCAAGCCATGCCGGTATCTGGATTGCCACGCCCGATGGTGACGCGAGGCGCGTTGGCAAGGCTGAGGCAGTTTCGCGTGCGGCGGAAACACCGCATATCATGCTCAATGCGCCCTTGGTGGCGCAGCGGCTTGGCTATGCCGAGCTATCAGGGCTGGATGTGCTGGAGCTGTTCGCCTTTGTCCATCCAGCGCGGTTTGCGGTGCCGACCGCAAAGGGGTTAGGGGAGGCTTTGGATATTGTACGAAGCCCCTCCCCTTCAGGGCAGGACTTGGGATGGGCCGTGTCAACAAGGGCATCGTTCGACGGAGAAGCCCCGCCCCCAGCCCTTCCCCTTAAGGGGAGAGGAGATGAGGCCATCCCCCAACTCCTCCTCTCCACAGCGCAAACCCTCCTCACCACCCTCACCAACCCCGCATGGCCCGAACGCGAAGGGGCGTGGGATAGCGCACAGGCACTTTCGCGCCTGCGCTGGCCCTGGGCGCGGGTGGTGCTGGAGCATTTGCCGCAGCCGAAGGAAAAGGAACGCTGGCTCTTTTCCAGACTACCCGAATGGGAGGAGGCTCCGCCCCGCCCAGCACCGCGATCTGTGGTTCTGGATCGCGGCGCTGTTGAGACGCAACTGACGCAGCTGACCGGCAGCAGTGCAGAGGTACGGGACGGACAAAGGGCCTTTGCCGAAGCCGCCGCTGCTATTTTCGATCCGCGTGCGCGCAAGGGTGAGCCCAATATGCTGCTGGCCGAAGCGGGAACGGGGATCGGCAAGACGCTGGGCTATCTCGCACCCGCCTCGCTTTGGGCGCAGGAAGCCGATGGCGCAGTGTGGATTTCAACCTACACCAAGGCGTTGCAACGGCAATTGGTGAGCGAAGCGCGCCGGGTTTATCCCGATGCCACGACATTCAAGGAAAAGGTAGTCGTCCGCAAGGGGCGTGAAAATTACCTCTGCCTGCTCAATTTGGAAGATGCGCTGCAAGGCGGCTTTGCCGGGCGGGCCGCAACGCTGGCACATCTGGTCGCACGCTGGGCGGCTTACACGGCGGACGGCGACATGATCGGTGGCGATTTACCCGGATGGCTGACCACATTATTCCGCCGTAATGGCTCCACCGCGCTGACCGACCGGCGTGGGGAGTGCATTTATGCGGGTTGTCCGCATTACCGCAAATGCTTCATCGAACGCGCAACCCGTGCCTCGGCACAGGCCAATATCGTGATCGCCAACCATGCCCTGATGATGGTGAATGCTGCACGCGGAAGGGAAGAAGCGAACCGGCCAACACGGATCATCTTTGATGAAGGCCATCATCTGTTTGACGCAGCGGATTCGACCTTTGCATCGGCGCTGACCGGTGCAGAGATGATCGAGATTCGCCGATGGGTAATTGGCCCGGAGGGAAAAGCACGCGGGCGGCGGCGCGGGCTATCGGCGCGGCTCGCTGATGTCGCAAGCTATGACGCCGAGGGTGGTGCCGCAATTGAGGCAGCGCGCCGTGCGGCAGAGGCGCTGCCTGGCGATGGCTGGCTGAACCGAGTTGCCGAGGCCATGCCTTCAGGCCCTGCGGAACGCCTGCTCGCCGCTGTGCGCGCCACTGTCTATGCCCGTGATGAGGGCCAGGCCGAAAGCGGCTACGGGCTTGAAACCGAATATGCCGGGATCGACGCTGCCCTGGTCGATGCCAGCGCAGAGTTAATGGGGGCATTAGAGGGCCTAGCGCGGCCATTGACAATGCTCGGCCAACGACTGGAAGCGATCATAGCTGACGCACCTGACTGGCTGGATGGCGCAGCCCGGGCCCGGATTGAGGGCGCGACGGCAAGCCTTGGTTGGCGCATCGATACGCTACGCGGTTGGATTGCTCTGCTGGCGCGGGGCGGTGGTCCAGCTGACCCCGATTTTGTCGACTGGCTGGCGGTGGATCGTGGCGAAGGCCGGGAGTTTGACATTGGCATTCACCGTCACTGGCTGGACCCGACAAAGCCCGTGTCCAGCGTCGTTCTGAAACCCGCACACGGGGTGCTGACGACATCGGCGACATTACGCAGCGGTGGCAATTGGGACACAGCAGAGGCGCGCACTGGCGCAGCGCATCTGGACCATCAAGTCGCACATTTTTCTGCCCCTAGTCCATTTGACTATGCGCAGCAGGCCGAAGTGTTGATCGTCACCGATATACCGAAGGGTGATCTTGCAGCACTTGCCGGCGCCTATGCAGCCTTGATTGCCGCATCGCAAGGCGGCGCGCTTGGCCTGTTCACGGCGATCAAGCGCTTAAGGAGCGTTCACGCCCGAATTGCCGACAGAATGGCCCGCGATGGGCTGCCGCTTTATGCGCAGCATGTCGATCCGATCGATACGGGCACGCTTGTTGATATTTTCCGTGATGATCCGCATGCCAGCCTGCTTGGCACCGATGCCTTGCGGGACGGGGTTGATGTGCCGGGCGAATCGTTGCGGCTGGTCATCATGGAACAGGTCCCATGGCCGCGACCCGATATTTTGCATAAGGCGCGGCGGCTGGCAGGTGGCGGCATCGAATATGATGACCGGATCATCCGCTCCCGGCTGGCACAGGCCTTTGGCCGCCTGATCCGCAAGGCAGACGATAAGGGACATTTTGTGCTGCTTTCACCCGCCACACCTTCGCGTTTGCTGACGGCTTTTCCGCCGGGAACTCCCGTTAGCCGTGTGACGCTTGACGACGCTGTGGCCCGCATCAAATCCGGTCTTTCACCTGTCAAGAAAATCGGGCAGGGCATGAATGAAACGATCTTTGACGAGGACATCCCCTTTTGACCAAGACGCTCTATTTGCTGCGCCATGCCAAGTCGGGTTGGGATGATCCAGTTGCACGCGACTTTGACAGGCCTCTCAACAAGCGCGGAGAGCGTGCAGCGCGCACCATGGGGCAATGGATGGCGTCGCATGGCGTGAGTTTCCAGCATTTAATTGCCAGCCCCGCTGTGCGCGTGGTTGAAACACTAGATGGCCTGTGGGCAGGCTATGGCCGCAAGATTGAGCCGACATGGGAACGGCGCATTTATCTTGCATCCTCGGCCACCGTGCTTGATGTGCTGCGCGAAGTTGACGATGCGCATGACGTGGTGATGGTCGTCGGCCACTGTCCTGCGGTCGAGGATCTGGTGTTTGATCTGGTACCCGATGATGGCAGTTCACCGCTGCGCGACGAAGTGGAAATCAAATACCCAACGGCAGCGCTCGCCCAGATTGAAATTCCGATCGATCATTGGGCTGATATTGGCAAGCCAGTTGCCCATCTGAAACGCTTTGTTCGCCCGCGCGATCTCGATGCGGCCCTGGGGCCGGATGAGGATTGATTTGCTGGGCATCTGCCTAGAAATTGTGCAACCGCGAAAAGCACTTGTGCACTGCCTGTTTTTTTGACAGCTTTGCCGTTCATGGAGCCAGTCCCTGCCTTTGACGAGATGTTGAGCCCCGATGGCACTGCACATCCGGCCTATGCCGATTATGCAGCCTGGTTTGAGGGGCAGGAACTGACACGGTTGCGACGCAAAGCGGAAGAAGCCGACGCCAATTTCCGCCGTACAGGCATCACATTCAACGTTTATGGGGCCGAGGAAGCTGAAGAGCGACTGATACCCTTTGACATCATTCCACGCATTATTGGCGGGCAGGAATGGAAAAAACTGTCCCGCGGCATTGAACAGCGTGTCCGCGCCATCAATGCGTTCCTTCATGATGTCTACCACCGGCAAGAGATTATCCGCGCCGGTCGTGTACCCGAAGCGCTCATTGCCAAAAACAGCGCTTTCCTTCCCGCGATGATTGGCTTCACGCCGCCCGGCCGGGTGTATACCCATATCGTCGGCATTGATCTGGTTCGCACCGGGCCAGACGAATTTTTTGTGCTGGAGGATAATGCCCGCACCCCGTCTGGCGTGTCCTATATGCTGGAAAATCGGGAAACAATGATGAACATGTTCCCCGAACTGTTCAGCGCCATCCGTGTGCGTGAAGTGGGTAGCTACCCAAAGAATCTCCGCCGTTCGCTAGAGGCCTGCGCGCCTGATGGCTGCGACGGCAAGCCCGTAGTTGCGGTCCTTACCCCCGGCATCTTCAACAGCGCCTATTTTGAACATGCCTTCCTTGCTGACCAGATGGGGGCGGAGCTGGTCGAAGGGCACGATCTGCGTATTGTCGATGGCCGGGTCGCGATGCGGACCACCGAAGGTTTCAAACCCATCGACATACTCTACCGCCGGGTCGATGATGATTATCTTGACCCGATGACTTTCCGCCCCGATTCCCAACTGGGCGTGCCCGGCATCATGGACCTCTACCGTGCGGGAAAAGTCACCATTGCCAATGCGCCCGGCACCGGCATTTGCGACGACAAGGCGATTTACAGCTATATGCCTGAAATCGTGGAATTCTACACCGGCGAGAAGCCGCTTCTCCCCAATGTGCAGACATGGCGGTGCGCAGAGCCGGATGCGCTAAAATATGTCCTGGATCATCTGAAGGAGCTGGTGGTCAAGGAAGTGCATGGATCGGGCGGCTATGGCATGCTCGTGGGTCCAGCCGCAAGCAAGGCGGAGTTGGAGGCCTTTGCCAAAAAGCTGCGGGCACGGCCCGCCAACTATATTGCTCAGCCAACGCTTGCGCTGTCCACAGTGCCCATCCTTGGCAAATCAGGCCTTGCCCCGCGTCATGTCGATTTGCGTCCCTTTGTCCTGGTGGCGCCTGACAAGATAGAGATCACGCCGGGCGGCCTGACACGGGTTGCCTTGAAAAAGGGATCGCTGGTGGTGAATTCAAGCCAGGGCGGCGGTACCAAGGACAGCTGGGTGCTGGAGGACTAGATGCTCGGCAGGACCGCAGGCGGCATATTCTGGATGTTCCGATATCTTGAACGGTCGGAAAATATGGCCCGGCTGATTGAAGCCGGCCATCGCATGGCACTCACCCGCGGCATGGGCTCTGATGAAGAATGGCGGTCAGTTATCACCACCGCAGGCCTGCGCCAAAGCTATGAAGAGCGGTTCGACAATTATCAGCCGCAAAATGTCGTCAATTTCCTGATGCGTGATAAAGCCAATCCATCGTCAATACTGTCGATGGTGGAAGCGGCGCGCAACAATGCCCGCATGACTCGCACGGCCCTGACCCGCGAAGTTTGGGAGGCCACCAACATCTTCTGGATGCGGTTGAAGGACCAAGTGTCGCGTCCGGTACGCGAAACCGACCTGCCGGGCCTGATTGCAATGATCCGCCAGCAATCGGCGCAGGTGCGCGGTGCGCTGCATGGCTCAATGTTGCGGATTGATGTCTATAATTTTGCGCGGCTTGGCACGTTTCTGGAACGGTCGGACAACACGGCGCGGATATTGGACGTCAAATATTATGTGCTGCTGCCGTCGCTGTCCTTTGTTGGCCAGCCATTGGACAATGTGCAGTGGGAGACGATCCTGCGCTCGGTATCAGCTGAGCATGCCTTTCGCTGGTTGAACGCAGGCGGAGCGCGACCGGTGGGCGTGGCGGAATTCCTGATCTGCGACCGGCGTTTTCCGCGCTCGCTCGCCTTTTGCTATGAAAAACTCCACGGCAATTTGCGTTATCTGGCGCAGGACTATGGATTTCGGGTCCCGGCGCATGATCTGGCCGATGATATTCACGGTCGGATATGCTCACAAAATATTGAAGCGATTTTCGAAGGCGGGCTGCACGAATTCCTGACCGAATTTATGCGGCAAAATGGCGAACTTGCCGCCGAGATCCAGCGGAACTATCGCTTCTACGGATAATCATGCAGCTCAAAATCCACCACAAGACGCACTATAGTTTTGAAGAACCCGTGCCCTACGGGTTGCAGCGCATTCGCCTGATCCCGAAGGAAAATGCCTCACAGAAGATTTTGCGCTGGAATACCGATATTGACGGCGGACAGGTCGAGGCTGACTATACCGATTATCACAACAACCACATCCTGCTGGTTCGCATTGATGAGGGCGCGCACGAAATCACCATCACCAGCGATGGCACAGTGGAGACCGTCGACAACAACGGCGTGATCGGCCGCCATGGCGGGCATGTGCCATTGTGGTTTTTTCTGCGGCCAACGGCGCTGACCGAACCAAGCCCGGACATCCGCGCGCTGGCAAAATCGGTATCGGGCGAAGATCAGATCGCCGTTCTGCACGCATTATCGGCACGGGTGCGCGACGAGGTCAAATATGATATCGGGCACACCAATGCAAAGACGACTGCCGACGCCGCTCTTGCTGCTGGACATGGTGTTTGCCAGGATCATGCCCATATCTTCATTGCCGCCGCGCGAGTGCTGGGCTTTCCAGCGCGTTATGTCAGCGGCTATCTGATGATGAATGATCGCATAGAACAGGAAGCAAGCCATGCCTGGGCCGAGGCGCATGTCGATAGCCTGGGCTGGGTCGGCTTTGACATTTCCAACGGCATCAGTCCTGATCCACGCTATGTTCGCATTGCCACTGGTGCCGATTATGCCGAAGCGGCCCCCATTTCCGGTCTATCCTATGGCGGTGGCGAGCAACAGATGGTTGTCAGCCTTGCCGTCGAACAGTAACGCGGTGGCAATCAGGGATTCGGGGACGTTCAGACCATGACCTATTGCGTTGGCGTGAAGCTCGACAAGGGGCTGGTCTTCATGTCGGATACCAGGACCAATTCGGGGGTCGATAATATTTCGACCTTCCGGAAAATGCACGTGTTTGAAAAGGCCGGCGATCGCCACATCACGATCATGACAGCCGGCAATCTGGCAACGACCCAGTCAGTGATCAGCCTGCTGGCAGAGCGGACCAAGGCCCCAGAAGAGCGCAACCCGTCAATCCTGTCTGCACCTTCGATGTTTCAGGTGGCGCAGATCATAGGCGACTTGCTCCGCGATACGATCCGCACACGTGTGGAAAGCGGCTTTGAGGCAGAGAAAACTTTTAACGCAACTCTGATTGTTGGCGGACAGATCAAGGGGATGGAACCCCGACTTTTCATGGTTTACCCGGAAGGCAATTTCATCGAAGCCTCAGCCGACACGCCTTTTTTCCAAATTGGCGAAACCAAATATGGCCGTCCAATACTGGTGCGCGGCTTTCAGGCCGATATGAGCTTTGAAAGCGCGGTCAAATTGCTGATGGTTTCGTTCGATTCGACCATGGCCGCAAATCTCTCCGTCGCATTGCCGCTTGATATGCTGATCCTGCCAAAGGACAGCTTCGAACCGCTACAACAGCGGCGCATTGCCGATGATGATCCCTATTTCAACGCCATTTCAGACGGCTGGTCCGATGCGCTGCGCAAGGCATTTTATTCGCTGCCTGACTATGTGATCGAGTGATCAGGCAGCGTCGAGTGCTGCGGCCAGCCGGTTGCGGATACGATGCAACTCATCACGGACAAAGGCCATTTCCGGGCCAGAAGCGGCGGCAATGCTGGCCACTGGCATTAGTGGCGGCGCAGCAACAGGCGCGTCGGCCCTAACGCCACCCTTTTTCAGAAAGGCAGCAGCGCCCCGTATCGTATAACCCTGTTTGTGCAGCAAATCATTGATCTGTTCGAGCAGAGCCACATCGGCAGGGCGATATAGCCTGCGCCCGCCTGCGCGTTTCAGCGGGTTAAGCATAGGAAACTGCTCTTCCCAATAGCGCAATATGTGCGTTCTGACGCCCAGCCGTTCGGCCATTTCGCCGATGGTCAGAAAGGCCTCAGGCGCTTTATCCATCATTTGACCTTGTGGCGGAGCCCTTGACTTGCACGGAAGGTGAGCACCCGTCGCGGTGTAATGGGAACTTCGACACCGGTTTTCGGATTACGGCCGACACGCTGTCCCTTGTCGCGCAGGACAAAAGTGCCAAAGCCTGAAATCTTTACATTTTCCCCGGCAACAACTGCCTCAATCATATGGCTAAGGATAGAATCAATCATTGCCGCCGCATCCGCACGCGACAAGCCGACCTGCCGATTGATCGTTTCAGCTATATCTGCACGAGTCAAAGTGCCCGCATCTGCCATGCCATTAACCTCCAATGCGCGACCCACTAGCCTGATTTGTCGCAGATTTTAGAAATTTGGCAATGTAAAATTGCAGGGCAATGTCTCACATGCGGACAAGCGATGCACCCCAGGTGAAACCACCGCCCATTGCCTCAAGCACGATCAGCTGGCCCGGCTTGATCCTGCCGTCCCTTACGGCGACATCGAGCGCCAAAGGGACCGAGGCCGCGGAGGTGTTGGCGTGTTGGTCCACTGTCAACACAACGCGGTCCGCCGGCAGGCCCAGCTTTTTCGCCGTGGCATCGATGATCCGGCGATTGGCCTGATGCGGCACCACCCAGTCAATTTCGTTTGCAGCGATGCCAGCTGCGTCCAGCACCTCGTGCATAACGCTC
>CAYVQO010000074.1:0-9331 GCA_964452835.1 uncultured Sphingorhabdus sp. | reverse complement strand
AAAACCCTGTATTCTGCTTGCCACACTAACGAAAATGCGTCATTTTCCCGGCGAAGGGAATCGCGTGATGATGCACAAATTGGTAGCGGCACGGAGACGGCATCCGGTTCTGGACTCGATACGGTTCAGCCCTATCGCCACGGTCGTCAGTGACCCGAACCAGCCGGATAACCCGCTTGTTGCGGTAAATCAGGCTTTTCTGGACATGACCGGCTATGCCGAAGAAGATGTGCTGGGGCGCAACTGTCGGTTCCTGCGCGGCCCCGACACGGAGAATGCGCAGACCGCCAAATTGCGCAGTGCGATTTTCGAAAAGCAGGCGACCTTGGCCGAATTGGTCAATTACCGCAAGGATGGCAGCCGGTTTCGCAATGCCGTGATGATTGCTCCATTATTTGATGAAGGCGGACGAATCGAATATTTTGTCGGCTCGCAAATTGAGGTGCAACCCGCCGAAGAAAGTATCACTGCAGTAAGGCAGGAACAGGCTGCGGCCATTGTCGAACGCCTATCGCCCCGCCAGCGCGAAATTTTGCAGCAAATGGCGCAGGGTTTCCGCACCAAGCAGATCGCCTATATGCTTTCGCTGAGCGAAAAGACGGTACAAATGCACCGGATGCTGCTGTTCAAGAAGCTGGAAACTTCCAATGCCGCAGACGCCGTTCGCATCGCAGTTGAAGCGGGGCTTTGACGGTCAGGGTATAAGGCAAAAGCCGTAAGGGCATATCCGGTATAGGGCCAAATAAGAAACTGGCGCATTAACGAGTGGCAGGTCCCCCCCGACCGGCAATTCGATATTCGGCGGCGCCACCTCCCTCCAATAGCCCGCGTCGCCGAATATCCACTTCCAGTATCAGTCTTTGGTCTGGTCTGGAGCTCTTTGGAAACGCATCAATTCGCCGCCCTCCGGGGCGGCTTTTTTATGTGATTGCGCGATTATGGACCAGCCAGATCCGGATCGCGCCGGCAAGTCCCGGCGGTGTCGCGCTTTTGATCCGCTCTGCATCGATCCGTGCCACCAACGCATTCACGGCCAGCCCCTCGGCATCGGCGGCATAGCGCAGCATTTCCCAGAATAGCGGCTCCAGGCTGATTGAGGTCTGGTGACCATTAATGGTCACGCTACGCTTGACCGGCGGATGATAGGGCGGCGTGGCGCTCAATACATATGCTGCCCACCATTGATCGACAATGTCGACCCGGTGATAAAGCCGGCATTATCGCTGGTCAGAAACTCTACTCCGCGGGCAATTTCATCAGCCTGGCCAAGCCTACCCACAGGAATTTGCGCCACGATTTTTTCCATCACATTTTCAGGGATAGTGGACAGCATTTCAGTGGCAATATAGCCAGGTGCAATAGCATTGGCGGTGACGCCATGGCGCGCACCTTCCATCGCCAGCGACTTTGTAAAGCCATGAATGCCGGATTTGGCAGCGGCATAGTTAACCTGCCCAATCTGCCCACCCTGCCCGTTGACCGAGCCGACATTGACGATCCGCCCCCATTTGCGCTCACGCATCCCCGCGAACACAGCCTTTGCCATGTTGAAACAACCGGTCAGATCGACACGGATGACCTCTTCCCACTGTTCGAACGTCATCTTCACCATGGTTGCATCGCGGGTAATCCCGGCATTGTTGACCATGATATCAATGGGGCCAAATTCGGCCTCTATCGCCGCACAGGCATCAAGGCAGGCCTGATGATCGCCCACATCCCATTTGCGTGCCGCTATGCCGGTCCGGCTCGAAAATTCCTGTGCTGCTGCATCATTGCCGCCATAATTGGCAATGACCATGCGGCCCTTTTCTTTCAGTTTCAGGCTGATCGCCTCGCCAATGCCTCTAGTTCCGCCCGTTACTACCGCAATGCGCATTCTGCTCTCCTATCCTTATTTTGCACAAGGATAACGAAGGCAGCGGAATTCAACAAGTTGACGTGCGCGTTAGCGCATAGCAATTCACAGCGGCTTATATCCAGCCTGCCAATTCGCGCTGAATCAGGCTATCCAGCATGGCCATGCCGGGGGCGCTGTCATTGAGGCACGGAATATAGGCAAAGTCGGTGCCGCCGGCTGCGAGGAATAACTCACGCCCCTCCATCGCCAGTTCTTCCAAGGTTTCCAGACAATCCGCGGCAAAGCCGGGCGCAAAGATCACGACTTTGCGCTTGCCTTCCTTCGCCAGTCGCTCCAGCATATCGTCCGTCGCTGGTTCCAACCATTTGGCTCGGCCAAAACGCGACTGGAAGGAAACGACCATTTCGCGTCCCAGCGCCTCTGACAACAGCCGGGCCGTCTTTTGACAGTGGCAGTGATAGGGATCACCCAGAAACAGTGTGCGTTCAGGCATTCCGTGGAAGCTGGCGACAATGACGTCGGGTTCAAAATCCAGCTGGGCCAACCCTGCGTTCAGCGATTCTGCCAAAGCACCAATATAGGCCGGATCATCATGATAGGGCGGCAGGGTGCGAAGGGCGGGCTGCCAGCGCATTGCCTTTAGCGCGGCAAATGCGTCATCCACCACAGTCGCGGTCGTTGCTCCCGAATATTGCGGGTAGAGCGGCGCAATCAGGATGCGGTTGCACCCTTGCGCCTTCATCTCTTCCAAAACCGTCGCAATCGCTGGCTGGCCATAGCGCATGGCGTAACGGACTGTGGCTTTGCCCTCTAGCGTCGCTGCCAGACGATCAGCCTGCGCCTGCGTATAGACGGCGAGTGGTGATCCAGACTCCATCCAGACCTTGGCATAGTTAGCGGCAGATTTTTGCGGGCGGGTGTTCAGGATGATTCCGCGCAAGATCGGCTGCCAGATCAGGCTGGGCAGTTCCACCACGCGCCGGTCCGACAGAAACTGTTTCAAATAGCGTTTTACCGCTGGCGTAGTTGGCGCGTCTGGCGTCCCCAGATTGACCAGCAGCACGCCAATGCGGCTGGGGGCGATTGGCGGATGATCAGCGGCAATTGACATTAAAGACCCGACGACAGCAATGGCAGCTCACGCGCACGAAAGCCTGCCGCCGAAAACAGGGCATTGGCAACGGCCGGCGCCACGGCAGGCACGCCAAGCTCGCTGACTCCGCCGGGTTTTGCATTACTTCGCACAAATTCAACCTCAATTTCCGGCACATCGCCCAATAATGGCAAGTCGATATCGCGCAGGCGGCGCGCAAGCGGCAAACCCTTTTCGTACAGGCTGGTAGCACCAAGCGCCTGCGCAAGGCCAAAGACAATACCGCTTTCTATCTGTTGCCGTGCCAGCCCGGGATTGATCAGCCGCCCGCAATCAACCATCGCCGAGATGCGTTCAACCGACACGCCACCTTCATTGGTCCGCGCCGTCGCAACAATGGCGATATGACTGCCATACATGCTGTGGCAGGCAATCCCTTTTCCGCTGCCATCAACACCGCCGTCCCAGCCTGCCATTGCTGCAACGCCGGTCAAACAGCGCGCAAGCCGGGTCTGCCCCACCAGCATCTGCATGCGGTAGGATAGCGGCTCCATTCCAGCAAGATGCGCCAGCTCATCCACAAAGGATTCGATAAAAAAGGCAGTGTAGCTGTGCGCATTGCCGCGCCACAGGCCCGTGGGTAGCGACAGATTGACAGGAAAATGCGCCACGGAAATATTGGGAATGGCATAGGGCGGGATCGCGCCATCCAGCGCCAGCGGATCATGCTCCCCCCGCACAGCGGCCAACGCCTCGCTGGGGCTATCGCCAGACAGCCGCTGCATTTGTTGTCGTGTCGTGGCGGGCACCGCGATCTTCACCGACAGTCCCTGCAGCTTCCCGCCCGCGCCGATCGCCGCTGTCATGCGCGCCAATGCCGGTGGCCGGACATGGTCGCGCATGAAATCCTCTGGCCGCGACCAGATAAGCTGCACCGGGCGCTTCGCCTGCTTTGCCAGCACCGCCACCTGTTCAGCAATCAACGAGCACAGATTGCGCCCAAAGCTGCCACCCGCCTGCATGGCAATCAGCGTTACATCGTCGGTAGATATTCCAATCGCTCGCGCCGCGGCCTGTCGCGCTGCTTCTGGCGCCTGTGTTGCAAGCCACAATGTAAGCCGCCCATTTTCATACTGGGCAGTGGCACTGCGTGTCTCAAGCGGCGCGTGCAAAGCTGGTGCAACGGCATATTGCGCCTTGTGCACTTTTGTGCCCGCCGATTTGTCCAGCGCAGCCTCGACCGAACCCAGCCCATGGATGCGCTGCCCTTTACCTTTGGACAGCATCCGGTCCAGGGTGGCATTAATCACCCCACTGTCCGGCATTCGGCCAATGGTTTCAAAAACCGGAGCGATGGCATCAAGCGCACGGTTCGCGGCCCACCAGTTGCTGCCCAGTGCTGCCACCCATGTGTCGGTTTTGATCAGCTTTACAAAGCCCTTGATCTTTGCGGCGCCCTTTACATTTACCGATTTGAGCTTGGTATTGCCAATTGGGCCAGCGCGGACCGAGGCATAAAGCATATCAGGCAGTCGCACATCACCAGCAAAATTGGCGCTGCCATCCACCTTTGCCGCCACGTCCAGCCGGACAAGATCCTTGCCCGTCAGCGCGTTGACCGGAGAGGCGCGCAAGGGCACCGGATCGGGAACGTCCAGCGCAGCTGCTTCGACCACCAGATCGGCAAAGGCGATCTTCTTTTTGCCAAAAGTGACAAAGCCGCTTTCAGCATCGCAGCTTTCCCAATCCGTGTCCCAGCGTGCCGCTGCTGCCTGGCACAGCAGCACCCGCGCCGCAGCTCCGGCCATGCGGCAGGGCATTTCAAATTGCCGTACCGATGTGGAGCCCGCCGTAATCATAAAGGCTTCGCGCTCCGCCCAGCTATTGCTCAGGCTGTCCGCCGCGCCGCCGCCCACCGACGCCCCAATAGAGGCGGGCAGCATGGCCGCACGCCATTCGCGCACGAAAAGGGCATTGGCGAATTCCGGGCTAGCAAATGCAGGTTGAACCGATACCGTGCGCCAGTCAGCCCCTAGCTCGCCAGCAACAATTTGCGCCAGCGCGGTATAGCTGCCCTGCCCCATTTCGCTTTGCGGGACGGCAACCGTCACTGTACCATTTTCAGCAATTTTCAGCCAGCTGCCAAAGCCATGTTCGCCCTTTCCGACTGGCAGATTGGGACGATATTGGCGCGGCCATATTTGCCACGCAACAAACAGGCCAAGGCCCACCCCGCCACCGATCAGCAGCTTGCGTCGGGAAAGGCCGTTTTGCTCCTCTTCGCTCATGCAGCTTTGCTCTGTTGATCGATCCAGTCGCTCACCTTTGCCGCAATTGCTGCAAAGGCCTGCGCGACAGGGCCTTCCCCTAGTGCCTGCGGAACACCATCATCGCTTGCCATGCGGATGGCGATATCCAGCGGGATGCGGCCCAGAAAGGGAATGCCCAGTTCGACCGCCGCAGCCTCTGCACCGCCATTGCCAAAGGGATCGCTGACTTCACTGCAATGCGGGCAGACATAGCCTGCCATATTTTCAACAAGACCAATGATCGGCACCTTGGCGGTATCGAAAAAGGCAATGGCGCGGGTCGCATCCATTAGCGCCAGATCCTGAGGCGTAGAGACGATCACCGCACCCATGGGCCGGTGCTTCTGGATCATGGACAATTGGATATCACCGGTCCCCGGCGGCATATCTACAATGAGGTCACGAACCTGCCCCCAATGGGCATCGACAAGCTGGCTTAGCGCCTGCCCCGCCATTGGCCCGCGCCACGCCACCGGTTGCCCGGGTTTCACCAACTGCCCCATAGACAGAAAAGGAACGCCACCAGCGCCGACCAACGGGAACATTTTCTTTTCGGCAGCTTCGGGCGTCTTATCCTCGACCCCCAGCAGGCGCGGCTGAGAGGGGCCATAAATATCGGCATCGACGAGCCCAGCAGCACGACCAGCTTTCTTCATCGCCACAGCGAGATTGGCCGACAGCGTTGATTTGCCAACGCCACCTTTGCCGCTGGCCACTGCAATCAGCCGCTGAGCAACACGCTCTGCCGTTTGCATGATGCGGACGGGCGTTCCGGGGGCGCTATCGGCGATGGCAGTGCGCACAGCATTTTCAACGCTCTCGCGCTCTGTTTCTGCCAGCCCAGTCACATCCAGCAATAGGGAAATCGCGCCATCTTTCACGCGTAAACCGCTGGTCCGCCCATCTGCCACTGCGCCGATTGCAGCTTCAATTCTGCCCGTGTCGATCATTGCCGATGCGAATAGAATCAATTTTCGGGAATGACACTGTTTTTATCGAAAACGCTGCCTATATGTCGGATCATGATGGAAAAAGAGGATGGAGGGGCGCCTCGCCCCCTGAACACTGACGGTAAGGGCCCCTGGGATTTTCCGGGCACAGGCGGCGGCGATAGTGAACCGCCGAAGAAAGGCCGCAAGCCGGTGGCGGACACGCCGACGGGCGATGAACCCAAGCGGCCCGTCAACCCATGGGAGCCACAAAAAGCAAATGGCGAGAAACCGCGCGGTCCATCGCTGGAGGATTTGTTCAAGCGCCCCGGCGGCGGTGGCGGAAAGGGCGGCGGCTTCGGCGGCCTGCCAAAACGCCCCGATGGAAAAAGCTGGTGGCCTATCATTCTGGGCGGTCTCGCTATTTTGTGGGTTGGCTGGACCAGCGTGCATCGGCTCGATTCGCAGGAACAGGGTGTTGTTACATTCTTCGGCTCATATTCACGCACCGTCGGCTCGGGTATTGCCTTTACCCTGCCCGCACCGATTGAGCAGATGACCAAGATTGACACGCAGGGCATAAGGCGCACCACCATTGGCTCGCCCAAGTCAAGCAACGACAATCTTGTCCTGACCAAGGATGAGAGCCTGATCGATATGTCCTATGAAATTGGCTGGTCGATCCGCGATCCGGAACGCTTCCTGTTCCAGATCGCTCAGCCTGAGCAGACGGTGCAGGAAGTGGGCGAAAGCGCTATGCGCGCAGCGGTTGCCAATTTTGACCTGAATCAGGCCTTTGGCGCTGGCCGCGGTGAAATAGAGGCACAGGTGCGGCAACGGATGCAGGCCATCCTTAACGAATATAATTCGGGGATCAGCATTCAGCGCGTGACCATTTTGCAGTCGGACCCGCCGGCTGAAGTCAATGATGCGTTCCGCGAAGTGAATGCCGCCCAGCAGCGGCGCGAAAGCTATCTCAACGAAGCGCGCGGCTATGCCAGCCGCGTGACAGAGCTTGCGCTGGGTGAGACAGCCGAGTTCGACAAGATTTACGAGCAGTACAAGACCGCGCCCGATGTGACTCGACGGCGGCTATATTATGAAACCATGGAGCAGGTGTTGAGCAAAGTGGACAAGACCATTGTCGAAAGCGGCGGGGTCACACCTTATTTGCCGCTGCCGGAAATTCAGCGGCGGGCGCAACAAAAGGCTGAGCAGCCCGTCGTTGTCGAAGGGAAGAAATGATGGATCGCTCTGTCCTCCGCAACCCCGTTGCGCTCAGCGTAATCGCACTGGCAGCCGTCATCCTGCTGGCGCAATCTGTGTCGATTGTTCCGGAAACCAAACAGGCCATCATCAGCACCTATGGCCAGCCACTGCGCGTCGTGAATGGTTATAAGCCCAAACAGGCCTTTGGCGAACGGCCCGTTGGCCTTGCTTTTCGTATCCCCTTCGTCGAGCAGGTACAGTTTATCGACAAGCGAATATTGAATGTTGAAATGGAGCGGCAGGAAGTGCTGTCCACGGACCAGCTTCGGCTGCAGGTCGATGCCTTTGCCCGCTTCCGTATTACGCGGCCAATTGTGATGTACCGCACGATCCGCACCGAAGACCGGCTGCGTGATCAGCTGAAGACAATTCTCGGTTCGCGGCTGCGCAACGAATTGGGCAAACGGTCCTTTGCCACTTTGCTAAGCCCTGAGCGCGGCGAAGTGATGGAGAATATCCAGACCGCATTGAACCGCGAGGCCCGTCGCTATGGCGCGGAAATCATCGATGTGCGCATCAAGCGTGCTGACCTGCCCGATGGCGCGCCGCTGGCAGCGGCTTTCCAGCGGATGGAAAGTGCGCGCCGGCAGGAAGCCGTGGCCATCGACGCAGAGGGTCAGAAAGAAGCCCAGATCATCCGCGCCAATGCCGAGGCTGAGGCCGCACGCATCTATGCCGCAAGCTTCAACAAGGACCCGGAATTCTATAATTTCTACCGTGCCATGCAATCTTACCGGAAGACATTTTATGAAGGCGGCGAGAATGGCAAAACCAACGTCGTGCTCTCGCCGAACAACGAATATATGCGCAAATTCCGTGAGGGGCGTTAGGCGCGACGAGTGACGTTTGTCGAAGCCTGTCGGCGGTTTGCCCGCCGATGACGGTTGTAGACATTTCATTCAATTGGCGTTCAGCTTTTGGACGTCAGGCCAGAGCAACACATGGTTTGCCCCGCGCAAACCGCGATTATTGAGACGAAGAGGACGGATTATCGTGCGTTATGCTTATGGAGTGACAGCCCTGCTTCTGCTTTCAGGCAGCGCCTTTGCGCTTTCCACCGGCAATCCCGGTGGCCCTGTTCCTGTCCCCGGCACCGTCGCGTTGGCGCAGTCTGGCATCGCCCCCCGCGGCGCCCCAGACAGTTTTGCCGATCTGGTTGAGCAATTGCAGCCGGCAGTGGTGAATATTGCGACCAAGCAAAAGGTCGAAGTGGCAACAAGCTTCAATCCCTTCACTGGCGAACGACGCCCGGTCACGACAGAGCAACAGAGCGGTGGCTCGGGCTTCCTGATTTCATCCGACGGCTATATTGTTACCAACAACCATGTCGTCGCCAGCGGCCAGAATAATAATGACGCCGTCGACCGGGTGACAGTCACCTTGTTCAACGGCAAGGAATATACGGCAAAAATCGTCGGTCGGGACCCTGTTTCGGATGTCGCAGTAATCAAAATAGATGCGACTGGCCTTCCCTTCGTCGAGATGGAAGCGTCAACCAAAAGCCGCGTGGGTGACTGGGTTATTGCCATTGGCAATCCGCTGGGCCTGAACAGCTCAGTCACTGCAGGGATCATTTCAGCATTGCAGCGCAATATCGGCGCGGGCGGGGCCTATGACCGCTTCATTCAAACCGACACCGCAATCAACCCTGGCAACAGCGGCGGGCCGCTGTTCAACTTGCAGGGCAAGGTGATTGGAATCAACAACCGGCTGATCTCGCCCATTCAAGCGAATATTGGCGTCGGTTTTGCAATTCCTGCAGAGGAAGCTCTGCCCGTCATCGAAACGCTGCGCAAAGGCGAACGGCCAGAGCGTGGCTATCTGGGCATCGGTATCCGCCCCGTGGGCGAGCGGCTGGCAGACTCGCTGG
>CAYVQO010000073.1:0-9449 GCA_964452835.1 uncultured Sphingorhabdus sp. | reverse complement strand
GACCTGGTCTATGACGAGATGGTGATGACCACCATTGGCGATGCTGGCAAAGCGATGGCCGAGGCGATGGCCAAAGCCAATCCGTTCGGCGATGCCAAGCTGAAACCCGGCGATGGGCCGACCAAGGAAGAGCGCGAAAACGGTTTCTACGACATTCTTTTCATCGGCGAATGGCCCGATGGCAAGAAACTGGTCGCCAATGTGACCGGAGACCGCGACCCCGGCTATGGCTCCACATCAAAGATGATCGCCGAGACCGCAATTGCGCTGGCCGAGATAGACGGCCCGGGCGGGGTGACCACGCCGGGCGCTGCGCTGGGCGCCAAGCTGCGCGAGCGGCTGGAGGCGCATGCGGGCTTGGCATTCAAGCTGGAGGGTTGAGCCCGCCGGGCCGAGATAATCATTCAGGATTGTCAGCATTGGCGATCGCATCAAGCCCCGGCGCGCCAAGGCTTTGCCAAAGCGCAAGCCAGGCACGCTGGGCGCGTCCCTTTGCAGGGTGATTATCCCCTTCGCATAGGTAATTGACTTTAGATCGGCCTGCCGCAAATACCGTCCAGCGTGACGCGGACAATATTGCCATACAGGACCATCCGGCGCAGCCTTCTTAGTAGGGGAGAGGTCTTATGCAATTCGGACGACTGGCGGTTATTGCTCCCATGTTGGGCCTGTCATTTCTTGCCGAGGCGAAACCCGAAGGCGGGCATCTTGGCACCGGCGAGGCCAGCTATTATGGCCGCGAATTTATGGGCAGCCGCACGGCAAGCGGAGAGAAATTTGACCCCAACGGTTTGACCGCCGCGCACCGCACCATTGCCTTTGGCACGCGTGTCCGTGTCACCAATCTGTCAAACGGCAAGGATGTGGTCGTTCGCATCAATGATCGCGGGCCTTGGAAGAAAGGCCGGATTATCGACATCAGCTATGCTGCCGCCAAACAGATTGGCATGCACCGCAGCGGCACGGCGAAGGTGCGGCTTGACCGCGTAGCAAATTAGTTAGGCCTTTGCCTTCACGTACGCGGCACGACCAGCCGGAAGGTCGCCCCTGCGTCGCTCGGCACCAACTCCAGCCGCCCCCGATGTGCTTCAACCAACGCCCGGGCAATGGCAAGGCCAAGGCCGGTCCCGCCGTCGGCGCGGCGCGTGGTGAAAAAGGGTTCAAACAGCCGCGCCTGATCGGTCGGTGCTATTCCCGGGCCATTGTCGGATAGGGTGATTTGCACATCGCGCAACTTTGCCAGCGCCTCTATTCGGATGCCAGTCGCGCCTGCCTGACGCGCATTCTCGATCAGCGTGATCAGCACGCTTTCCAGCGCGGCCCGGTCCATGGCGGCTGGCGGCAGGGGGCTGCGCAGCGACATCTCCACCGCAAAATGGCTGCTCCGCATGGCATCGGCGACCTTTGCCAGCAACGGCTCCAGCGCGACGGAGACATTCTGGTCGGGCCGGGCCATATCGGCGCGGGCCAGGTCCATTAGCCGCCCAACCAACGCCGATAACCGCTCAGCATCTTTGGAGATGTTGCCCAGAAACTGGTTGCGTTCATCCTCGCTCATCTGGCCATGATGGTCTTCCAGCAATTCGATTGCCCCTCTGATCCCCGCCAACGGTGTCTTGAATTCATGGCTGAGCGCTGCAGCAAAATCGCGCAAATAGCGGGAACGTTGCGCAATGACTTCGGCCATCACACTAAAATCCTGATACAGCGCCTGTATCTCTATGGCGGCAGTCACCGGCGGGTCAGGCACCACGCCATGGCCCGTGGCGACATCCCGGGTTGCAAGGCTCAACGCCTCAATCGGCTTGGCAATGGCGCGGTGGAGCACCAGGCTGATGAAAATCAGCACCGTAAAGATCATGAGGATACCGATGATGATCTTCCCCCAATCCTGATACAGCCCCTTGAACAGATCGCGGCTGGTGCGCGACAGGATGATGGCCCCAGTCGCACGGCCATCGACCATGATCGGACGGACATGGTGGATGCGCAGCGATGCGGCCCGCGACAGGAAGGAAAAAATGCTTGCGGGGCGATAGCCCAGGTTGCGTCGCAAGAGCATTGACGTTCGCCCCTTCAGTGCACGCTGCACCTCTGGAAGGTTCGCATGGCTTTGCCCCTTCCATGCGCCGTTCAGGATTATGCCATTGCGGTCCACCAATATGATGGAGGCAAGCGTAGTGCGCTGGGTCTGTTCGATTAACCGTTCCAGCCGCACCGCTGTTGCCAAAGCCGCTGGGTCCGCCCGCTGATCGGTTGCGACAGGCGCGGGTCGTTCAGGCAATATGCTGTCGCGGCTGAGATCGAGCACGGGTGGTTCAGGCAGATAATAGTCATTGGCCTCCTCCCCTGCATAGCTCGTTGTGCGGCTATTGACGTCCGCAATGGGCCTCGGTTCGGCCAGGGGGAAGCGGCCACCTGCGGCAGCGACAAGCACTGACCCTTGCGCCACAAGCTCAATCTCGGTCTGCCGGACCAGAGTATTTTCATAGACGCGCAGGAATATCGCGCTGACGCCGGGGAGGGCTGCCACAAAGAGCAGCACGCCCAGCAATATGGTACGCAGCCGCATGCGCGGCCAATGGCGTTTCAGTAAGGCTTTGGCCGCGCCGATCATCCGGCCGCGGCAGCCTCTCCATTGCAGGCACCGATGCTGTAACCAAGCCCTGGGCGCGTTTCGATCAGGTCATGGCAGCCAACCTTGGCGAATTTGGCGCGCAAATTGCGGATATGGCTGTCTATAGTGCGGTCGGTAATTGCAAAGCCGGGGCCGTGGATCTGATCGATGATATGATCCCGCGTCAGCACCCGGCCCGGTGCAGAGACCAGCGCCCGCAGCATGCCGAACTCAGTGACGGTCAGCGGGACATCCTCCCCCTTCCAACTCGCCCGCCAGCCTTCAAGGTTCAGCCGAATGCCGCCATGCACCAAAGTACCCGTGGCCAGCGGGGCTGCAGTCTTACCGCCGCTGCGCCGCAATATGGCCGCCACCCGCGCCACCACTTCGCGTGGGGAAAAGGGTTTGACGACATAATCGTCCGCGCCCAGCTCTATGCCCAGCACCCGGTCAATCTCATCATCGCGGGAGGAGAGGAAGAGGATCGGGATGTCGCTTTCGCTGCGCAACCTTCGGCAAACCTCCAGCCCGTCCATCTTTGGCATGTTGATGTCCAGGATGATCAGATCGGGCCTGCTGTGCGCAACGGCCGCCAGCGCCGCCTCGCCATCCTCCACCGTACGCGCTGACAGCCCCGCCTTTTCCAGGGCGAAGGCCAGCACTTCGCGGATATGCGGATCATCATCGGCGATCAGGATCGATTTGGCCATGCGCCTGTTGTTCCTGCGCCACTGCCTCGCGTCAATAGCGATCATAGCTGCTATCCTCTTCATAACGCTCGCCCACGACATAGAGCTCCCCATTGCAGCTGGCATAATAGCCCTTGGGTATATTCAGGTCAGACAGACCCAGACGGCGCACATCCGCCAGCCGCTGTGCATCGCGCCAGCGCCAGCCACCTTTTGCCCTTTGGCGTTGCTCTATACGTTGCTGCACGCTCTGACGGACCAGCGTGACGCGTTGTTTGAAGGCGGGAGGCAGGCCGGGGCGCTGCTCCAGGCTGGCAAGCGCGGGCAAGGCCGAAGCGTTGAGATTGTTGAGGTAGCACAGGTCCAGATGCACGCCCCTGCCCCCCACTTCACGCGCATGGCGGACATTCCAGTTGGCGGCGATTTCGCCAAGATCGACATAGGTGCAGCTGGCGAGCACGGCAAAGGCCGCAATGACATTGCCATTCACCAGCCAAGCCAGACTGCGCCCGCGCAGCATCCGCCATGTCACCAGCATCAGCCCAACGCCAACCAGCCCCATCCATAGCAGCGCCGCTATGCGCAGCCGGGTTAGCGAGTAGGCGTCGACATAAAGCAAGGTGCGCTCAACGGTGGAAGCCAGCAGCAACAGATTTTGTGCAATCCATATGATCACCAGCCAGCGAATGGCTGTGTTACCGGCGAGTTCGGATTTGGGATGCGTCGTGAATATGATAAACAGCCCGGCAAGCAAAGCCGTTGCCACCAGCGGATAGGCACCGCGATGCGCATATTCGGCCAATGTGAACTGCTCTGGCAGCACGACATCGCCCCACAGATAGGCAAGGTCGAGCCCATTCTGCAGAGCAAAGAGCAGATTGAACAGGATAAGAGATATAGTGACTGAGGCTATGCTGACCCCGGCTATGCTGCCGGGCGCGCTGTCGCTTAGCTGGCTGAACCCCGCCTTTGCTCGCCATGGCCGCAGCGTTGACCAGACGAGGATGAAAATGAAGCCCCAGAAGAACAGCCGAACAATATCCAGCCCGTTAATGTCGCCGACCCGAAGCTTTGCCAGAAAGTCGGAGATCAGCGGATTGGCCATGGCAAACAGGCTGAGGAACAGCGCTGTGCCAATTGTCGGCAGAACAAGTACAGGCAATAACTTGCTGACCGCCAGCCGCGAACCTTTGCGTTTGCGCGCCCGGACCATCCGCAGCAAATCGATGACGGGATTGAAGGGTGCTGTCACTCCGTGGAACAGCAGCCGCTTTCCCCAATACCAGCCGTCCGCTGTGCCTTCGATTTGGGGGAGCATGATCGCCACCCCCAAACTGGCCAGAAACAATGTGGCTGCGAGCAGGCTGGGATCATAGAAGAGCATGCCGGCAAGGCCGGTAGCAATGGCAAAGGCCACCAGCGACCAGGGCTTGTTCCAACCGCTTTTATGCGCAGCAAAGCTGAATAATGCCCATGCACCCGTGAACAGCCCCAACACCGAACCGCCGCTGCTGTTGAACAGCAGCACATCGGCCAATGCCACCAGCGCGCCTGCAAAAATGGCCTTGCGCCAGAAACTGCCGCGTAGCCCCAAAATCATGTCCATTTGTCGATACTCCCATCACCATGATGACGATGGGTTAGGGGCGGTGTGTGGAGTCAGGATGGTGCAGGCCGTGCAGCAAGCAGGCGAATGCTGTGCAGAAACAGTGCAGGGCAGCGCCGTGCGTTGCTGGATTAATCGGGTTATTCGCTGCTCGGTCGAAGGGCCTTTCCAATGGCCTTCCGAACCGGATAGAGCTCTGCACAGGCGCTTTCCAGCGCCGTCCAATCCTCTGCCATTTCCCGCACATCGCCCGTATCCAGTTTCTGCCGATAGGATTCGAGCAGCGCTTTCAAATCAGCGTCCGCTGTGCTTTCCTTGCCATCCGGGGCAAGCGGTGCTGCCACTTCGGCAAAGTCATAGGCCATTGCCCGCTGCGCTTCGGCAGCATCGCCCTGCAGCTTGCTGCTTTCAATGGTGTGAAAGGCAGCACAGCCGAGCATCGCGTCATAGGCGTCGCTACGCTCGCTGTCGTCCGCTGACACAGGCACGGCAATAAGAGCAAATAGAACCGGCAAAAACTGTTTCATGCTTCCCTTTGCCCGCTCCGCGATGGCTGCGCGATGAACGCTAATCATGATGCCGTTATGGCCGCAGCCAGCCAGTCAGGCAGCGCCGCCGGGTCCAAATCCTCAACCCGTGCATGCACAACGGCAAGGCCAAGGTCCGGATAGGCGATACGCAGTCGCTTCGGGTCCGCCTGTTCAAGCGGCAGCACAACCAGCCGCCGGTTGACCTTTTGCCGCCAGTTCATCCGGGCTGTATTTTCCTGGCCAACATAACAGCCTTTGCTGAAAGAAACGCCGTGCAGTTCGGCGGCATTGGCTTCCAGCCACAATGTCGCATCGCTGCCCAGTTCGGCAATGCCTTCGGCAACGCCCAGCGACAGGCGGTGGTTGCGATAAAAGGCGGAAACGTCAACATCGCCGTCTGACAAGGGCGCCACCCAGCGGACGCCAAGTGCTGCCAGCCTTGGGTCGGCGCCACTATGCGGGCCGGCCACAGCCCAATAAACGCCCAGCGTGGGATCAATCGCAATCGCGATCTTGCGCCGCAAGCGGTAGAGCGAAAGCCGCCGGATAAGGGCCTCAGCCTGTTCTGCTTCGCAATCGACCAAGACATCGGCACCGTCGGCCCAGAGGATGAAATCAAACAGCGCCTTGCCCTGCGGCGTCAGCAGTCCGGCCCATGCCGGGAGCGCGGTACCCGTGTCTTGCGTCACAAGCCCCTGCAAAAATCCCCGCACATCCTCCCCCGATTCGGTAGGGGATAGGCGGATAACGGAACGATCAAAAAGGCGAGGCGCAGACATAGGTGACAGATAGGGTCCACCGTGCCTAAAGGGAAGCCATGACTCAAACGCTTACCATCCGCCGCCCCGATGACTGGCATGTCCATTTACGCGATGGCCCAATGCTGGCCGCGGTTTTGCCTTATACAGCCCGGCAATTTGCCCGGGCGATAGTGATGCCCAATCTGTCGCCGCCAGTGGTGACTGCTGCGGACGCGGCGGCCTATCGTGAGCGGATATTGGCAGCCTTGCCAACCGGCATGGACTTTACGCCGCTGATGACGGCTTATCTGACCAATGGCACCGATGCCGAGGATATAGCAGCGGGTTTTGCAGCGGGCATCTTTACCGCCGCCAAATTATATCCGGCGCATGCCACCACCAATTCGGCCCATGGCGTCAGCGATATTGCCGCGATTTACCCTGTGCTAGGCAAAATGCAGGCCATTGGCATGCCTTTGCTGATCCACGGCGAAGTCACTGATGCCCATGTTGATATTTTTGACCGTGAGGCGGTGTTTATCGAACGCACGCTGACGAAACTGGTGGCTGATTTCCCGTCGCTGAAAATTGTTTTTGAACATATCACCACGGCGGACGCGGCGCAGTTTGTGGCGGAAAGCGGACCGAATATCGCGGCGACCATCACCCAGCATCATTTGCATATCAACCGCAATGCGATGTTTGCTGGTGGCATTCGCCCGCATGCCTATTGCCTGCCCGTGGCCAAGCGGGAACAGCATCGGCTGGCGCTTCGCAAGGCAGCGACATCCGGCGATACGAAATTTTTCCTCGGCACCGATAGCGCGCCGCATGCTGTTTCAGCCAAGGAGTCCGCCTGTGGCTGTGCGGGCATTTTCAACGCCGCGCATGCTATCGAGAGCTATGCAGCGGTGTTTGAGGAAGAAGATGCGCTTGAGCGGCTGGAGGGTTTTGCATCCTTGCACGGGCCCGCCTTTTACGGGCTGCCGGTGAATGAAACGACCATCACATTGGAACGCACACCCAATCCGGTGCCGGAGAATATTGATGCCAATGGCACCGCTGTGGTGCTGTTTCATGCCGGTGAAACGTTGAACTGGCGGCTGCTATGATCACCCGCTTGCCTGAAACCAGCCAACCAGCAGCTTGAGAGAAAAGGCCATGCCCATCGAGATTATCCGCATTCCCGTATTGTCCGACAATTATGTCTGGCTGGTGCACGAGCCGGAAAGCGGCGAGACTATGGTGGTGGATCCAGCCGTTGCCGAACCGGTGCTGGCTGAGGCCGAAGCGCGTGGTTGGGCGATAACGCAAATCTGGAACACCCATTGGCATCCCGATCATACCGGCGGCAATGCGGCGATCAAAGCGGCAACGGGCTGCACCATCACCGGACCAGCGGCGGAGCGAGAGCGTATCCCAACGCTGGATGTGCTGGTCAAGGAGGGCGACGTCGTCCGACTTGGCACGGTCGAAGCAAAGGTGATTGACGTTCCCGCACACACTGCCGGCCATATCGCCTACCACTTCCCAACCGAACAGACTGCCTTTGTCGGCGATACATTATTCGCCATGGGCTGTGGGCGATTGTTTGAGGGCACGGCGGCGCAGATGTATGCAAACATGCGCAAGCTGGAGGCGCTGGGCGATGAGACCCAAATCTATTGTGCGCATGAGTATACGCTATCCAACGGGAAATTTGCGCTGAGCGTTGAGCCCGACAATGAAGCGCTGATAGCGCGCATGGCAGCAGTGACGGAAATGCGGGAACGGAATGAGGCGACAGTTCCGACTTCAATCGCGCTGGAACGCGCCACCAACCCGTTCATGCGGGCCGGTTCGGTCGAAGAGCTGGCGGCACGGCGCGCGGCGAAGGACCGGGGTTGAATTCCGCGCACTAACGCCCACTTCCCACATCGGGGGGAAAAATAGAGGAGTGTTCCATGCGCACCGAATCCCAAGTTGCCGCCATGTCCTGCCCGGTTTGCATCGTTCCGCTTTCCATGAGCGACCGGCAGGGGATTGAGATTGATTTCTGCCCGCAATGCCGAGGCGTCTGGCTTGATCGCGGCGAGCTGGACAAGATTATTGAGCGCAGCGCCGCGCCGCCCGCACCACAACAGCATGCAGCGCCACCAGCGCCTTATCCGCCCCAAGGTTACGGCCATCAGCCACAATTTGGGCATAAGGAGTATCGCTACAAAAAGCCCAAGCACTGGCTGAAGGATATTTTCGACTAGTGCTCGAAGGGCATATGGACAGCGGCGGGCGGCTCCATTAACGGCCTGCCATGACTATCCAGCCTTCTGACTCCATCCTGATCATTGATTTTGGAAGCCAAGTGACACAGCTTATTGCCCGCCGTGTGCGCGAGGCGGGGGTGTATAGCGAGATTGCGCCGTTTAATAATGCTGAGGAAGCATTTGCACGTATGCAGCCCAAGGGGGTGATCCTATCCGGCGGGCCTGCGTCAGTGACCGACGAAGGCTGCCCGCGCGCGCCGCAGGAGGTGTTTGAAAGCGGCCTGCCGATTCTGGCCATTTGCTATGGCCAGCAGACTTTGTGCACCCAGTTGGGTGGCACAGTAGAAGGCGGACATGCCGCGGAGTTTGGCCGCGCCGATGTAGAGATTCACAAGGCATCGCCCTTGTTCGACGGTTTCTGGGAAGTCGGGCAGAAATACCCCGTCTGGATGAGCCACGGCGACCGGGTGACGGTCGCTCCCGAAGGCTTTGAGGTCATTGGCACCAGCCCCAACGCGCCCTTTGCGATCTGCGTGAACGAAGCGCGGCGTTATTACACCACCATGTTCCACCCCGAGGTGCACCACACCCCTGATGGCGCGAAGCTGATCGGCAACTTCGTGCATAACATATGCGGGCTGGCAGGCGACTGGACGATGGCGGAATTCCGGGCGACCAAAATTGCCGAAATACGGGAACAGGTCGGTTCCGGCCGGGTGATATGCGGGCTTTCAGGCGGCGTCGATAGCTCAGTCGCAGCGATCCTGATTCACGAGGCGGTGGGGAGCCAGCTGACTTGCGTCTTCGTCGATCACGGCTTGCTGCGGCTGAACGAGCGCGAACAGGTCGAACGGCTGTTCCGCGATCATTATAATATCCCGCTGGTCGTGGTTGATGCCGAGCAACGCTTCATGGCCGGGCTGGAAGGTGTCACCGATCCCGAGAAAAAACGCAAATTCATCGGTGCCGAGTTCATCAATGTCTTCGAGGAGGAGGCAAAGAAGATCGGCGGCGCCGATTTCCT
>CAYVQO010000072.1:2594-9577 GCA_964452835.1 uncultured Sphingorhabdus sp. | reverse complement strand
TGAAAGACGAAGAACCATCTGCACAGAAGGAAGCTTGATCGATGAAGGGGCGTTTTCACTTTACGCTATTTGCAGCGCCACTGGCTCTGGTCGCCTGTTCCAACACGGTCGATGCACCCAAAAGCGTATCGGCAGAACCGGCTCCAAAGGCGGAGCCCGCGACAAAGGCGCAAGCGCCCTATCCATCAACCTATAAACCCTATCCGGGCAGCGCGACCGCCATTCGCAATGTCACCATTTTTGATGGTGAGGGCGGGAAGATTGACAATGGCGTGGTCTTCTTCGCCGATGGCAAGATCAGCGGCGTGGGTGGTGCGGACACTGCCATTCCCAGCGGCATGACGGTGATTGATGGCACCGGAAAGGTCGTCACCCCCGGCATCATCGATATCCACTCGCATCTGGGTGATTATCCCTCGCCCTCGGTCGAGGCACATAGCGATGGCAATGAGGCAACCAGCCCGACCACGCCCGAAGTCTGGGCCGAACATAGCGTCTGGCCGCAGGATCCGGGGTTCAGCCGCGCGCTTGCCAATGGCGGCGTGACGTCGTTGCAGGTCTTGCCGGGTTCCGCCAACCTGATGGGTGGGCGCTCGGTCGTACTCAAAAATGTTTATGCGCGCACGGTGCAGGGCATGAAATTTCCCGGCGCGCCTTATGGCCTGAAAATGGCCTGCGGTGAGAATCCGAAGCGGGTTTATGGGCAAAAGGGGCGCATGCCCTCCACCCGCATGGGCAATCTGGCGGTCAACCGTCAGACATGGATCAGGGCTCAGGAATATAAAAAGAAGCGCGATTCGGGTAAGGATTTCACCCGCGACGTCGGCATGGAAACGCTGGCCGGTGTGCTTGACGGCGATATCACTATCCAGAACCATTGCTACCGCGCCGATGAAATGGCCATCGTCATCGATATGGCAAAGGAGTTTGGTTACAAGGTCTCCACATTCCACCATGCCGTGGAAAGCTACAAGATTGGCGATCTGCTGAAGGAAAATGGCATTTGCTCGGCGGTGTGGGCAGACTGGTGGGGCTTCAAGATGGAGGCCTATGACGCCATTCCGGAAAATGCCGCGATCCTGCACAATGCAGGCGCTTGCGTGATTATCCACTCGGATGATGAAAACCAGATTCAGCGGCTGAATCAGGAGGCGGCAAAGGCGCTGGCCAACGGCCGCCGTATGGGTTTCAAAATCTCTGATGCCGAGGCGATTGCATGGCTGACCTATAATCCAGCCAAGGCGCTCGGTATCGACAAGATGACGGGCAGTTTGAAGGCAGGGAAGATGGCTGATGTGGTGCTATGGAATGGCAATCCGCTGTCAGTTTACTCGCGGCCTGAAAAAGTATGGGTCGATGGCGCGCTGCTGTTTGATTCGAGCGATCCAAAACGCAGACCGGTGAGCGATTTCGAGCTTGGCCAGCCCGGTGAAGGAGATGTGAAATGAAGCGTCTCCTTATGACCGCAGCCGCACTGGCCGCGTTTTCAACCCCGGCCTTTGCCGAAACCATCGCCATTACCGGCGGCAAGGTCATCGTCGGTGACGGCAGCGCACCCATCGATGGCGGCACCGTCGTTATCCGCGATGGCAATATCGTTGCGGCTGGAGCCAATGTCCCTGTTCCTGCAGGCGCACGCACCATTGACGCGTCAGGCAAATGGGTGACGCCAGGCATTTTTGCAGGCTTCAGCCGCATTGGCCTAGCCGAAGTCGATGCTGTCAACGGCACCAATGACAAAAGCGGCGGCAAGAGCGGCTTTTCGGCGGCGATTGATGTGGCTCCCGCCATTGATCCCTTCCGTTCACCCATCGCCGTCAACCGTAGCGCAGGCGTAACCCGTGCGGTGGTCGCGCCAGAAGGCGCCGACAGCATCTTTGCAGGCCAAGGTGCCATTGCCGATCTGGGCGCAGACAGCGATCCGGTGAGCAAGGCGCGTGCCTTCCAGTTCGTTGAATTTGGGGAGGCGGGTGCGTCAGCTTCGGGTGGCAGCCGTTCGGGCAATCATCTGCACTTCCGCGCCATGCTGCGCGAGGCGCAGGCGCATGCGACGGGCAATGATGCCTTTGATGATGATCTGCTGAAGATTGAGGATGCCCGGGTGCTGCAAGCCGTTTTGCGCGGTGAGCAAAGGCTGCTGGTGCATGTTGAAGGCGCCAACGACATGCTTCGCCTGCTGGAGCTGAAGCGTGATTACCCCGCGATCAAAATGGTATTCGTGGGCGCAAGCGAGGGCTGGCGCGTGGCCGACAAGCTGGCAGCAGCAGGGGTTCCCGTTATCGCCTCTGCGCTCAATGACCTTCCGGCCAGCTTTGAAATGCTGGCTGCGACACAGTCCAATATCGGGCGGATGAAGGATGCAGGGGTCAAGGTTGCGATTGGCATGATTGGTGACCGCGATTCGCACCAGCTGCGCTACACGCCGCAATATGCGGGCAATCTGGTAAGCTTACAGAAAGTGCCGGGTGCCACAGGCCTCACATGGGATGAAGCTTTTGCCGCGATAAGCTCCGCCCCTGCGGAAATCATGGGTGTGGGCGACCGTTATGGAAGCCTGAAAACGGGTCGTGCGGGCGATGTCGTTATCTGGGATGGTGACCCGTTGGAGCTTTATGCAGCAGCGACCACAGTGATCATTGATGGCGTGGTACAGCCGCTTGGTAACCGGCAGGATCGGCTGCGTGATCGCTATCGCACGCCGCAGGAAGGAGCCTTGCCAAAGGCCTATGATCGGTAAACGGAGAGAGACATCATGAATGGTTATGCACATCTGGTTACGGCCAGCGCATTGTTTGTCGGCACCCATTTCCTGATGTCTCATCCCTTGCGCGGACGCATGGTAGCGCGGCTTGGCAATGGCGGATTTCTGGGCGTTTATTCGCTGGTTTCGCTCATTACCTTTGGCTTCATGATTTGGGCCTTCCGGCAATCGCCCACGGGCGGGCATTATTGGCCAGCCACTGATATGATATGGGTGGTTGCCAGTCTGCTGACACTCCTTGCGGCGGTGTTTTACTGTGGTTCGATGGTTGGCAATCCGGCATTGCCCAACCCAGACGCCAATGCCGGAACAGCGCTTGCAGCAAAGTCGCCGTCGGGGATGTTTTTGGTGACGCGGCACCCCATGATGTGGTCATTCGCGCTATGGGGTGTGGCTCATATATTGGTGGCGCCGCGCATCGATAATTTTATCTTTGTCGGCAGCATCATCTTTCTAGCACTTGTCGGGGCCAAGGCGCAGGAGGCCAAGAAAGCGGCGCAGCTTGGCTCGGCATGGCAAAGCTGGCAATCGCGAACAAGCTTTTGGCCGCGCCTGTCGCAATTGCCGCGCATCGGCATCAGGCTTTGGCTTGCTGGCACTGTGCTATGGCTGGCGGCGACCTGGGCGCATGGTTTCTTCGGCGCTGACGGAGCCGGTATCTACCGCTGGCTTTAACGCCTAAAGCCGCACCATCCGCATGCCGGACTCGCCATAACGCGGGCCTGCTGTACCGCCGCGTGGGGCCGCTGCATCCAGCTTCGCAAGGTCATCAGCGTCAAGCGTGACATCGGCAGCCTTGGCGCTGTCTTCCATCGTCACGCGCCGTTTGAAGCCGGGGATCGGGACAATCTCGTCGCCCTGCGCTAGCAACCAGGCCAGTGCGATTTGCGCATTGGTGACGCCGTGCTTGGCAGCGACTTCACCGACCACATCAACCACTTTCAAATTGGCGGCGAAATTTTCGCCCTGATAGCGGGGATCGTTGCGCCGCCAGTCATTGGCGGGCAAATCATCCAGACTGCGGATCGACCCGGTCAGAAAGCCCCGACCCAGCGGCGAATAGGGAACAAAGCCAATGCCAAGTTCGCGGCAAGTGGGCAGGATTTCATCTTCCACATCGCGCTCCCACAGCGAATATTCGCTTTGCAGCGCGCTGATTGGTGCAACCGCTGCGGCCCGGCGCAATGTTTCCGGACCGGCTTCGGAAAGGCCAATATGCCTGATCTTGCCCTCTTTGATCAGGTCCGCCATGCCGCCAACGGTCTCCTCTATTGGCACATTGGGATCGACCCGGTGTTGGTAAAACAGGTCAATGCAATCAATGCCGAGCCGTTTCAGGCAACCCTCCACGGCATCCTTCGCATTGGCGGCTGAACCATCGACGCCGACGATCTTGTTGCCATCGAATTTGAAGCCGAATTTGGTGGCAATGACCAGCTGATCCCGTTTGCCCTTTATGGCTTCGCCGACCAGTTCCTCATTCTGAAACGGGCCATAAATCTGCGCCGTATCGAAAAAGGTGATGCCAAGGTCGATGGCGCGGTGGATGGTCTTGATCGCCTCATCGGGATCGGCATCTTGACCATAGGTGATATTGCCGCCCTTGATCATCGGCATGCAGCCGACCCCAATAGCAGAGACTTTCAGGCCATTGCCGAGTTCACGATATTTCATATTGTCTCGCCTTCCTCGCCGGTATGTTTGTCGACCGTTGCCGTGACGGCCATATCCATCGTTACATTGCCCAATGTCCGCATGATATCCGGGAAAGTCTCTATGGCAATCAATAGGCCAAGCGGTTCGACCGGAAGACCCATCGCCAGACAAATGGGCGCGATTGAGCTGATGAAGCTGATCGATCCGGGCAGCGATACAGCGCCCATGGTGGTAATTGCGCCCGCGGCAAGGCCAAGCGCAATCTGCCCCGCTGTCAACTCAATGCCCAGCCAGTGCGCGATATAGAGCGCAACGCCAAAGTTCATCGCCGGGCCAGTGGCGCGGAACAGTGCAACAGCAATGGGAAGGGTGATTTCCGATGTGCCTGTGCGCACACCCATTTGATCCAGACCCTTCAGCATGGCGGGCATGGAGGCAAGCGAGCTTTGCGTGGAGATGGCAACGGCCTGCGCTGGAATGGCTGCCTTGAAAAAAGTGACTGGATTTCGGCCTGCCCCGATCCATGCAACGACAAAGCTGAGCAGCCAAATCACTGCACCTGCCGCAACAAGCACCACGACATAGTGCAACAGCCCGGCAAAGGATGCCGTGCCTGCCACTACGCCCAGGCTATAGGCCAGGGCAAAGACGCCAATCGGGGCCAGTTCCAGCACCCAGCCGACAATCATCACCATGGCGTCAGCGACGCCATCAAACAGCGCCAATATGCTGCCACGCTTGCCTTCGGGCAGGCGCACCACGGCAAAAGCAAAGGCCATGGTGAATATGATCAATGGCAGGACATCGCTTTCCACCGCAGATTTGAAAGGGTTGGTGGGGATCAGTTTTTTCAGGATCTCGGTAAAAGGCGCAGCTGCCTCTTGCGCTGGCATGGCGCCAAGCGCAGCGGTCAGCGCGGCCTTTGCCTCGGTCGGGATGGGGAATACGCCTGTCAGCGACGGGATCATGATCGCCGCGATGGCGGAGGATGTCCACAGCAGCACGATCATCATCGCCACGCTGCGGGCGGCAATCTTCCCGGCTTTGGCCGCTGCTGCGGTTTGCACGATACCAACGATCAGCAAGGCGACGACGAGGGGAATGACGGTCATCCGCAACGCGTTCAGCCACAATGTGCCGATTATGTCCGCCGCTTGCTTGAGCGCAGGCGAACCATCGGCAATTGCCGCACCCAGCAATATGCCGATAATCAGCGCGGCCAGAACAATCAGAGCCTTTTTCATGGCAAATATCTCCCCGAACCCTTCCCTTATGCACTGCCTGCAAAAAGGGGCAAGCGGCAAGACTTTACGCATATGAGAAAATCCACCTTTGATGCCAGCGGCACGCTGCGCTAAGGGCGGTGCACTTTCGTTGAGGGATTGGGCATGGGCCGCAAATATTTCGGAACTGACGGGATCAGAGGGCGCACCAACGCCAGCGCGATGACGGCGGAAATGGCGATGAAAGTCGGCCAGGCAGCAGGTGCGCATTTTTTGCGCGGGCAGCACAAGCACCGCGTGGTAATTGGCAAAGATACGCGGCTTTCCGGCTATATGATTGAAAATGCGCTTGTTGCCGGCTTTACCAGTGTCGGCATGGATGTGGTGCAATTTGGCCCGATCCCGACGCCTGCAGTGGCGCTGCTTACCCGATCAATGCGTGCTGACTTGGGTGTGATGATTTCCGCCAGCCATAATCCTTATGAAGATAATGGCATAAAGCTGTTCGGTCCCGATGGCTTCAAATTGTCCGATGAGGACGAACTGGCGATTGAGGCACTGCTGGAAGCACCGCCGCAACTTGCTGAGGCCCAGGAAATAGGCCGGGCGCGCCGGATTGAGGATAGCCGGGGCCGCTATATCCACGCGGTCAAGGCATCCGTACCAGAACATATTCGTTTTGACGGCCTGCATGTCGTGCTAGATTGCGCCAATGGGGCGGCCTATCAGGTTGCACCAACTGCAATCTGGGAGCTGGGGGCAAAGGTTACCTCCATCGGCGTTTCGCCCAACGGCAAGAATATCAACGATCGGGTTGGTTCCACCCATGTGGCGACCTTGCAGGAGACCGTGGTTGCCGCAGGCGCGCATATTGGCATTGCGCTGGATGGCGATGCCGACCGGCTGATTGTTGTCGATGAAAAGGGCAAGATTGTCGATGGCGACCAGATCATGGCGCTGATGGCGACAGCGATGAGCCAGAATGGTTTGCTGACAGGCGGCGGTATTGTCGCCACGGTGATGTCCAACCTTGGTTTGGAACGCTATCTGGCAAGCCAGCATCTGGAACTGGTACGTGCCAAAGTGGGTGACCGCTATGTGCTGGAAGAAATGCGCCGACACGGGATGAATGTGGGCGGGGAACAATCGGGTCATATGATCCTTTTGGACCATGCCACAACCGGCGATGGAACTGTTGCTGCGCTGCAAGTACTTTCTTGCCTTGTCGAAAGCGGCAAGCCAGCGTCGGAAATGCTGCACTTCTTTGATCCGGTGCCGCAGCTGCTGAAAAATGTGCGCTATTCGGGCGGAAAACCGCTGGAAAATGCGACAGTGCAAGCGGT
>CAYVQO010000072.1:0-2494 GCA_964452835.1 uncultured Sphingorhabdus sp. | reverse complement strand
GAATGCACATTTTGCGCTGAATGCGCCGATGCGATGGATGAACGCTGCCCCAATTGCGGCGGTGAATTGCTGGACCGGCCGACGCGTGCGAAAAAATTGCTAGAAAAATATCCTGCTTCGACAACCCGCAAGTATAAGGGCGCATGACTGCGCGAATCCTGATCATTGCGGGCTCTGATAGCGGCGGCGGCGCCGGTATTCAGGCCGATATCAAAACCGTAACCATGCTTGGCGGGCATGCCATGACCGCGGTTACCGCGATTACCGCGCAAAATACGCTGGGTGTGGACGCGGTGCATCCTGTCCCGACCGAAATGGTGATTGCGCAAATCGCCTCTGTCGTCAGCGATATTGGCGTTGACGCGGTGAAGATTGGGATGATTGGCAGTGCTGAAACCGCCCGTGCGGTGGCAGACAGCCTCATGGATATTGAATGCCCCATTGTCTTCGACCCGGTGATGGTTGCGACAAGTGGCGCTGCGCTTGCCGATAGGGATACAATCGGTGCGTTCATGGACCTTATTGATATCGCGACGGTGACAACACCCAACCTTCCGGAGCTGGAGGCGCTTGGTGGCGTGGCGGCCATTGACCGTCCGCTTCTGATCAAGGGTGGCCATGCTGACGGCGAAATGGTCATCGACCGGCTGATCGTGGATGGCCATGAAGTGATGCAATGGCAAGAGCCGAGGATCGAAACGCGCAGCACCCATGGCACAGGCTGCACGCTTGCGACGGCAATCGCAGTCGGGCTCGGGCAGGGGATGTCGCTGGAGCAATCCATTGCTCGCGCCCGCCTTTTCGTGAGACTGGCGCTGCAAGATGCGCCGGGCCTGGGGCAGGGGCATGGTCCGATGGGGCATCAATTTGTCCGTGAGGACGCGATGGTGGATGGGCCTTCGCTTAATCAGGTTACTGTGGCGAGCAGCAACTATAGCGCGATGGTGGGTTTTTATCGTGCCTTGGGACTGCAACAAATCGTTGATAGCCCCGAAAATGGCTATGCCCGCTTCGAGGCGCCCAATGGCGTTACCTTCTCAATCCATGGCGCAGATATAGTGTCCACTTCCACCGTCGTCTATTTTGAGAGCAAACGCCTCGACGCATGGGTCAGCGAATTGCTCAGCGAAGGCTTTACCTTTGAACAATTGCCGCAGGATGAAGACTGGGGCTGGCGCGAGGCGCGGCTGCTCGATCCGTCGGGCAATGTGGTTTGCCTGTACAGCGCGGGCGAGATCAGGCGCTATCCGGCATGGCGGATTTGATATGTTTGCGACCTATTTCAAATGGAAAGTAAAGGCAGGCCGCGAGGAAGAATTTTGTGCCTTGTGGAGCAAAGGTACCGAGGCCTTACGTCTGGAAAACTCGCTGGGTTCGGCACTATTTTCCGGCGATGATGGCCTTTATTCTGGCTTTGCCCGGTGGCCTGATAAAGAAACACGCGACCGGGCTTTTGCAAAAGGCATCCGTCCGGACATCTTTGAGCCGTTCCGCGATTGCATCGAAGAGACGTTGGTCTGGGATGATCTTGAGCTCATCGAAAGCCAATGGGTGACATGATAGTTGGCGTCGATGAAGCGGGCCGGGGGCCTTTGGCCGGCCCTGTGGTGGCGGCGGCTGTGGTGCTTTGCGAAGGTGGTATAGAGGGGCTGGACGATAGCAAGAAACTGAGCGCCCAAAAGCGTGAGCATCTGGAAGCGCAGATCAAGGCGCGATGCAAATGGGCTATCGGCGTCGCCGACGTTGCTGAAATCGATGCCATGAATATCCTGCAAGCCACTTTGCTGGCAATGACACGCGCCGTCGATGCCTTGGGGCAAGAACCAACCAAGGTGCTGGTCGATGGCAATCGCCTCCCGCGCTGGCGTTACCGGGCCGAGGCAGTTGTTGGCGGCGATGCGCTCCACCCCTGTATCTCGGCCGCCAGTATTGTTGCCAAGGAACATCGCGACCGGCTGATGCGTGCCTATGATCTGGCGCATCCCGGCTATGGCTGGGCATCGAATAAAGGCTATGGTTCTGCCGGACATTTGGACGCGCTGCGCCGTCTGGGGCCAACGCCGCTGCATCGGCGCAGCTTCGCGCCCGTCGCGCAGATGCTATTGCTGTAACGCAATGTAAAATCTGCGATGTGAGTCTTTCGGGTAACACCACTAGGGGTTGAGTCCTTTGGAATCCGCGAGACTCTACATCTTGTGCCGGACTCTATCTGTTCCCCCAAAATCGGCTGATTCCAGCGCCATGGCCTGTGGAAAACTTTCTTGACGCCGACTCAAATCCGAATCATCGCCGATGCCTCGGGTATAGTCATGGGGCAGTCGATGGGTGTTTTGGAGAAAATTGAGACCAAGGTTGCGACTGCCAGGACGGCGAAGAAGCCTGCACATATTGATCTGCCACTCGACAGTATCCTGAAAATGGATTGCATCGAAGCCATGCGATCTTTGCCAGACGCCTGCGTTGATATGGTCTTTGCCGACCCGCCCTATAATCT
>CAYVQO010000071.1:0-9972 GCA_964452835.1 uncultured Sphingorhabdus sp. | reverse complement strand
GCCTTGGCAACAATGGCATCCAGCCCAGCCAGCGGAACGCCGGCTGCCTGCTGTTTGAGCATTGCGTCATGGTCATGTTCGGCATGGCTATCGCCGCCGCCGATTTTCCAGTCTGGACGCTCCTTGGTCCAGCCCATTTCGGTACGGACGGTATCGAACACATCGCCCCAGACCCCAGCCCACGGCAGCGCGGTTATCAGCAATATCAATGCAAATCCGGACACCCAAAAACCCGTGACCGCGTGGACATCGCGCCAGAAAGCGCGCTTGCCGAGCGACAGCCGGGGCCACAACACCCCTGCAAATCCCCTGCCCTCTGGCCACCATAGCCACAGGCCCGACAGGATCATGACAATCGCCCAACTCCCTGCGAGTTCGACCAAATAGGCACCCCATTTCCCGGCGAACAATTCGCCATGGATTTTGGCCACGATCATGCTGATCCGGTCCTCCGGATTGATGCTACCGAGCACCTTCCCCTGCGGTGATACGAAAACATCCGTCATGCTTTTGCCGTCGGTGAGGGCTAGATGGATGGCAGCTGCGTCACCTGCCTTTTCGGGTAGGCGATAACTGTGGAACTGCGAACCCGGATAAGCGGCAAGCGCCGCCGCCATTTGTTGCGACGGCGCTACGGCATTTTGGGTAGGAAGGCCTGTAAAGGCGCGCTCCTCCCAACGGTCAATCTGTGGTTTGAAAAGGTAAATCGAGCCAGTGAGCGAAAGCACCAGTAACAGCGGTAGTACCAAAAGCCCGGCGTAGAAATGCCAGCGCCAGATGGTGCGATAAAGCGACGCGCGCGCAGACGCGTCCGCCAGATAAATACTCATGAAAATCTCCTGAAATGACAAAAAACCGCAAGGTGCGGCTCGTAATGGTCAGATCAGAATTGGCGGTCCCGTGGCTGGAGGGGGTGGCGCGGCAAGGCCCCTGCCGATGGAAATGAGGTAGTCGGGATGGTGATCTGCAATCGCCGTGCTCAATGCCGGAAATGCCGGGCTGTCCTGAAAGCCAAAATCGGCAGCCATGGCCAAGCCACCAAAGGCGCAAGGTTCTGGATCAGGCGATGCTTTCTTCGACGGGTCCTGCTTGTGCAGCTTTCCATGCGAATCCAGCCACACCTTATGGGTATCGAGACCGGTACAAATCGTTATTTCAAAAGCGGCTTCACCAGTGGGCATCCAGCCTATGGGGATCAACCCGCGCACGGCAAAAGCAACCAGCGCGAAGGCGAGGAGCAGCCGGTTCACCCCTTCCACTCCCGCCTTTCCTCGGCCGCGCGCAGCACGTCATAGGCCGCTTGCCCGGCCTGAAAGGCCTTGGCGGCATCGGCATTGCCGGGGTTTACGTCGGGGTGGGTTTCCTTGGCTATTTTGCGCCATGCCTTTTTGGCATCTTCAAAGCTCGCATCGGGATCGAGCCCGAACAGTTCCAGCGCGCGCATTTCGTCGCGGCTACGGCTACCATCGCCCGAACCTGCCCAGCCATAATGCGCCGATTCCTTATAGCCGGAAAAATCGCGCTTCTCATTCGCTTCGCGTTCGGCGGCTTCTTCCGCTGTCAGCCCGGCAAAATAGTCCCAGCCTTTATTATACTCGGCCGCATGCTCCTCGCAGAACATCCAGCGTTCGGGGCTATTGGGGGATTTGGGAGCGGGGCATTTGCCTTCCTGATTGCAACCGACCCGGTCACACAGCCGCACCGCCTGCGCCTCGCGTGAGGAACCATAGCCGCGCCAACGCGGAAACCCCCAATCATTGCTGCGAGACGATTTGGCCATGCCGCCGCATTTAGCGAGGGCATGGCCATAATGCTAGCGCCGAAGCGCCAAAATCACATCGCAGTAGACGCTGCGCCTGCCATCATTGCACCGCCCAATATGGTCGACAGAAGCAGACCAAAAATGACCATCGACAAGACGATAGAAAGAACGATGTAGATAAGCACAATCACGACCGTCAGTCCGGCCGATTTTTCTTGCGGCACATCAAGAACCGGCCTGATGCCCGTGTAGATCAGGTAAACAACATAAGCGGTAGCTGCCAGACCAAGCAGACCACCAATCATGCCAAGCAGCGGAACAATCAGGCCTGCAACCCATGAGGGCGTCGAGGCATAAACCATCAGCTTCGCCGCCTGCGCGATGTCAGAATTGCCATTAAAGCTGGGCGAGATTGCCTTAACCGCGAAGATCATTGCATATAGCAACACAATACCCAAAACCAGACCAATGGCACCGATAACCGCTGCGCCCATTATCCCGATGGCGCCAAGACCCATCATGGCATAATTATCAAGTCCAATGCCCAGCAGGCCCAACCCCACGATCTGCCCGATCACGGGCAGCAGCATCATAGGTATGGCATAGCCCGTAAATAGCCCGCCGACAGTCGCGGGCTCTTTTGCTATAACCTCCCATTCCGATGCTGGTGACAACAGAATATTTTTTGCACGATCAACTAGCGACATTGTTTCTCCCCTTGCTAAAATCAATGCTACCGCAACAGACCATGTTTGGCGCTTAATGTAAATCCATTGTCGCATTTACGTAGGGGTAAAGGGGGAAATCATGCTTCTGGCTTCACGCATTTGGGTGACCTTCATTGGACTGTTATCGGTTGCAAGCGTCATCCCGCACTGGTTTCGGCTGGATGCGCTGGCAACTGAGCGCGGGGTGCAGGCGATTGGCCTGATCGGGGCCGCAAATGTGCGCGCCGATATGGGCGGAATATTTTTGGCGATCGGGATATTGGCCCTGATCGCGTCCTATAAACGCAGCACAAGCTGGCTGGCGGCAACCATCATCGTTCCGGCCTGCGCGCTGCTCGGTCGTTTTGTCAGTATTGCATTGGACGGCTGGGGTCCGCGCATTTTGGAGCCTATGGTTGTCGAGCTGGTAGTGCTCCTGCTGCTCGGACTAGCCTACCGCATTTGGAGTAAAGCGCCAGAGAGCCTGTAAGCCGGGTTCTGTCCTCCGCCATCGCACAAAGCTTTGGGGGATGGGCGACCATTCCTCTAGGCGACGCATTGCTGCGGCGCTCAAGCAATCAACCCGGGCGACGGAGTGGAGGATACCCATATGCCGCCCCTATTCGATTTTGCTCCCGGTGGGGTTTGCCCTGCCAGCGTCGTTGCCGCCGCCGCGGTGCGCTCTTACCGCACCATTTCGACCTTTCCGCATCGAAATGCGGGGGTATGATTTCTGTGGCACTTTCCCTGAAGTTCCCTTCGCCGGGCGTTACCCGGCACCGTTCCTCGCTGGAGCCCGGACTTTCCTCTCCTGCCGCCATAAAGCAGCAGCAGCGGCCGCCCGGCCCTCTGGCGCGTCAACCTATAGCAGCGCCACCCTCATATTCCAAGAGCAGGCTCCACAGGATCGCCCTGCACTGCCCATCGATCACGCCATCAACCCTCTCAGGACGAAAACGCCGCTGAAAGGCAATCACGGCCTTTGGTCCATCGGCAATGCCATAGCCATAGCGTTCGAGCGCCAGCAGAAAGGCCGCATCTCCCCAGCCGGGATCGACCAGATTTTTGGTCGGACGCGGTACCGCCAGGCCCAGCTTTGCAAGCCGTTCCCAATCGAACAACTCTCCGGGATCAGTTTTACGCGCAGGTGCAACGTCGCTATGCCCGACAACATTGCGAGGATGAATTCCATAGGTGCCTACTATTTCTGCAACCAACGGAATCAGCGCGGCCATTTGTTCCTCAGGAAAAGGACGATAGCCCCATTCATGCCCAGGGTTGACGATCTCGATACCAATGCTTGCGCTGTTGCAATCGGTTATCCCGCGCCAGTGCGACAGGCCAGCATGCTGCGCGCGCTGTTCCTCGCGGACCATGTACACAACAGTGCCATCCTCATCGACGACATAATGCGCAGATACTTTGGAGGCAGGATTGGCCAGCCAGGCAATGGCTTCCGCCCCGCTCTTCATCCCCGTGTAATGCAGCACGAGCATAGTGATGGGCAAGGTACGTTCGCCAAAATTGGGGGATGGTGTCCAGATCATCGGCGCATCATATCGCGCTCGACAGACAATGCAATTTCGGGGTTATGGCCGATCAGGGCTTGGGACCAGCAGTCCGCTCGTAAAAGCCGCGAAATTCCCGGCTCGATTCAAAACGGTCGGTCTGGCCGATAACGGTTTCAGCGGCACCCAGCATCATCAGGCCGTCAGGTGTCAAAACAGACGCCAGATTGTCGAGCACCTGACGGCGGTTTTCATCGCAAAGATACATCAACATGTTTCGGCACAGGATGAGGTCAAACACACCCAAAGTCCGCGCCGTTTGCAGTAGATTGTGGCTAGCAAATGTAACTGCCTTGCGAATCTGATCTTTCAACTGCCAGTCCGTCCCATTCTGATCGAAATATTTTAGCATCAGCATGACAGGCAGACCGCGTTGAATTTCAAATTGCGAATAGCAAGCCTTGCGGGCCTGGGCGAGCGCGCTGGTCGAGACATCAGTTGCAAGTATCTGTATCGACCAGCCTGCCCATTTTTCCGGATTGTCGGCGAAGTGCATGGCAAGCGAATAGGGCTCCTGTCCGGTTGAGCAGGCAGCCGACCAGATGCGCAGACGCCGCGTCGTTTTTCGTTTTTCGCGCAGCGAATCGAGAACCGGTCCTGTCAGTAGGGCAAAGTTGGCCTGATCACGGTAGAAGCAGGTTTCGTTGTTGATCATCGCCTCCACGCATTCACGGGCCAATGCCGAATCGGTTTCGCCGTCCAATAGAGTTGAAAGCATTGAGAGGTCGGGGATAGAGTGGCGGCGGAGCAGCGGTTTTAGCGCCATTTCCACTCGCCAGTGCCGATTTGCCATCAATTGCTGACCACTGTGCCGTTTCAAAAGGTCAGCAAGTTGCCGATGGAATTTGGCGTCATGCGCGCTCATGCCACCGCTGCCCTTTTTAGGACCGCAGAAATTTCGTCGGGGTCCAGCACGGCATTGGCCAGATTCTCACGTACAATCGCTCCCGGCATACCCCAAACGACACAGCTATCGGCATCCTGCGCCAAAATCGTGGCGCCACTAAGGGCCAGCTGCCGGGCACCCGCCGCGCCATCATTGCCCATGCCGCTCAAAACGATAGCCAGAGTCTGCTGCCCATAAACATCGGCTGCTGAGGCAAATAATGCATCGACCGAAGGGCAATAGCGGCTGTCAGAATATTCAGCCACATGGTCGATTATCACCCGTCCACGATGTTTTCGGCACACCAGATGCGCATCGCCGGGTGCAACATAAATTCGGCCCGGCAGCACTTCAATCCCACGCGCCGCAACCGACACTGGGCGATCTGTGTGCAACGCAAGTTGCCGCGCAAAAAAATCCATGAAGGCATCGGGCAAATGCTGCACGATGAAGATCGGGCAATCCAACTGCGGGGCAAGTTCGCTGATCAGTTTGTAAATGATGGGAATACCGCCGGTCGATGCGCCAATTGCCACACAAGCGGGGCGCCGCACATCCAACGGTCTGCCTTTTGGCAAAACGGGAAGGTCCTTCTTGCGCGACGTGCGTCCCAGCCGGACCACCTTCTCCACCAGCAAGTCGGAAAAACGTCCATTAAAGCCCGTCCTGCCCGGCTTTGCCAATGTGTCGCATGCACCCAGCGAAAGCGCCTCAATCGCCGCCGGACCATTTTCCTCGACGAATGAGGAAACCACAATCACCCGGGCACCGTCGGATGCTGCCAATATGTCCGGTAAAGCGTCGAGCCCGCTGCGCTGCGGCATTTCTATATCAAGCAGGATAACGTCGGCTTTGACGTTTTTCAGTCGCGCCAGTGCCTCTGCACTATCCGCCGCTTCGGCTACAATTTGCAGTTCTTCGCTTTCGCCCAGCAGCCGTGCGAAGATCGACCGAGCAACCTTGCTATCATCCACCAGCATCACCCGCGTCGGGCGTGCCGTTGCGCCATCGGGGCGCTGCTGGATGATCTGGGTTGAAGCCGTCATAGTCGAATGCTTACAGACAACCGACAATCTGGAGCTTGTTTTCCAGCGTTTCCCGATCAAAGGGCTTCATCACATATTCGTCGGCGCCCGCGTCGATCGCGGCCTGAATATGGCCGATGCCATTTTCGGTAGTGCAAAAAATCACTTTCGCACCAGCTTGCGGGACAGATGCACGATAGGCGCGCAGAAAATCCATCCCGCTCATGACGGGCATGTTCCAGTCGAGAAGTATGACGTCCGGCCGGGCATCCTTGCACAGCACCAGCGCTTCATCGCCGTCAGCAGCCTCGGATACCTGGAACTGCAGCGTTTCCAATATGTGTCGCGCTACTTTACGGATCACCTTGCTGTCATCCACAATCAAACATGATTTCATGTCGAGCCCACCTGTCTAAATCCATCCACACGCCCGACCTTAGAATGTGGCACTTATCGAGGCGTTAATTTGTGCCCGTGCGCGGAAAATTTTTTCGCACTCAAGCTGCAAGTGCTTGTTGTGGGATCAACAAAAGTTCTGGTGAAAGAAGCATGACAACCCGGTCCTCAACTTCAATGACCTCACTCACCATGCGCGTCCAGCGCGGGTCAAGTTTGGTTGCGGGCTTGATTGCCGATGACTCTACCGAAACGACATCCCTTACCGCGTCAACAACCAGTGCGTAGGGGTGCCCGCCGACCGACGCGATAACCGCCAAAGCATTGCGGTTACCTGCCTGGCGCTGTCCGGTTACGGCATATTGGCAGTCGATCAGGGTCAGGACCCGGCTGCGAAGCGCGATCAGACCTGCAACCAAAGGATCGCTCTGTGGCACCGTCACAACGTCGCCAATGTTGACGACGGATTCGATGCAATCGCTGCTAATGGCAATTTCAGTGCCAGCAATTACGGCAATCAGGAACAGATTTTGCATCAAAAGGCTCCTGCTAGTTTGGCTTCGATGGCGGAGATAAGCGCCAGACGGTCATAGCGATAGATGCTTGCTTTTTGGGCACCAATGGCATGCACACTGCTTCGCAAATGTACCGCCCGGTTATCATCCGCAGATGTTGCCTCGCCGCTGCTCGTCAAAATAATGGCTGCATTTGCGCGATCATTTTCATCAAAGCTGACGGCATATCCTGATGCAGTCAGCAAAGGTTGCAATATCCGTGTTTCCCAGCCATCATCCGCTCCTGTTTCAATAAAGCAGACGGGACGCGTCGTGGCTTGCCGTGCCTGCGTGCCGCCAACCTCAAAATAGCGAAAGACATTGATGAGTTCGACAGGCGAGCCATCAAAATGGACAATTCCCTCAGTCAATGCTGGCTGCGCTGACGCCTCGATCGTCGCTGGCAAAGTGAAAATATCAATCACATCCTCAACCGCCAGATATTTGGCATCCTGCCCATCCGAGATGCGCAGCATTTTGACAAATCCGCCAACCGGCGGTGCATCCAGACCATGAATGTCGAACAATTTGGTGCCAATTGACACACATAGGCGGCCGCCGACAAAGTTGATCTGGTCGCCCTCAATATCTTCCATGCGATCGACTACCGAAAGCCTGATTGCACGGCGCACGCCATCTGTTGCTTCAAAAAGCAGTGCCGATGCGCCCCGATCAACATGCTCGCCAATGTTTTGCATCTCATCAACGGCAATGTCACCGAACAGACCTTCTTCTGCACCTACAGCGGCCGCCAGACCGCTTGCATCAAGCAGAAGCATCGGACGACCATTGTCGGGCAGTGTCGTCCCCGCGTACAGGCCGGTGGCCATTACCAGAGGCGCGCCGGGCTTAACGACCAGCTCTTCATTATCGACCACAGCCTCTACATCGAGCGCGAATATTGAGCCAACCGCGGGCCGGATGATCATCAGCGAACGATTGCCAGCCGCGACATCATCGCTGGCTTCGACGCCCAGCAAATCCTCCAGTTTCGCATAGGCAAAGCGGTTACCACGCACCTTTGCCACAGCCATTCCGCCAATCTGTTCAATTTCGACATTACGGTTTTTGAGCGACAGGATTTCGACAATGGAGGATCGCGATATACCATAGGTCAGCCCTGCGGCCGTCACCGACAGCCCGGCGATGATCGACAATGTCAATGGCAGGCGAAGCGTGACGCGCATTCCCCTGCCCTCATTATTGTCCAGATCGATCGTACCGCCAATGGCGTGGATATTGGTGCGAACCACATCCATCCCCACACCGCGCCCGGAAATGGCGCTGACGGTGTCAGCAGTGGACAGGCCGGGGGCGAAAATCGTTTCAAGCTTCGCCCGCTCTGATAGTTTTTGCCATTGCGCCTGGGTGTAAATCTTGCGGGCAATGGCTTTGGCGGCCAGCTTGTCCATATCAATACCGCGGCCGTCATCGGTCACTTCGACCAGTATCTGGTTGCCAGATTGGCGGGCAATCACCTGAATGCGGCCCGCAACGGGCTTACCTGCCGCAAGCCGCTCACTGGCGTTTTCAATCCCATGATCGGCGGCATTACGCAGGATATGCGTCAATGGATCGCGCATGGCCTCAACCATTTCGCGATCAACTTCCACCTCATTGCCTTCGATCACCAGCTCGATCTGCTTGTCGAGTTCCAGACAAATGTCGCGCAGCAGGCGGGGCAAGGATGAAAACAGCCTTTCGATGCTTTGCATCCGCATCTGGCCGATTGAGTCCCGCATTTCAGCCACACTGGAAGACAGCCGGCCAAAGGCATGTTCGACATCGGCAGAAACATTAACCCGGCGCAGCTGACGCGACACCTCATTGCGGGCAAGCACAAGATCGGAGATCCCGTTCATCAGCTTATCAAGCAGGGATAGTGAAACCCGGACGGTCCTTGATTTGCTGCGAAGAAAGGCGTCTTCGGCATCAGCATCAAAATGCTGTTCAACCAACGTGGCTGCAATTTCAGCGACCGGATCTTCGCTTTGGTCCGACTTTGGCAGGAAATTTAGCATTTCGCCAATCAACTCGCCGTCATTATCCTGCACCGGCGCGCCGCTTTCCAATGCATCGGTCAACTCGGAAATGCGGTCGATCACATTCAGAACTGCGGTTACCAAAGCAGTCGAAGGAGCCAGATTGCCGTCGCGCGCTGCACTAAGCACTTCTTCAGCGGCATGGCTGAGCTTCAACAGGCGCGGCAAATCAAGGAAACTGCAGCTTCCCTTTACCGTGTGGACGAAACGGAAAACGCTGTCGACCAGACCATTATCGTCCGGCGTCTTTTCCCATAACACCAACTGCTCGGCCAATATCTCAAGCGTCTCGCGGGTTTCGGCGATAAATTCTTCGCGCAGTTCATCGATCATCTGCAGGCCCTTTATTCAGGCCTCCATCTAGGATGATGATGGTTAAAAAGCTGTTTACGCCTGCCGGATCACCGCGCCGATGATTAGCTCATTATCCGCTGGTTGCGCAATCTGGATCGCGCCCTGATTCTGGCCGCAGAGGCTGAAGACCATCCAGGCTGCAGCGGTCCGCGAATCGATTTGATGCCCTGCCAGCTTACCTTCAAGCGTATCCCGCACGGTTTCGTCAAAGATGACGCGCATGCCCTCTGCATGAATGACGATTTCCTGCTCGCCTTCGCGCAATTCGGCACCCACATGCAGTTTTCCGCCGCGAACAAGGGCATCATTGGCGATCAAGACAAGATTGAGCAGGATCTTGACCGCGCGTTTGGGCATCAATGTGGATGGTACTGACCAAATCAGCTCAGTCTTGTTGCCAGCAGTCACCAACGGCTCCACAACGGCACGCGCCTCAGCCGGATCGACTTCGCTGCCGAAACCGCCCGCTGCACCAAAGGCAAGACGAAAGAATTTAAGCTTATCCGCCGCCGACTTGGCGCTTTCCGCCAGCAGATCCATGCAGCGTTTACGCATTTCAGGGTCATGCTCGTCGGCCAGTAGCTCCAGCCCATTGTTCATCGCACCGACCGGACTCAGCAGGTCATGACACAGGCGCGAACAGAGCAAGGCAGCCAAATCAACGTCTTTATCGGCCAT
>CAYVQO010000070.1:0-10012 GCA_964452835.1 uncultured Sphingorhabdus sp. | reverse complement strand
ATCGCCTGTCGGCTGAGGATCCCTCGTTCCGCGTTTCGACCGACCATGAGAGCGGCCAGACGATCATCAAGGGGATGGGCGAGCTTCACCTCGACATCATCGTCGATCGTATGCGTCGTGAATTCAAGGTTGAGGCCAATGTCGGTGCACCGCAGGTTGCCTACCGTGAATATTTGGCACGGCCGGTGGACCTTGATTACACCCACAAGAAGCAGTCGGGTGGTTCGGGCCAGTTCGCGCGCATCAAGTTCAAGCTGACGCCGGGTGAACGCGGCGCTGGCATCAACTTTGTCGACAGCATCAAGGGCGGTAATATTCCCAAGGAATATATCCCCTCGGTTGAAAAGGGCATGCGTGAGACGGCGGAAAGCGGTTCACTCATTGGCTTCCCGATCATCGACTTTGACATTGAACTGTACGACGGTGCCTATCACGACGTCGACTCGTCAGCTCTGGCGTTTGAAATTGCGGGCCGTGCCGGTATGCGTGAAGGTGCGCAAAAGGCAGGCATCAAGCTGCTGGAGCCGATCATGAAGGTTGAGGTGGTGACACCTGAAGACTTTATCGGTGATGTCATCGGTGACATGAACAGCCGCCGCGGCATGATCCAGGGCACTGACAGCCGTGGTAACGCACAGGTTGTTGAGGCCATGGTGCCGCTTGCCAATATGTTCGGCTATGTGAACCAGCTGCGCTCCTTCACCCAGGGCCGCGCGCAATACAGCATGCAATTCTCGCATTATGACGAAGTCCCGGCAAACGTCGCGGCGGAAGTCAAAGAGAAGCTGGCTTAAACCATTATCTGCCCGGCAGTCGCCTGATCAAAACAGGCGGCTGCCGAGTGGAACTTCGCGGTCTGGTGCAAACAACACGACTGCGCCGCTGGCATCCGGAAAGCCGAGCGTCAGCACTTGCGACATGATTTTCCCAATCTGTCGCGGCGGAAAATTGACCACTGCCGCCACCATCCGGCCCGGCAAATCCTCCAGCGCGTAATTTTCGGTGATCTGCGCCGAGCTCTTCTTGTGCCCTATGGCCTCGCCAAAATCGATGGTGAGGACGAAGGCAGGCTTACGCGCGCCTTCCAATATCTCTGCCGCCAATATCCTGCCAACGCGGATATCGACTGCCAAAAACTGGTCGAATGAAATATTTTCGGCGGGCGGCGCGTCGGATTGATGTGTCACATGCATGATACCTCCCTACACACTCCGTGAAATAAATGCGACGTTTTAGCCACAGTTGCGAAACAATCGTTTGCCATGGCTTTCTTTTTGCTTCGTTTTGAAGAATAACCTGTCCCGAGAGGGAAGAACGTAATGCCGTTCGAGCGCATTAGCGTCGGGCAAATATGTCAAAGGGAGAATTTGTGTGACCATCAATAAAACTCGATTCCACTCAAAGTCATGGCTCGCCTATGGTTGCGCCGCTGTTGCGATGCTGGCAGTACAACCCGCCTATGCGCAGGACGGCGATGCAGAAGCCGCTGCTGAAGATACAACCAAAGATGACGGTATCATGGTCATCGGTTCGCGTCGGACCGATCGTTCCGATACCGACTCGGTGTCCCCGGTCGACGTAATCGGGTCAGATGAACTGGTCGGTCAGCCGCAGGCTAACCTGCTCGATGTGGTCCGCAACCTTGTTCCTTCTTTCTATGTGCCGCAAAACACCATCTCGGACGCCTCGACTTTCGTACGTGCGCCTTCGCTGCGCGGTTTGGGTGCTGACCAGATCCTGGTCATGATCAACGGTAAGCGGTATAACCGTTCGGCGCTGGTGCAGGTGTACACGGGCGGCGACACCGCATTGTCATTTGGTTCGCAGGGTGCGGATGTCTCAAACATTCCGGCAATTGCTCTCAAAAATCTTCAGGTGCTGCGCGACGGTGCGACTGCACAATATGGTTCCGACGCCATTGCAGGCGTGATCAACTATCAGCTGCGCGATGATACCGGTTTTGATGTGCAGGCTCTGTGGGGGCAGCACTATGAAGGCGATGGCGACCGCTGGCAGATAGCTGCCAATGGTGGCATCGCATTGGGTGAGAATGGCTTTATCAACCTTTCTGCCGAATATTTTGATAGCAAAGGCACCAGCCGTGGCGCGACCCGCCCGATCGCGCTGGAACTGGCGCGTACCCAGCCGGGTGTCGTTGGTAGCATTCCCAATCTGTCGCGCGGTCTGCCCGTGCAGATTTGGGGGTCTTCGCCATCTGATGGATATAAATTCTTTTTGAACAGTGCGCTTGATGTAAGCGATAGCACGCAACTTTATCTGGTGGCCAATTATGCGCACAGCAAGGCAGACCAGAGCTTCAACTATCGTTCACCGATCAGCGCACCGGTTCCGCTTACGGTCGATGTTGGCACGGGTACCCCGCAGACGCGGTCACCCGGCCGCAATGGTGCCTTCAACACCATCTATCTGACGCGTTGCCCCACGGGCAATGCGACTTGCCCAACCGGCGGGTTCCTTCTTTCCAACCTTGCAAACACCCAGCAAACATTCAACTTTGCCTCAATCTATCCCGGTGGCTTTACCCCTCGGTTCCTCGGCAAGGTTGACCAGTTTTACGGCATAGCGGGGGTTAAGGGCGAATCCGACAGCGGCCTGACCTATGATCTGTCGGCGACTTTGGCGCGTAACTCACTCAGCCTGTCGATGACTGACTCGCTTAGCGCATCCTATGGGCCGACGAGCCAGACCGAATTCTTTTTCGGGAAGCTGATCCAGCGCGAACAGAATATCAACCTCGATCTGACCTATCCGATCGAAGCTGGTTTTGCGAGCCCGATCACACTGTCCGGCGGTGCCGAATACCGCCGTGAAGAATATGAGACAACGGTTGGTGACCTGCAATCTTATGGGGCCGGTCCTTATGCCAGCCAGCCGCTCTATTTTGAGAGCGCCCCAGGGGTGTTCTCCCCGGTGCAGAATACTGCTGCGACTTGCCCGCGGTTCAATTCCAGTCTGGCCGCGGTGGGTGCTGGCGGTACGTCCAACTGCATCGCGACCCAGTCACCTGCGGCGAGTGGCTATGGCGGGGTCAGCCCGACGTTTGCCGGAGCCAACAGCCAGCAGAGCTATGCTTTCTATCTTGGTGCGGAAACCGACGTTACCGAGCAGTTTACCACAGGTATTGCTGGACGCTGGGAGCATTATGACACCTTTGGCAGCACCGTGGTTGGCAAGTTCAACGCACGCTATGATTTCTCAGATGCGTTTGCACTGCGTTTCACGGTTGGCACAGGTTTCCATGCTCCGTCGCCTGGTCAAAACAACACGCAGATTGTCACGACCAACTTCCGCAGTGGCAACCAGGTGCAGACAGGGACCTATCCGGTAACAAGCGATATCGCGCAATATTATGGCGCAACATCGCTGAAGCCCGAAAAATCCGTCAATCTGGGCGGCGGGATCGTGATAACACCGGCTGATAAATTGAGCATCACGCTGGATGCCTATACCGTCAAAGTGAAAAACCGGATCGGGATTTCGCAGACCTTCACGGTGACGCAGGCTGATCTGAACGCATTGCCTTCATTGGCTGTGGTGGGCCTGAACGGCGATGTGAACTATTTCACCAATGGCTTTGATACGCGGACCAGTGGCTTCGATGTTGTCGCCAATTATCGCACGTCTCTGGCTGGCGGCAATTTGGGCCTGACCTTTGCCTATAACTATAACAAGAGCAAGGTGACGGATTTCGACCCGACTGTCATCAGCGCGGCACAGCGGTTTAACATTTCCAACCTGCCGCCCAAGCATCGCGTCAACATGTCCGCCAACTGGCAGATCGGCGATTTCTCGATCAACGCCCGGCAGAACTTCTTCAGCTCCTGGGCGAACCAGCTGGAATATCCGGGGCAGACTTTCGGTTCGAAGTTTGTGACTGATCTGGATATCAGCTATACCTTCATGGATCATTATACGCTGACACTGGGTGCCAACAATCTGTTCGATACCTATCCGGACAAGATTGCTCCGACCACCACAAACCCGATTTACGCGCTGACCAACAGTCTTGCTGACGGTCAGGTTTATCCTCGCTCGGGCGGTCCCTTCGGCATCAATGGGGGCTTTTACTACCTCCGCATTGCTGTCGACTATTAATCGCAGCAGCTTTAGAAATTGGGGGCGGGGGGAGACCTCCGCCCCTTTTTTTTGGCAAGGGACAAGGAAATGTGATGCACGACAATTTTACGCACCGCATTGCAACCGAAGATGACATACCCGCCCTGCGGACCGTCATGGCGCGTGCCATCGCGCACCTGCAATCAGAATTTCTGACGCCTGAACAGGTCGCCGTCAGCAGCCGGACAATGGGTCTGGATACGCAGCTGGTGAAAGACGGCACATACTTCATTGTGGAGCAGGGAGGCCGGATCGCGGGATGCGGTGGATGGAGCTATCGCGGCACGCTTTTCGGCGGCGACAAAAGCTTGGTTGAGCGAGACCCAGCCCCTGTTGATCCGGCAAAGGATGCCGCCAAAATTCGGGCAATGTATACAGACCCCGATTTTGTAAGGCGCGGGGTTGGCAGCCTGATATTGAGCCTTGGAGAAGCGGCAGCCAGAGCCGCGGGCTTCAAGCGGATAGAGCTGATGGGCACAGCCGCAGGCGTCCCGCTGTATGAACAGCGAGGATATAAGCCGTCGGCAGAAGTTGAATGGATCCCTGTCGATGGGGTTGCGGTACCCCATCTTAGGATGGAAAAATTGCTGGATTGATGATCCAGCCATGACCCATTCAAAAAACCCCTAGCATTCCCATATCACATCCGCTATCGGCGCGCCTTCGCAAGGTGCCGGGCGGATTCGCCTTGGTGTTTGCGTATGGGGACGTCCCAGTTCCAAAAACCGAATTTGAAAATGTGCGGTCCGCCTGCATGGGTCGGTCACGCAAATGAAGGAAGAAAAATGGCAAAGGCTAAATTCGAGCGGACGAAACCGCACTGCAACATTGGCACCATCGGTCACGTTGACCATGGCAAGACCACGCTGACGGCTGCGATCACCAAGATCATGGCTGAAATCAACGGCGGTGAAGCTGTTGACTTCGCGAACATCGACAAGGCTCCCGAAGAGCGCGAGCGTGGTATCACCATCTCGACCGCTCACGTTGAGTATGAAACCGCTGCGCGTCACTATGCGCACGTCGATTGCCCCGGCCACGCTGACTATGTGAAGAACATGATCACCGGTGCTGCGCAGATGGACGGCGCGATTCTGGTGGTGAACGCTGCTGACGGCCCGATGCCGCAGACCCGTGAGCACATCCTGCTTGCCCGTCAGGTCGGCGTGCCCGCTCTGGTTGTCTACATGAATAAGGTTGACCAGGTCGATGACGCTGAAATCCTCGAGCTCGTCGAGATGGAAGTTCGCGAACTGCTTTCGAGCTATGGCTTTGACGGCGACAACATTCCCGTTGTCAAGGGTTCGGCTTTGGCTGCTCTTGAAGGCCGCGATGACGAAATCGGCAAGAACTCGATCGTTGAACTGATGAATGCCGTTGACACGGCCATTCCGCAGCCTGAGCGTCCGGTTGACAAGCCCTTCCTGATGCCGGTTGAAGACGTGTTCTCGATCTCGGGTCGTGGTACTGTTGTGACTGGCCGTGTTGAAACCGGTATCGTCAAGGTTGGCGAAGAAGTCGAAATCGTCGGCATCAAGGACACCAAGAAGACCACCGTTACCGGCGTTGAAATGTTCCGCAAGCTGCTCGATCAGGGTGAAGCTGGCGACAACATCGGTGCACTGGTTCGTGGCGTAGGCCGTGAAGAAGTTGAGCGTGGTCAGGTTCTCTGCAAGCCCGGTTCGGTTACGCCGCACACCGAGTTTTCGGCAGAAATCTATGTGTTGTCGAAGGATGAAGGCGGCCGTCACACGCCGTTCTTTGCGAACTATCGTCCGCAATTCTACTTCCGCACCACCGACGTGACCGGCGAAGTTATCCTTCCCGAAGGCACCGAAATGGTGATGCCGGGCGACAACGTAACCATCGCGGTAAAGCTGATTGCACCGATCGCCATGGAGCAGGGCCTGCGCTTTGCTATCCGTGAAGGCGGCCGCACCGTCGGTTCAGGGGTTGTCAGCACGATCACGAAGTAATATAGGCCGCGCAACAAGACGGGGTCGGCGATTCGCCGGTCTCGTCTTTTGCTTGGTTTTATGAATTAAAAGGCAGCTGTCCCGGCTCGCGTCTTAAAAGCGCATAAGGGTTGGGTCGGCTGCTTTTCGCTCTTTGATATTGGTAGAAACAGGAATTTGGGTCCGTCATGGAAACGCAGAATATTCGCATCCGTCTGAAAGCTTTTGACCACCGTGTCCTCGATCAGGCGACTGGCGACATTGCTGACACCGCCCGCCGCACCGGCGCGCTTATTCGTGGCCCCATTCCGCTGCCTACCCGTATCGAAAAGTTCACCGTCAACCGTGGCCCGCACATCGACAAAAAGTCGCGCGAGCAGTTTGAGGTGCGCACTTATAAGCGGCTGCTCGACATTGTGCAGCCCACCCCGCAGACAGTCGATGCTTTGATGAAGCTTGACCTTGCTGCTGGTGTGAATGTCGAAATCAAATTGGCGTAAGCCATATCCCTCGCATCTGCGGGGGTGAGACATAGGAATACCGCCAAGCTTTGCTTGGGCCGCGTTCCCCGTCTTACCGGATTGCTTTGAAATCAAAGCAACTGGTGCCTAGCCCGGACGGGGCATGCTTAAAATCATTGGGCTGGAAACAGGCGTCACGCCCTCCTGGCAATCGTGCCAGCCGGGCCTCTGACATTGGTATGGAGTATGATCATGCGTACTGGCGTGATCGCGAAAAAGATGGGCATGATGCGCCTCTTCAATGAAGATGGCCGTCACGTACCCGTCACCGTCCTGGCGCTGGAAGGCTGCCAGGTGGTCGGTGCTCGCCGCGAAGAGAAGGATGGCTATTTTGCAGTCCGTCTCGGCGCAGGCGCCCGTAAAGCGAAAAATGTAAACAAGCCGCAGCGTGGTGAATTCGCCAAGGCCCAGGTCGAGCCCAAGGCTCGCGTGGCCGAATTCCGCGTAGAGAATGAAGATGGTCTGCTGCCGGTTGGCGCAACCATTTCTGCCGAACATTTTGTTGCTGGTCAGATGGTGGACATTACAGGTCACACCCAGGGTAAGGGCTTCGCGGGCGCCATGAAGCGCTGGGGCTTTGGCGGTATGCGCGCAACCCACGGTGTATCGATTTCGCACCGCGCACATGGATCGACCGGTAACCGTCAGGATCCGGGCAAGGTTTTCAAAAACAAGAAGATGGCGGGTCACATGGGTGATCGCCAGCGCACGCAGCAGAATCTGGAAGTTGTCCGCACCGATGTCGCGCGCGGCCTGATCTTTGTGAAGGGTTCTGTTCCCGGTGCCAAAAATGGCTGGCTGCTGGTCAAGGATGCCGTAAAGGTTTCTGCTCCCGAAGGTCTGCCGTTCCCCGGCGCGCTCATCTCTGCAAATGATCAGATCGAAGAAGCAGTGATTGAGGATAACATCATGCTCGCAACCGAAGTAGATGCGCCGGTTGCCGAAGCTGCTGCTCCTGAAGCTGAGGCCGTCGTAGAGGCTCCTGCTGCTGAAGAGGCTCCGGCCCCTGAAGCTGGCGAAGAAACGCCCTCGGTTGAAGCGAATGCTGAAACCGACAGCGAAACGAAGGAGGGCTAAGCCATGAAATTGAAGGTTCAAACCCTCGATGCCAAAGCCAAAGGCGACATCGACCTGAATGACGAAGTCTTCGGTCTGGAACCGCGTGCGGACATTCTGCACCGCGTTGTCACCTGGCAGCGTGAAAAGGCCCGTGGCACAGCACGTCCGACGCGTGAGCGTTCGGATGTGGCCCGCACCGGCAAGAAGTTCGGTCGCCAGAAGGGCGGCGGTACGGCTCGTCACGGTGACCGCGCTGCGCCGATTTTCATCGGTGGTGGTAAGGCACACGGCGCTCGCTTGCGTGACTTCAACCCTTCGCTGAACAAGAAGGTTCGTGCGTTGGGCCTGAAAATGGCGCTGTCAAGCAAAGCCAAGGCTGGTTCGCTGATCGTGCTGGAAGACCTGGACGTGAAGGAAGCCAAGACCAAGCTGTTGATCGGTCAGATCGCAAAGCTAGGCTTTGGCAAGACGGCGCTCGTCATCGATGGCGACGTTAATGACAATTTCCGCAAGGCTTCGGCCAATCTGGTGGGCGTTAATGTGCTCCCCGCGGTTGGTGCCAATGTCTATGACATTTTGAAGCATGAAACGCTGGTCCTGACCCGCGCCGCGGTTGAGAAACTGGAGGCACGTTTCAATGGCTAAGGATAAAGCAATCGATGTGCGTCATTATGACGTGATCGTCGCTCCGCACATTACCGAGAAGGCAACTTTGCTTTCTGAAAACAACGCGGTTGTTTTCAAGGTATCGGGCGATGCCACCAAGCCGCAGATCAAGGCGGCCGTTGAGGCACTGTTCGATGTCAAGGTGAAGGGCGTCAACACGCTCGTCCAAAAGGGCAAGACCAAGCGGTGGAAGGGCAAGCCCTACACCCGTTCGGACGTAAAGAAGGCCGTTGTGACTTTGGCTGAAGGCCAGAGCATCGACGTGACCTCCGGGATTTAAGGGCAGGAACAATGGCACTTAAAAGCTACAAACCAACCAGCCCGGCGCGTCGCGGCCTTGTGCTTGTCGACCGTTCGAGCCTTCACAAGGGCGGCCCCGTCAAGGCGCTGACCGAAGGCAAGAAAAAGACCGGCGGACGCAACAACAAAGGCCATGTCACTTCGCGCGGCATCGCTGGCGGTCACAAGCAGCGCTATCGCATTGTCGATTTCAAGCGTCGCAAATGGGACATGCCGGCAACGGTCGAGCGTCTGGAATATGACCCCAACCGCACCGCTTTCATCGCCTTGGTGAAATATAGCGATGGCGAACTGGCCTATATCCTGGCACCGCAGCGTCTGAATGTTGGCGACACGGTTGTCGCGGGCGAAAAGACCGACGTGAAGCCGGGCAACGCCATGCTGCTGAGCCAGATGCCCGTTGGCACCATCTGCCACAATGTGGAGATGAAGCCGGGCAAGGGCGGTCAGATCGCCCGTTCGGCAGGCACCTATGTGCAGCTGGTCGGTCGCGATGGCGGCAAGGTGATCGTTCGCCTGAACTCGGGCGAGCAGCGTTACATTCTTGGCACCTGCATGGGCACCGTTGGCGCGGTCTCGAACCCCGACAATTCGAACCAGACGCTCGCCAAGGCTGGCCGCAACCGCTGGAAGGGCCGTCGCCCGCTGACCCGCGGTGTTGCCAAGAACCCGGTCGATCACCCGCACGGTGGTGGTGAAGGCCGCACCTCTGGTGGCCGCCATCCGGTGACGCCATGGGGCAAGCCGACCAAGGGTGCACGCACCCGTTCCAATAAGTCGACGGATAAAGACATTATCCGGTCGCGTCATGCGAAGAAGAAGAGGTAAGTCATGGCACGTTCCGTCTGGAAGGGTCCGTTTGTTGACCTCTATCTGCTGAAAAAGGCAGAAACCGCGCAGGATGCGAATGCAACCGCGCCGATCAAGACCTGGTCGCGCCGTTCGACGATCCTGCCGCAATTCGTCGGCCTGACGTTCAACGTCTACAACGGCCATAAATTCGTTCCCGTCTCGGTCAGCGAAGACATGGTCGGGCACAAGCTGGGCGAATTCGCTCCCACCCGGACCTATCATGGTCACGGCGCAGACAAGAAGGGCAAACGCTAATGTCCAAGCCTAAAGCCCCCCGCCGCGTTGGCGAAAAGGAAGCTTTGGCCGTCGGCACCACCATTCGTGGTTCGGCGCAGAAGCTGAATCTTGTCGCTGCGCTGATCCGCGGCCGCAAGGTTGAAGAAGCTCTGAACATCCTGACATTCTCAAAGCGGGGCATGGCAGTTGATGCAAAGAAGGTATTGGCTTCCGCCATTGCGAACGCTGAAAACAACCATAATCTGGATGTCGACAGCCTGGTCGTTGCCGAAGCAAGCGTTGGCA
>CAYVQO010000069.1:0-10020 GCA_964452835.1 uncultured Sphingorhabdus sp. | reverse complement strand
GCTGATCGAATCCCATGTGCCATTCTGGCTACTGATCAGTTGGCCTGCTGATTGGATTTCCTGTGTATAGGTCATGGTGACAAATCCTCACTGGGGAGCGGTTGATATGTGGCATGTTTAGCGACGTTCCGGCCCAGTGATGAGTCGGATTTGTCAAAATTATTGTGTTTCCGTCGTGCAATTCGCGATAAAACTTGTAATATTGTAAATATTGTGACATGCGCCTTGCCGCATGAGCGAGCAAAAACTCTTCGCCGGGCAAGCGGTTCGTCGGATCCGTCGCGCTAATGGTCTAACGCAGTCGGCAATGGCGGAGGCGTTGACGGTATCCCCCAGTTATCTGAACCTGATCGAGCGCAACCAGCGCCCTCTGACTGCATCCATATTGCTGCGCCTTGCAGAGCGCTTTGATTTTGATGCGCGCAGCCTGACAGGATCGGCACCCGGTGGCGGGGTAGAGGCGCTGAAACGCCGCCTCGCTGATCCGCTTTTTGCCGATCTCAATCTTGACCGGCTGCAGATTGAAGACTGGATCGCCGCCGCCCCCGATGCCGCCGAAGCCTTCGCCCGCGCTTTTGACCGGCTGTCAGGTGCCGGCCCCGCGCAAGAGGCCGACGTCATTGCTGCTGTCCGCGCCGAGATCGAACGCTGGCGCAACCATTTCGCCGATCTGGACGCGCAGGCAGAGGCATTGGCCGACGAGCTGCGGCTCGGCAGCGCCGATCTTTACAGCGCGCTGGCCGAGCGACTGCGTGTCAAGCATCAGCTGAGCCTGCGCATATTGCCTGTGGACGTGATGCCTGAACGTCTCAAACGCCTTGACCTGCATGCCCGGCAGTTGCAGCTCAGCGAATTGCTTGACACTGCCAGCCGTACCTTTGCCGCGGCAAGCGAGCTGGCCAACCTGGAAGCGCGCACCGAAATTGATGGACTGATAAAAGGTGCTGGCTTTGCCGAGCGCGCCAGCGAACGCCTGTATCGCCGCCATTTGACCAGCTATTTCGCCGCCGCCATCATGATGCCCTATGCCCGCTTTCTGCGTGCCTGTGAGGGAACAGGCTATGACATTGAATTGCTGCAACGCCGCTTCGGCGCAGGCTTTGAGCAAGTCGCCCACCGGCTGACCACGCTGCAACGCGTTGGCGCACGGGGGCTGCCTTTCTTCATGATTCGCATCGACCGTGCAGGGCAATCAAGCAAACGCTATGCCGGCGCCAGCGGATCGCCGCTGGTCGAGGCCGATGGCCGCTGCCCCTTATGGCAATTGCACAATGCCTTTGACCGCCCCGGCGAAGTCGCCAAGCAGATGGTGGCGCTGGAAGATGGAAGCCGCTGGTTCACGCTTGCCCGCACCGTCCATCCGCAAGGGGGACGCGAAGGCAGCATCCGCGCCGAATTTGCCGTCGGTCTTGGCCTGGAGGCTAAGCTGGCCGCCCCGTTGGCAGCGGCGCGGGGCATAGATTTGAACAACGGCGAAGCCACCCCCATAGGCCTTGGCTGCCGCGCCTGCACCCGCCCCGACTGCCCGCAACGCAGCGCCCCTCCTGCGGGCCGGGTGCTGGTGTTTAACGAACGCGAACGGGGAATGACGCCTTTTGTCTGGGCTGCGGGGGAGTGATGATTGCAATGTTGCGCTAAGCCAGTGGATTGGCCAAGAACGCGCACATGCAGTCGACAATGCAGTTTTGCGGCAAATGGCGCGATTATCAGCAGCGTGTTCTGGATGAATTTGACGCTCATGTCGCGGATGAACGCGTCCATGTGGTTGCTGCTCCAGGCTCTGGCAAAACCATTTTGGGGTTAGAGCTGATGCGCAGGCTCAACCGGCAGACGCTGGTCTTGTCACCCACGCGCACAATCAGGGACCAGTGGTCGGCCCGTCTGGTGCCCTTGTTTCTGTCGGAACTACCAAAATGTGAAGCCATATCTGACGATCTGGAGGATTTCGCGCCATTTACCAGTTCAACCTATCAAGCGCTGCATGCCATCTGGGCAGACACGGCAAAGCCGCGATTTGCCAAGCTGCTTTCAGCGTTACAGGTTCCGGGCGGCATAACGCTTATATTAGACGAAGCGCATCATTTGCGGCGCGAATGGTGGAATGCGTTGCAGGCATTGATTGAACAGCTTCCCGATGCGCATCTCATCGCGCTGACAGCGACGCCGCCTTATGACGCGCCCTTCGCCGAATGGGCGCGGTACAGCGAGATGTGCGGCCCCATTGATCTGGAAATCGGCGTGCCTGAACTGGTGCGCAATGGTGATCTTTGCCCACATCAGGATCATGTCCTTTTCTCTCACCCAGAGGAGGACGCACTGGCTTTGCTGGATCGACGAAGGCAGGGCGTTGCGAGCATAGCCGAGATGCTGCGGCAGGATACGGCATTGCTCGATTTCCTCGAAAACCATCCCTGGCTTCAGGCATCGATGGACCATGTCGAGGCGATACTGGATGCACCTGAAATGCTCTCTGCGATCTTGGTTTTCCTCTCCGGCGCACAGCGCCCCATCCCTTCCGCTCCGCTCAGACTGCTTGGTGTTCGGAAGGGCGATATACAACCGCCAAGTGCGTTTTGGTTTGAAGTGCTGCTGAACGGTTTGCTGTTCCGTTTTCCTGAAATCTTCCCTTTGGGCGCTGAGCGGGTATTGACGCTCAAGTCGCACCTACACGAACATGGCCTTATTGAGGGCGGTAAGGTCAACCTGCGAGAGAGCCGCAAGATCTTTACCGTGATGGCTGGCAGCATCGCCAAGCTGGAGAGCATAGAGACGATTGCGAGGGCGGAAGTAACGGCGTTGGGATCGAAATTGCGGATGGTGGTTCTTGCCGATCATGTCCGGGCCGATGAATTGTCGCGAATTGACAAGGCTGCTTACAAGCCCAGCAAATTGGGCGTGGTGCCCATATTCAACCAACTGCGCCGAGCAGCGATTGATAATCAATCCATTGCCGTCCTGACGGGGAGCTTGACCATCTTGCCTGATGAAGCGGCGAGCGCAGTTCGAAGGCTGTTTCTGGAAAAAGGCTTAGAGCAAAAGGATTTGCAAATCCATCCGCTTCCCAACATTCCGGGCTATAACCAGCTATTGTTGTCCGGCGAGGCTGCCAGCCAGAATGTTGCCTTGGTGACAGCGCTGCTGACCAATGGGGACATTTCAATATTGGTGGGCACGCAGGCGCTGCTGGGAGAAGGCTGGGATGCGCCAGCTGTAAACACATTGGTGCTGGCCAGCAACTCTGCCGCCTATATGCTGTCCAACCAGATGCGCGGGCGTGCGATCCGTATCGATCCAGCAAACCCTAACAAGGTGTCCAATATCTGGCACTTGGCGACAGTGGATGCTGCACCTGAAACGCTGATCGAACAATGCGAACAGAATTTCAACTGGGGCATGTTGAACACGGGAGAGGCCATTACATCAGACATGGATTTATTGGTCCGGCGTTTTCGGGCGTTCGAGGGGATAGCGAATTCCGGTTCCACCCAAATTGAAAGCGGGCTGGCGCGATTGGGTTTTGCGGGTGCGTTGACCCTTGAACATTGCAATCAACGCACGCTTGCCCTTGCGCAGGATCGCCCCGGTACTGCGCAGCGATGGCGCCAATCGCTTGGCGAAGCTGCAACACATGCGCATGTCCGGCAAACAGCATCACCCAATTATGCGCCCAGAAGGTTGGCGTGGAATGATACCTTGTTGTGGCTTGGTGTCGGAGCACTATCCAGTGGCGGTTTTGCGGCGGCGAATGAGCTGAGACTGGCAGGCATCGGCGGTGGCTTTGCGCCTGTCGCAATGGCTATGGCGGGTGCCGGTGCGATTGGGGCATTGCCTAAGTTACTCAAGGCTGGTCGACTGCTGATCCGTAATGGCTCGCTGGAAGGCAGCTTGTCGCAGGTTGGGATTGCAATCGCTCTGGCACTGAACGACGCCGGATTTCTGGCGGATCAAGAGTGCGAAGCTGCGGCATTTCAGATTCGGAAGCATGTTTCTGGTCGCCATGACGTCATTGTGCTGGGGGTTTCGCGCGCGACTGAGCGGCTGATATTGGAGGCGATGGCAGAGATATTGGGGCCAGTGCAAAACCCGCGCTATCTTTTGGTCAGGCGCAGTTTTTTGGGTCCGTTGGGGCGGGTTGATTATCACGCTGTGCCCTCGACCTTTGCCAAGAAAAGGGAATGGGCAGAGTTGTTTCACAAACGGTGGATCGAGCAGGTCGGATCATCCAAACTGGTCTTTGTGCGCACCGCAGAGGGCCGGATAGAGTTGCTAAGGGCCAGAGCACGATCCTTTGCCGCAGGTTTCCAACGGCGCGTTGACCGGCGATCTGCGTGGATGTGACGTCTAGCTTAGCCAGCCTGCGTCATTAAGCGCCTTATAAAAACTCCGGCTCACTGGGGCCTCCACGCCGCCGTCCAGTGTCAAGGTCGCGCGCCCGTCAGCCTTTGTCACGTTGCGCACTGACTCGCGTGCCACCCACCAGCTGCGATGCGTTTGTGCGCCTTGGTCTGCGGACAGTTCGGCTATGGCATCGGACAGGCGCATCAGGATCAGCGTGGACTCGCCGCCTGCCAGATGGACGCGCAGATAATGGTCCTCTGCCTGCAGCGCGATGACCTGTTGGCTGCGCAGCGGAAGGGGCAGGCGCTGGGTGAAACGGCTGTTTTCGGTGGCAGGCTCTACAGTCGAAGGCAGTGCTTCAACAATTGAGGCAATCGCGGGCCGGTTACTGGTATGGATGACATGGCTCAACGCGGTGATTGCCACGCTGATCAGCGCGGTGACGCCAAAGTTGAAGCTGAAGCGAAATACGCCTGTCCCTTGCGTACCAAAGAACATCGCACCTGCACCCATCACGATCAGCGTTAGAGGCAAGGCAATCAACACCCCGATCACTGGCACTTCAATCCACGGCCAGCGGCGCAGGCGGCCCCAGCGTTCGACCATCTCAGTCACCCCCAGGCCAATGGTGGCACCCGACAGCATCAGGATTTGCCAATAGGCAAGCCGCGGCCAGAAAGGGATGAAGTTGGTTTGCAACGGCGCAAGGATTGCCATCAGCGCGCCGATGACGACGGCAAGGATATAGCCACGCCGATGGCGCTCACCAAAGCCAGGCTCTTTTGGCGGATAGCCCATTTCGGTTGGCGCTGTCGTTCTCCCCTCTGGCGCTTTTGTTGTCGCCACTGGCGCTTTTGTTGTCGCCGCTGGCGATGCGTGAACGGCATTTTCGGTCATTTCACGCAATTTTCCCTTGCATTCACGTAACTTGCATTGTGCGCTGCCATGCCCGCCGTCACAACCGGCCTATCCCTAGCAAATAGGCACATAGGAGCAAGTGACATGAAACAGTTTAAGTCGATCTACATCGCCGCCGCCATGGCCGCCGCGACCATTTCGTCAGTCGCCATTGCGCAGGACGGAACAGCGAGCCTGTCAGTCACCTTTACGGGCATAGAAACACAGGAAGGTGCTGTTATGGGCGCAGTGTTTGACAGCGAGGATGCCTATAATGGCAAAGGCGCACCGGTGCGGCAGATCATGATCAAGGCCAATGCTGCGGAAATCGCAACGCAGCTGGCGGGGCTAAAGCCGGGGACCTATGCGATCAAAAGCTTTCACGACATTGATGGCGACATGAAAATGAGCAGCAATCCCTTTGGCATGCCGATTGAGCCCTTTGCTTTTTCCAACAATGCGGTGGGCAATATGGGACCTGCCAAATGGGCCGACGCCGCCTTTGAAGTGAAGGCAGGCGAAAACAGCCACAGCATCACCATTCAATAGTTCTGCGCAAGGGCCAAATAGCATGACCATAGACCTTAACCGCCGTACTTTCCTTGGCACTGGCCTGATGGCAGGGGCTGCAATCATCACGCCGGACATGGCGCTTGCCGGGGCAACGCCTCCGGGCTGGGCACTGGGAGTTGCCGATGTTGAAGCGGATATTCCGCTGGAAACGCTGACATTGGCGCAAGGGAAAGTCCCGCAGGGCTTTTCCGCCACATTGTTCCGCAATGGCCCGGCCAAATTCCGCCGCGCAGGGGGAGAGGCCGGACACTGGTTTGATGGCGACGGCCTGGTCCGCCGCTGGCAAGTACGCGACGGGCAAGCGTCACTGGCGGCGCGATTTGTCGATACGCCCAAGCGGCGGCTGGAAACAAAGCTGGATGCGATTGTGCAACCCGGCTTTGGCACGTCGCGGCGGGCGGGGGCAGTTGTCAACGGCCCCGATGATACCAATGCTGCCAATACCAGCGTTCTGGTCAATGGCGGGCAGCTTTATGCGCTGTGGGAGGGTGGTTCGGCGACCATGATCGATGCCGATACCCTGGCCACTGCGGGACCAAAAACCTTCCGCCGCGATCTGAAATCCATGCCTTTTTCAGCACATCCCCGCGTTGAGCCCAATGGCACGGTCTGGAATTTTGGCGGCAATGGCAGGTCTACCTTCATCTGGAAGCTTAACCCTGACGGCAGCCTTGCCAAGGCTGAGAAGGTCACGCTTGGCCGGGCCAGCTATTTCCACGATTTCACCATGACGGCGCGGCATCTGATCATTGTGCTGCAACCCTGGGTGCAGGAGGAATTCAAATTCCCGCTTTCCACCGGCATGGTGTGGAGGCCCGAATTGGGCACGCAGGTGCTGGTTTTGGACAAGGATGATTTTTCGAAGCAGCGTATCTTCGAATTGCCTGCTTTCTCCTTCTTCCACCTTGCTGACGGTTGGGAGGAAAAGGACGGCACCATCCGTTTCGACGGTTGCCTTGAGGCGGACCCGACCTTTGGCCAGCGCTCTGCCTCAGCGTTACTGCGCGGCGAGCAAATAAAGGCCCCGTCCCCCATGCTAACCCAGATTGTGCTGCGTCCCGATGGCAAGGCGGAGATGAAAACCACCCGTGTCGCTGCTGAATTCCCGGCGAGTGACCGGCGACGGGCAGGGCAGGCACGGCGCTACACAGCACATGTCACAGGCTATCGCAGCACGCCATTCCCGCATGGTATTGCACTGTGGGACTGGCAAAAGGGCCGCGACGATGCCTATGATTTTGGCGATCACCAGCTGGTTGAGGAATTCCTGTTCGTGCCGCGTGGGAACGGCGAGCGAGACGGCTGGCTGATCGGCACCACGCTAAACCTGATCCGCCAGCAAAGCGAACTGCACCTGATCGATGCCCGCAAGGTAAAGGACGGCCCCGTTGCAAGCTGGCGCGCCAGCGTTGCGCTACCCATCGGATTTCACGGGACGGTTGCTTAGTCTTTGGCCAGGTCGCGCACTATCTGGCTTTGGCCGCGAGGGATCACCATGACCTCTTTGCCATTGGCGACCACAATGACGCCACTGACGCCATGAACCGAAACACGGATGCCTTCTGCGTGAATCAGATTGCTTGAAGCTGCATCAATGCGGACAGGGCCAGTTAGCGCGTTGCCCGCTGCATCCTTCAGGGCAAGGTCATACAGCGCGTCCCAACTGCCAACATCGGACCAGCCCATGCTGACCGGTACGACGGCGACCCGATCTGCTTTCTCCATCACGGCATAATCTATGCTGTCGGCGGGGCAGGCGGCGAAGGCGGCCTCATTGGGGACGATCTGATTGCCCATGCGCTGTGCTGCAACCATTGCCTTTTGCGCCGCCGCAAGCATGTCAGGGGCATGCACCGCCAGCGCACCCAGATAAGCATCGGCTCGGAAAAGGAAAATGCCGCCATTCCAGCCATGGTTGCCCTCTGCCAGCATGGCTTCCGCGGCCTCGCGAACCGGCTTTTCGACGAAGCGGTCGACTTTGTGCACACCGGCCGCCAATTCCTTGCCCATGCGGATATAGCCATAGCCGGTTTCAGGCGCAGTCGGGGTAATGCCATAGGTTACCATCCAGCCTTGTTCGACCAGCGGCAGCGCAGCTTGGGTGGCGGCATGAAAGGCCGCAGGATTGGCGATTACATGGTCGCTTGGCATTACGAGCAGCACGGCTTTGGAGTCCTCAGCTGCCAAAGCCGCCAGAGCAATGGCAGGCGCTGTGTTGCGCGCGCAGGGTTCCAGCAGCAAGCTGGCGTCGTTGACGTCAAGCTGCTGCGACACCAGATCGGCATGCGCGGCATTGGCAACAATGATCGGTGGCGCGAACATGGTGCGCTCCGCAATCCGGTCCATTGTCAGCTGAAACATCGTTCGTTCGCTGGTAAGTACAAGAAATTGCTTGGGTTTTTCCGGCGTCGATAGCGGCCATAACCGGGTTCCACCGCCGCCGGACAGGATCACAGGGATAATCGCCATGCTGTAATCCTCCTCCCACACCTTTTAAGCCAAGATTTTTACTGCCACAAGCAGCACTGCCGGAATAGCTGACAGTGCATCCGCCCTATTTTTCACGCTATATCAACCGGCTGTTACTGAAGTGTAAAATTAAGCGACACTTTACCTTTGGCGTCTAGAAGAACGGCCATGTTCCGGCTGTTCAAGCATTATGTTCCCTATGCCGTGCTGTTTCTGGCGCTGGTGGATTTTTGCCTGCTGCTGGTTGCTGCCGAAACTGCCTGGGTGATCCGCGCCAACCAGATTGGCATGGGGATAGATTATATTGGCAACCGTATCTGGCCGCTGATTACCTTTGCCGCATCGGTACAGATCGCAGCAATTGCGGTGGGCGTTTACAGCCCGGAATCGCTGCAATCGCTGCGCTTTGCCATTGCGCGACTGCTGGTATCCGTATCGCTTGGCGTCATTTTCATGGCGCTGATGAACTTTGCGTTACCGGGGATTACGCTTTGGCGATCCAATTCGCTTTATGCCATGGGACTGGCCTTTGTTTATCTGGCGCTGGCCCGCGCCTTGTTGGGAAGTGTCGTCGGCGGAACCGCCTTCAAGCGCCGCCTGCTCGTTCTGGGGGCAGGCAAGCGGGCGCAGCGGATTAAGGATCTGGAGGCGAAGCGCGGCTCTGGCTTTGTCGTGGTGGGCTATATTTCGCTCGACCAGACAAAGAAAACCATTCCCGAAGCGATTGACCGTGCGGCAATTTACAATCTGGCCGATTTTGTTGAAAAGCTGGCGACAAGTGAAGTGGTGCTTGCGCTCGAAGAACGCCGTAATGCCCTGCCGCTAGAAGATTTGTTACGAATCAAGACAACTGGCGTTCATGTTAATGAGATTTCGAGTTTTCTGGAGCGCGAAACGGGCCGGGTCGATCTGGACAGTGTCAATCCCAGCTGGCTAATTTTTTCCGACGGCTTCTCCGCTGGCCGCCGTATCTCTGGTTTCGCCAAACGATTATTTGACATCGTCGCCAGTGCCATATTGCTAACAATCACCGCACCCTTGATCCTGCTGTTCGCAATTCTGGTGAAACTGGAAAGCAGGGGCCCGGCCTTTTACAGGCAGCAACGCGTAGGGCTCTATGGACAGCCTTTCGATGTCTACAAACTCCGCTCAATGCGCAGCGATGCCGAAGCCGAAGGCAAGGCGGTCTGGGCCACCAAAGATGATCCGCGTGTAACCCGTATCGGCAAGTTCATTCGCCTCGTTCGCATTGATGAGTTACCACAATGCTGGTGCGTGCTGAAAGGGCAAATGAGCTTTGTCGGGCCGCGCCCTGAACGGCCAGAATTTGTCGCCGATCTTGAACAGAAAATGCCTTATTATGCTGAACGGCATATGGTGAAGCCAGGTATCACGGGATGGGCGCAGATCAACTATCCCTATGGTGCATCGATTGATGATGCGCGGCACAAGCTGGAATATGATCTCTATTATGCGAAAAACTATACGCCTTTCCTGGATATATTGATCCTGGTGCAGACCTTGCGCGTGATCCTGTGGCCAGACGGAGCGCGGTGAAATGAACGAAATGTTCGCCTTTGTCGGCTTTTGGGGACATTGCGTCGTTGGGTTCCTCTATACTGCGCTCGCAATTTGGGTGTTCCACCAATATGGCCTTGGCAACCGCCAGCGCACCGTATTGATTGGCGCATTGGCAGCAACCGCTGCCTGGGGCTTCACCATCTTCATTGCGGGACCGGCAGG
>CAYVQO010000068.1:3487-10159 GCA_964452835.1 uncultured Sphingorhabdus sp. | reverse complement strand
GCGCAATTTGATTTTGGCAATGCCTATCGCGAGCATCTGTTCCAGGGGCAGCGGCTGGCCGAGCGGTCGACGATTGGCACGCCGGAATCGCTACAGGCCGCACGTGCAGATAAATTGCGAGCCTTCCACAAACGCTGGTACCGGCCTGATACCGCAGTCGTGGTGATGGCTGGCGACGCCGAACCCGCGCTGCTGGAGGCGCTCGTCAAAAAGCATTTCGGCGACTGGAAGGCGGAAGGCGCGCCCACGCCGCAGCCCGATTTTGGCAAGCCAAAGGCCGATGGCAAAATCGCAGATGCCATTATCGATCCCTCGCTGCCGAAAACGGCAAGCATTGCTTATGTCCGTCCCTGGGTGCAGGTAAATGATACCATCCTTTATAATGAGCAGATCCTCGTTGATCTGATGGCAGAACGGATCATCAACCGGCGGCTGGAGGCGCGGGCGCGCGAAGGGGCCAGTTTCACCTATGCTAATGTCGAGCACCGCGATGAATCGCGTAGCGCCGATATCACTTTCGTAACCGTACGTCCGCTGGCCGATGATTGGGAAAAGGCAGTGCTGGACGTGCGTGCGGTGATTGCCGATGCGACCAAGACGGCCCCATCACAGGCCGATATTGACCGTGAATTGGACCTGTTTTCAGACGTGATCCGAACCCAGCTCGACAGCTATCCTTTTGAAGGCGCAGCGACGCAGGCCGAGTCCATAGTTCGCGCCGTGGATATTCGCGAGACAGTGGCTGCACCCGATACGGTGGTGAAGGTGTTTGACGCGATGCGCGCCAAATTCACGCCGCAGCGACTGCTGGATGCGACCCGCGCACTGTTTACTGCTGATGCGCAGCGCATTTTTCTATCAGCACCCATCGCGGTTCCCGATGCCGAGACGCGGATGGCAAAGGCGCTGACCGCACCAGTGGCGGCGGCAAAGGATGCACGGTTGGCCAGCGGCACCATTGGCTTTGATAAATTGCCCAGCCTTGGCGGTAAGGGCAAGGTAATCGCTACTCAGAAATTTGAACGGCTGGGTATGGAGTCTTTGGAATTTGCCAATGGCGCACGTGCGCTGCTCTTTCCCAATGATGCGGAAAGCGGACAGGTCCGTTTACTTGTCCGCTTTGGTAAGGGATATCAGGCTGTTGAACCGGCCAAGGGTGGTTTGCTCTGGTCCGGGCCGCTGGTGTTGGGGGACAACGGCATTGGCAAACTTAATCGCACGCAGCTCGACCAGCTGATGAATGGGCGGCGGTTGGAGCTGAGCTTCAACGTCGATAACGATGCTTTCGAATTCAGCTCCACAACGCGCCCGCAGGATATGGCGGATCAATTGCGTTTAATCGCGACCAAACTGGACTTTCCCGGCTGGCAGCCTGCTCCTGTGGAGCGAGCCAAGGCTGTGATTGCCGCAGATTATGACAGCTATTCCATGTCGGCGATGGCGATGATGCAACGCGACTTGCAATATCTGACCAGCGGAAAGGATGCGCGCTGGAAAACGCCATCGCCTTCCGAGGTTAAGACACTGACACCCAAATCCTTCCGCGCCTATTGGGAGCCGCTATTGGCGAGCGGGCCGGTTGAGGTGCTGCTGTTTGGCGATTTCAAACGCGACGATGCGGTTTCTGCGCTGGAATCGACTGTTGGCGCAATGAAGAAACGGGCAGTCGCACCCGTGCCGATAGGGGCTGACGCACCCTCATTTCCCGCAGGCAGCAGCGTACCGGTTCGGCTCACGCATAAAGGTTCAAAGGACCAGACCGCTGCCGTTGTTGCATGGCCCACCGGCGGTGGGCTGGCCGGGATCAGCGAGGGCCGTGCGCTGGAGGTGCTGGCCGCTGTTTTCCGGGACCGGCTGTTTGAAAAATTCCGGTCTGAACAAGCAGCAAGCTATAGTCCAGACATGCAAAATTACTGGCCGGATGAATTCCGATCGGGCGGTTATTTGATGGCCTATAGCCAGGTGCGGCCTGCGGATGCAGAGCGTTTCTTTGCGTTTGCCACAGAAGTTGCGGCCGATCTGAAGAAAAATCCGGTCACAGCCGATGAATTGCAACGGGCTGTGGAACCCCTGCGGGCCCTTGTCGAGCGTGTGTCGACAGGCAATTTGTTCTGGATGAATGAGCTGGAGGGGGCAACTTATGCACCCCAGCGCTTCTCCGCGCTGGGGCGGCTTTACAGCGACTATGCGCGAGTAACCCCCGAGCAGCTGCAGGCGCTCGCTCGACGCTATTTCCGTGATGACAAGTCCTGGAAGTTGCTCGTCGAACCAGAGGGTTAGCCCGGATAGCGTTCGAATTTCGGACGGTCTTCTATGTTCTTGGTCCAGTGCAGCTGTTCTGCCCCTTGGACATGCAGCTGTGGTTCCAACGCTTCGGGATCGTCCAAAGTGCAGGTCTGGATGTCAATCAACCCCGGCAGAACATCCTCATTCACATAATAAATCCCCGTCCCGCATCGTGGACAAAAATGCCGAACCGCGCTGCCCGTCGAATGATAGGCTGTGACCTCGCCCTTGATCTGGAGTTCGCTGGTCTTGAAAGCAGCCCAGCTGACAAAAGGCGCGCCTGCGGATTTCCGACAATCGCTGCAATGGCATACGGACACATGCTGCGGCTCGCCTTGCACTTCATAACGCACTGCGCCGCAATGGCATCCACCTGATAGGGACATACTGATTCTCCTCCAATCTCTCGTCCCCATTAATACTACACTTCGTCATTCCCGCCTGCGCGGGAATGACGATTTTCGGGTGAACGAGCTTAGTGCCTAGAGAACATATTTGGACAAATCAGCATCCTTGGCAATTCCAGCCAGCTGTTTCTCGACATAGGCGGCATCAATCTTCAGTGTCTCGCCTCTCCGGTCTTCGGCGTCGAAGCTGATCTCTTCCAGCAGTTTTTCCATCACCGTTTGCAGTCGGCGCGCACCGATATTTTCGACGCTGTTGTTTACATCAACCGCCAGTCGGGCAAGCGCGTCGATGGCGTCGTCAGTGAAGTTCAATTTGACTTCCTCGGTCGCCAGCAGAGCCGCATATTGTTGGGGCAGATTTGCCTTGGTCTGCGAGAGAATGCGGACGAAATCTTCATGTACCAACGCGCGCAATTCGACGCGAATGGGAAGCCGTCCTTGCAGCTCGGGGAGCATGTCGCTGGGCTTGGAAACATGGAAGGCGCCGCTGGCGATGAACAGCACATGGTCGGTTTTCATTGGACCATATTTGGTGGCAACGGTGGTGCCTTCGATCAGCGGCAGCAGGTCGCGCTGAACGCCTTCGCGGCTGACCGAACCGCCGCGCACATCGCTGACCGCAATTTTATCGATTTCATCCAGGAAGACTATGCCATTGGCTTCGGCATCGGCAATGGCTGCGCGTGCCACATCATCCTGGTCCAGCCGTTTTTCGACTTCTTCATCAACCAGTTTGGCCCAAGCTTCGGGCACTTTCATCTTGCGCTTTTTGGTGCGGCCCTGACCAAAGGCCTTGCCCATCATCTCGCTGAGGTTGATCATCGACGCCCCGCCCATGCCGGGGATTTCCATCGGCATATTGGGGGTATCGGCGATCTCAATCTCGATCTCGACATCATCCATATGGCGGTCACGGATGCGTTGGCGGAAGGCCTCACGGGTGGCTTCGCTGGCCGTATCCCCGGCAAGCGGCTTCAGTATGCGCTCCATGGCTTCCTTTTCGGCAGCCTCGCGAACCTGCTCGCGGCGGCGCTCTTTCTCCAGCCGAATGGCTTCCTCAACCAAGTCGCGGGCTATCTGCTCTACGTCCCGACCGACATAGCCGACTTCGGTGAATTTTGTCGCCTCAACCTTAATGAAAGGCGCATCGGCAAGCTTTGCCAGACGGCGGCTAATCTCTGTCTTGCCGCAGCCAGTGGGGCCAATCATCAGGATATTCTTGGGCGTTACTTCATCGCGCAGCTCGGCTGACAGCCGCTGACGGCGCCAACGGTTGCGCAAGGCCACAGCGACAGCGCGTTTGGCGTCTGCCTGGCCGATAATATGCTCGTCCAATGCGGCCACAATGGCCTTTGGGGTCAGATTCTGGGTCATAATTTGTCCGTGAGGTTCAGTTAGCCGAGTCCATGACCTCAACGGTCAGATTCTCATTGGTATAAACGCATATATCGGCAGCGATTTTCATCGCGTGGCGAGCGAGTTTTTCGGCGTCATCTTCATATTCCATCAGTGCACGGGCCGCAGACAGGGCATAGTTGCCGCCGGAACCAATGGCGGCAATGCCGTCAGTGGGCTCCAGCACATCGCCATTGCCGGTCAGGATCAAAGTCACATCCTTGTCGGCAACAATCATCAGCGCTTCCAGATTGCGCAGATATTTATCGGTGCGCCAATCCTTGGCGAGTTCAACTGCCGCACGCATCAATTGCCCGCGATGCGCCTCCAGCTTTTTTTCCAGCCGTTCGAAAAGGGTGAAGGCATCTGCGGTTGCGCCTGCAAAGCCGCCAATAACGCTGCCATCGTGCAGTTGGCGCACTTTCTTGGCGTTGCCCTTCATTACGGTCTGGCCCATTGAGACCTGCCCGTCGCCCGCAATGACCACCTTGCCGCCTTTGCGAACCGACAGGATAGTGGTGCCGTACCAAGTGTTGGGATTGCTATGCGCTTGATTGTCCATCGCCCGGATATGGGGCGCATAGTTCACAAGCGCAAGGCTAGCTGCGTTCGGAAAGCTTGCGTTCCCATTGCAGCGCATGCGCGACGATTGTGTCCAGATCGTCATGCTTTGGCTGCCATCCAAACCGTGCCTTGATTTCCCGATTGTCGGAAATGAGCGAGTCAGGATCGCCTGCGCGGCGGTCTTCAAGACGGCGCTCGATGGTCAGATTGGTTACACGATCAACTGCGTCGAGCACCTGTAATACCGAATAGCCATGACCGTAGCCACAGTTGAGCGTGTGGCTTGCCTGCGGATCGGCGAATAGATTTTCAAGCGCAATGACATGCGCTGCGGCAAGGTCGCTCACATGAATATAATCACGCACGCCTGTGCCATCTTCGGTGTCATAGTCGGTGCCAAAGACGCTGACATGGCTGCGTTTGCCAAGTGCTGCTTCAACGGCAACTTTTATGAGATGCGTAGCCCCGGCAGTGGACTGCCCGGTCCGAGCTAGCGGATCAGCCCCTGCAACATTGAAATAGCGCAGCGCGCAATAGTTGAAATCATGCGCGGCGGCGACATCGCGCAGCATATATTCAGTCATTAGCTTCGACAGCCCATAAGGATTTATCGGCAGCGTCGGCATATCCTCGCGCACCGGGCTGCTCTCTGGAATGCCATAGGTCGCAGCGGTAGAGGAGAAGATGAAATGTTTGACTCCCGCGGTCACTGCCGATTCGATCAGGCTGCGGCTGTTGGCGGTATTGTTGCGATAATATTTTAGCGGGTTTTCAACCGATTCGGGCACGATGATTGACCCTGCGAAGTGCATGATCGCTTCGATACCATGTTCGGCGATGATTCGCGCAACCAGATCGGCATTGGCTATGTCGCCTTCATGGAAGGGAACGTCGTCAGGGATTGCCCAGCGGAAGCCAGTGGTTAGATTGTCAATGACAACAGGACGGTGGCCGGCATCTTTGAGCGCAAGAACCGCATGGCTGCCGATATAGCCAGCACCACCGGTAACAAGTACAATATGTGATTGGGTCATGGCAGGGCCATTAACACAGGCAACTGACGATAGGGTTAAAATTTGCCCTGAGTCGCGCTAACCAACGCCTTGAAGGCAATAAAAAAGGCGGCACAAAGGCCGCCTTTTTCCGAAACTGGATCAGCCAAATATCAGGGGCTGGTCGGAGCGTCGTTTTTGTTGCCAGCGGCAATGACGATACCCGCAATGATAGCAGCACCAGCCAGAACAGCGACGATAACACCGCTACCACGACCGAGCTTGCTTTCTTCCTTCGCAGCAGATGCAGCACGCTTTACCGAAGCCTTTGCAGGGGCTTTGGTCGAGGTCGTCGCCTGAGCAACAACCGGGGCGCTGATCAGCGACGCAGCTGCAAGCGCAGCGAGCGAAACTTTACCGAAACGCATTTTTTGGCTCCTTTTTTTCATGTGGTTTCAAACACACCGTGTGCCTACTGGCACAATGGCATCGCAAAGGCAAGTGTGGAATCGCCAAAATTTCGCAAAATGTCATTCTGATTTCAGATGTTGCACCTTTGACGCAGTTGTAAAGCTATTCAAAATCCTGAATGACTTACAGGGTTAACATATGGCTCAATGAGGGTGTTTTGTCCGGCTGCGCAGCATCTGGCGCGCTATTGGTTTTCAGGCAGTTTTGTCCGGCTTATTGCATTGGCGTAAATCGGCGCCAGGGAGAAGAAGATGGTTAAAGTCGCGGTCCATCAGATGACAAGCAGTATAACCGCCGCCGCCAATGCGATGCAGATGCAAACTGCTATCCGTATGGCAGCGAATGAAGGAGCTGCTGTTTATTTTGCTCCTGAGATGAGCCTTTTGCTCGACAGGGATCGCAAGAGAGCGGCGGCGACGATCTGCGGTGAATCGGACAATATATGGTTGCGCAACATCGCTGGAACGGCCGCAGAATGCGGTATCTGGGTACATTGCGGGTCGCTTCCGGTGTTGCACGAGGACGGCAGCGGGCGCTTTGCCAATCGGTCTGTTCTG
>CAYVQO010000068.1:1718-3387 GCA_964452835.1 uncultured Sphingorhabdus sp. | reverse complement strand
GCCTTCACGGTGCCAACGGGTATGGCGCATTGGCATATCCTGCTGCGCGCCCGGGCGATCGAAGCCGGGGCCTTTGTTATCGCTGCTGCACAGTCAGGCAGGCATGAAGACGGCCGTGCTACTTTCGGGCATTCGCTGGTGATCGATCCGTGGGGGGACATACTGCTTGATATGGGCGAGGGTGAGGGCCTTGGCTTTGTCGATCTTGATCTCGCCCGGATCGATGACGTGCGCGCCCAAATTCCAGTGCACCTCAACCGGCGGTTGATTCCGCCGCTTCCATAAGGCGAAGCCGAGCAAGGCGCTGTTCGCGCCATGCAATGATCAGCCCGGCTCCAATGATTAATGGAGCACCTTGCATGGTGCTGGCAGCCGGAACGTCTGCAAAAACCAAATAGCCGAGTAAAGCCGTCCATAGCAGGGCACTGTAATCAATGGTCATAATGGTGGCGACCGAGGCGTAGCGAAGTGCGGCCGTCAGCAAGATCTGCCCGATTGCCCCGCAAAGGCTAAGCCCGCCGATAATCATCCATGTGTCGAAATCGTGCGGACGTGCGACGAAAAACTGGGCAATGCCCAGCGGCAGAATCGACGTCAGGCTGAACCAGAATACGATTGCGCCGGGCGCTTCGGTTCGGGTTAGCCGCCGCACCTGAATGACCACGCAGGCGGTGAGCAAGGCACCCGCAAGCGCAACCATTGCGCCTGTTAGGTTAACGCTGTGCTGACCCGGACGCAGCGCCACCATTATGCCAATAAAGCCAATGATAACGGCACCCCATCGATATCGGCCGGTCGGTTCAGCCAGCAATATCGCAGCCAGAATCACCGCAAAGATTTGAGCGGCAAATCCAAAGGTTGTGGCGTCGGCCATAGGCAGCAGCACCATAGCCGAAAAATTAAGAGCCATCGCACCAATGCCAAGCACCATCCTTAGCGCGTGGGCACCGGGGCGGGCGGTGCGCAATGCGGCCAGATCATTGTGCCACCAGAGCCATGCGATCGCGACGGGCAGTCCGGCGAGTTGACGCCAGAACAGACTTTCACCGACATGAACTCCCCGATTGCCGGCCAGCTTTACCAAAAGGAACATGATGCCAATGACGATCACGGCGCCCAAGCGTAAGGCAATGCCTAGCATTGGCCGTGCCGTTGGCTTGGCCGAGACCGGCATAATGGGCTGTTCATCGGGAAACGGCATCGATATTGCCATAGGGCAAAGCATCAGGCAGGCAAGACTTGCAGTCTGACGGCTGAGCCGCCATGTGCGCCGCATGACCGATTATCTGCGACAGCTTTGGGATTTTCACATCTGGACGGTCATCGCCGTAGCGGCTGCCACGGTTACACTGCTTAGCATATGGGCCGACCGACGTCGACAGCGGCGCTTGTTACTGGAAGCGGTCGGTTTCATGCCCTGGACCGGGATCAGCGTTATGGCAACGCTGGTGACAGTCATTGCCATTGCACTGGCGCTGAAGCAAGGTTGAACAAAGCAGCGCTTTCCATTCTTGCACTATCGGGATAGGCCGCTGGCAAAGAAAAAATGATTCCCGCGACCTATCAGGAGAGAAGCGATGACCGATCTGCCCGCGACCAACCTAACGATGCTGTCCGAAGTCAAACCCGATGGCACGATGGAGCTATACCTCTCGGCCTTGCCCATGCC
>CAYVQO010000068.1:0-1618 GCA_964452835.1 uncultured Sphingorhabdus sp. | reverse complement strand
GTCGCGCTGATCGGCGGGGAAATCTATGCTGAATATCGCTGCCTCGCGGCCATGGCGTGCATGCCACTGCCCGATGGCACCGCGCCGGAGGATGGCGCATCTTGCTTCGTCAACCCGTTGACTTCGCTGGGTTTTGTCGAAACAATGAAGATGGAGGGTTATAAAGGCATCGTCCACGCCGCAGCTGCCTCAAACCTTGGTCAGATGCTGGTCAAAATCTGCAAGGCCGATGGCATTCCGCTAGTGAATATTGTGCGCAGCGATGAACAAGTCGCATTGCTGAAAGGCATTGGGGCAGACATTGTCCTGAATTCGACGTCGGAGAATTTTGCTGAAGAGCTGACACAAGCGATCTTCGAAACTGAGGCGTTTCTGGGCTTTGATCCCATAGGCGGGGGAAAATTGGCAGGCCAGATACTGAGCGCAATGGAAGCCGCCGCTGTCCGCCGGATGACCAGCTATAGCCGCTATGGTTCAGACCAGATGAAGCAGGTCTATATTTATGGCGCGCTTGATGTCGGGCCGACCATCCTCAACCGCAGCTTTGGTCTGACCTGGGGGCTTGGTGGCTGGTTGCTAACACCGTTTATGGCAAAGGCTGGGGCAGAGATTGTTGGCCGCATGCGGGCGCGGGTGGCTGCAGAGCTGACCACAACGTTCAAGAGCCATTATAGCCATCATATTTCGCTAGAACAGGCTGTCGATGTTGCGACCATGCAGGCCTACAATGCAAAACGCACCGGCGAAAAATATCTGATCCAGCCGTAAATGATTTTTGGGTTTTGGGGGCGTATGTGTCGATTATCAGTCAAAAGCTGGTAGATGCGTTGAACGACGCTCTTGGGCCGCATGGTCCGGCTGTTGAGGCGGCGGCGAGGAGCTTTACGCCGACCGACTTTAGCGTCCATTTTTTCCTGCAGCTGTTCTTCATCCTGATTGCCTGTCGTATTTTTGGCTGGCTGGGGCGCAAATTCCTCGGCCAGCCGCAGGTGGTGGGCGAAATGATTGCAGGTGTTGTCCTTGGCCCTTCGCTGTTCGGATTGCTGCTGCCAGACGTGCAGGCGGCAATTTTTCCGCCGGAAACCAAGAATGTCCTCTACGCTGGCGCGCAACTGGGCGTCGGGCTCTATATGTTTCTGGTGGGGACAACGCTTAGGCTCGATCATTTTGCGACCAAGGCGAAAAGTGCGGTCAGCGTTTCTGCTGCCGGAATTATCGCGCCATTTCTGGTCGCGGTGCTGATCACGCCCTGGCTGCTGACGGTGCCGGGGTTGTTTGCCGAAGGGATCTCGCAGGCCAATGCCACTTTGTTCATGGGAGCCTGCATTGCCTTGACGGCCTTTCCGATGCTGGCACGGATCATCAATGAGCGAGGGCTGGCGAACAGCTCGCTTGGCACATTGTCGCTGACAGCCGGGGCCTTTGACGATGTCGTTTCCTGGTGCGTGCTGGCCGTTGTTTTGGCAGCCTTTGGCGGTGGGCCAGGTGTTGCCTATCTGGCGATTGGCGGCGGGCTGATCTGGGCGCTGTTTCTGATCCTGTTCGGGCGTCGCCTGCTTGCGCCTCTGGGCCGCATTGTCGAGCGCGAAGGCGAAATGAGCATGACCGTGCTGGGCAT
>CAYVQO010000067.1:0-10849 GCA_964452835.1 uncultured Sphingorhabdus sp. | reverse complement strand
CCGAGCTGGAAGGCGCCCGCTATCTGGGGCGGCGCGTTGCGACGACGGCGGCGAAATTGGCCGGTTAAGCGGCTTACGGTTCCATCAGGTTACAGGGGCGCTTGCAGAAGCAGGACGCGTCCTTTTCGAACAGTCATCGGTTATGATGGTGCTTCGAATGGGACGCGTCTTCCAACTTTGGCTTGCCGCCATTGGCAACGCAGCCTCCCACAAGACATATTCTGCTCGACCTCGTTCTGTTGGCTTGAACGCCGCCTTGCCGAATTCCGTCGGATAGTCCGGTGAAGCAAAACGGATATCCGGATGTTGCGATCTTTTCAAAACAGCGAGGCTCTTCAATACGACATCATAGATGGCACAAGCATCAGGCTCGAACGAAATGGGCCGCAATTTGGACCGCGCGGCGGCAGCCGCATCAGCTAGCATATCGAGGGTGGCGGGGTTGCCATTGATCTGGACTTCGCCAGATTCAAAAATCGTCACGCGCATCGGCTGCGAATCTGCAAAAACGTGCTTTTTTGTGACGTCCATTTTTACAATATGAACAAGCAGAGGCATCGAAACCAGATTGGGAATCCATGCGCCGATAAGGCAAATTGCCGCAACCAGTCCAAATTGTTCACGGCGAAGGCCAATGGGTTCCCATCGCTTATCCACTCAACGCCCTCCTCTGAATGATACTTTGTATCACGTAAGGACTCGCCCGGCCAGCGTTGAAATGATGTGCAAAACATGGTTTGCGCAAATCATGCCATTTGAACTGCCCGAGGACTTGCTTGAAGAGAGCTTCCTTGCCTCCACCGGGCCGGGTGGACAGAATGTCAATAAGGTCGCGACAGCGTGCCAGCTACGCGTTGATGTCTATCGGCTGGGCCTGCCGCTTTATGCCTTTCGCAAGCTCAAAGTGCTGGCGGGGAGCAAAATGACGGCGGCGGGCGAACTGATTGTCACCGCACGCAACCACCGCACGCGGGAGGCCAACCGGGCGGAGGCGCGGGCGCGGATCGTGGAGATGATCGATCAGGCCTTTGTGCGTGATCCGCCCCGGATCAAGACCAAGGTCAGCCGTGCTGCCAAGGCCAAACGCGTCGACGCCAAAAAAGGGCGCGGCGAAGTGAAAAAGGGCCGTGGTAAAGTGCGCCTCGATTGACTATCTTCACCCCATGTACGCTTTTGCCATTGCCACCGACACACCCAAGGCCCAGCTTTATGCGGAATTGCTGAGCGCCGCCGACGCGCTGACCGCAGGCGAGCCGGACGGCATTGCCAATATGGCCAACATCTCCGCGCTGCTCTGGCAGTTTGTGCCTGATCTGAACTGGGCCGGATTTTACCGCATGGTCGACGATGATCCTTTGACAGGCTCAGGACAAGAGCTGGTGCTTGGCCCCTTTCAGGGCAAGGCCGCCTGTATCCGCATCCCGCTGAACAAAGGCGTATGCGGAGCGGCAGCGCGCACGGGCGAGACGCAGCGGGTGGATGATGTTCATGCCTTTCCCGGCCATATTGCCTGCGATGCCGATAGCCGGTCGGAACTGGTCGTTCCGGTGATCCGTGAGGGCGCGGTGTTGGCGGTGATTGATCTGGACAGTCCCAGCCCCGCCCGCTTTGATGCCGAGGACCAGGCAGGAATAGAAAAACTGGCAGCACTGCTCGCCGAGCGCATCTAAGATAACTGCTTCATTTTGAAACAATGCCGCGCATGGTGCGGCAATTTACATCCGGCCAATTGGCGCGCCGCGCAAAAAAATGTTAAGAGCAACTTAACCATCGGGGTCCGCCTGTCGCGCGCCTTAGGATGCTTAGGGAGCTGTTAACTATGAAGATTCTCCTATTTGCTGGCGTTGCGGGGCTTTCCTTGCTTGCCACCAGCCCGGCAAGTGCAGCCAGCGACTCGTTCGCGGGCAAGACCAGCGCATCGGGCCTGACCGATCTGGGCGGGACCTTTGAAGGCCGTCGTGGCGGCGGCGGGCATGGGCCAATGCCGGGCGCTGGGGGACATCATCCGCATCCCGGGGCAGGTATGGGCGGCCATCATCGCTGGGGGCACCGCATTAGCGGACGCTGGCACGCAGGCTTTTACGCGCCAGGCGGCTGGGGCGGTTACCGTGTTCCCTTCCGCGGCTTCACCTTGCCGACTTACTGGATTCAGCCGACCTACCGGATCGTCAACTATCCGCTTTATGGCCTTTATGCGCCGCAAACCGGCTATGGCTGGACGCGCTATTATGATGATGCCGTGCTGACCGATAGTCGCGGCTATGTGCAGGATTATCGCCGCGACATTCCGTGGGACCGTTATGAAGGCGGCTATGCACCCGGTGATTATCCGGAGCCGCAATATGGCCCGGCCATGGGTGCGGACCGCGATGTTTATTATGACGATGACCGCGTTTATGCCGATAGCGATTATCGTGCGCCCGCGCCCGCGCCACAACCACCGGTTGTGTATCGACCAGGCACAGGCCAGCCCGCCTATGCACCACCTGGTGCACCCTATCAGGCAGGCGCCTATCCGGCGCCAATGCCGGCCCCGGTCTATCAAAGCCGCTACGGCTTTGAACGTTATGAGCAGTGCCTGAAGGATCGCGGCATTGCTGGCGGACTGATTGGCGGCATTGTCGGCGCGGTTGTTGGCAACCGCGTGGCAGGTCGCGGAAATCGCACCATTGGCACGATATTGGGCGGCGCTGCTGGCGGCATTGTTGGCGTTTCGATTGAGAAGGCGACCAAAAAGTGCAAAAAATATCTGCCCCGCGATGACAGTTATTATTATGGCAATGGCGGCTATCCGGCAGCAGGTGGCTATGGGCCTGGCTATGCACCGCCCGCGCCTCCGCAGCAGGCCTATCCCTATCCGGGCGGCTATTATCAGCAGGGCTATTATTACTATCCGCAGCCCGCACCGGTTGTGACGACAGTGACGATCACGCCAGCCGTTACCACCACCACAACGGTGACCGAAGAAGTCTATTATGAGACCGTAACGGTACGCCCGAAGAAAAAGGCGGTCCGGAAATGGAAGCCAAAGCCAAAGCCGCGCTGCGTGTGCCGCTAGAGTGATTTCGAGTGAAATGGAACATTTCACGGTTAAGAAATCACGGCTAAACAATCATTTAGAGCCCGATTTTGATTCAATCAAAATCGGGCTCTAGGTTGAAAAAGGAAACCCCGCTGCGGCGGGGTTTTTCTTTAGGCGAAGAGATCTGCCTGCAAACCGCTTTCAAAATCAACCCAGCCATTGGGAGTCAGTTTTTCCAGCGGGCGGTAACGGGTTTTATATTGCATGCGGGCAGCGCCATCGACCCAATAGCCCAGATAGACATAGGGCAACCCTGCGGCCCTGGCGCGCATGATATGATCCATGATGATGAAATTGCCCAGACCCGGCCGGCCTTCAGCCTCTGAATCGTAAAAGCTGTAGACCATCGACAGCCCATCGCCTTGCTGGTCCGTGATGCAGGCACCCACCAGCTCGCCGGGGCGGCCATAACGGCCGGGGAGACGATATTCGACAACATGGCTGTGCACGGTGGTCTGTTCCACCATATCGGCATAATCCAGATCATCCATCCCGGCCATGCCGCCGGTTGGATGGCGCTGCGACAAATAGCGTTGCAGCAACGCATATTGCTCACCCGTAGACCATGGACGGCAGGCGCGGACCTCAAGATCGGCATTGCGCTTCAATATCTTGCGCTGCGTGGCGTTGGGTTCAAAGCCATTGGTTACGATCCGCACCGCGACGCAGGCCTTGCAGTCGATGCAGCTGGGGCGATAGGCGACATTCTGACTCCGCCTGAAACCGATACGGCCCAGCGCTTCATTCAGCTCTGCCGCATGCGCGCCGCTCAATTCGGTAAACACCTTACGCTCGGTCTTGCCCGGCAAATAGGGGCAGGGGCTGGGGTTGGTCACGAAGAAACGCGGAAAGCGGACTGGTGCGCTCATGAAACCCCGAAATGTGATAGCTGCCTAACAGGAGCAAAGCTTATGCCGCGTTCAGGCGGTGGTGCAAAGGGTATTTACCAAGAAAATCTCAGTTCAACTCCACCCGCTCGACCGCATAGCCTGCGCCTTTCAAATCATCCACAAGCCGCTGCAGCTGGTCAGCGTCACGCGCCTCGCATTCAATGTCAGTGATCAGGCCTTTTGCGGGCAGTGTCGTGAAGATGCGCTGGTGATAGATTTCGATGATATTGACCTGATGGTCGTTGAACAGCTTCATCACCTTGAACAGCGCGCCGGGGCGGTCTTGCAGCGTGATGCGCAGCCTGGCGAGGCGGCCTGAGCGGGCCAAATCGCGCAGCAAAACATTGGCGAGCAGCCGCGTGTCGATATTGCCGCCGCACAGCACCACGCCAACATTTTTGCCGGCAAACAGATCAGGCCGCGCCATGATCGCGGCAAGGCCCGCGGCCCCTGCGCCTTCGACCACCGTTTTCTCAATCTGCAACAGCAGGCTGACGGCCGTTTCCAGCTGTGGTTCAGACACCAGCACAATTTCATCGACCAGCCCGCGAATTATCTGTGAGGTGAACTCGCCCGGCACCTTCACCGCAATGCCCTCTGCCAGCGTGTCGCCTTCACAAGGCAGCTGCTGACCGTTCAGCAGCGCATACATGCTGGGATACAGTTCGGCCTGCACGCCAATCAGCCCGATATCCGGTTTCAACCCGCGTGCCGCCGTTCCCATCCCCGAAAGCAGTCCGCCGCCGCCAATGGGGACAACCAGACAATCCAGCTCCGGCACTGCTTCCAGCATCTCCAGCGCCACTGTTCCCTGCCCGGCCGCAACATGCGGATCGTCAAAGGGGTGAACAAAGGTCAGGCCGAGTTCCTTTTCCAGTAAACGTGCATGCTTATAGGCGTCGTCAAACTTCTCGCCCTCCAGCACCACCTTGCCGCCTACGGCTTCGGTCTGCATCACCTTTACCGTCGGCGTGGTCTTGGGCATGACAATGGTCACAGGCGCACCCAGCCGGGTGCCATGATAGCTGAGGCCCTGCGCATGATTGCCAGCAGAGGCAGCAATCACCCCGCGCTGCAGTTTTTCAGGCGACAGTTGCAACAGCGCGTTCAGCGCACCGCGCTCCTTATAGGCCGCCGTAAACTGCAGATTTTCAAACTTCAGATAGATATTTGCACCGGTCAGCTGTGACAATGTCTGGCTGTACAGCGTCGGTGTGGCGACAATCGCGTCACGGATACGGTCATGCGCGGCGCGGACATGATCCAGCGTCAGCAGTTCTTGGGGCGATTGGTCAGCCATAGCGTGCGTGCCCTAACCCATCTGTTCAAGCATGAAAACAAACATTAGAGCGAAGGCATGAGTAGAATAGCTTTTATCGGCCTGGGCGTCATGGGCGGGCCCATTGCGCGGCATCTGGCCGCTGCCGGGCATCAAATGGCCGTCTATAACCGCAGCAATGCCAAGGCCGAAAAATGGGTCGCGGCGCATGGTGGGCAAATGGCAGCCTCGCCCGCTGAGGCCGCGAAGGACGCCGATGTCGTGGTCAGCTGTGTTGGCACTGATGATGATCTGGCGAGCATCACGCTTGGCCGTGACGGCGTATTTGCCGCCATGCGCAAAGGCGCGCTGTTTATTGACCATACTACTGTTTCCGCCCGTATCGCCCGGCAATTGGGCGTTGAAGCCAAAGGCCGCGGCCTGCTGTGTGTTGATGCCCCTGTGACCGGTGGACAGGCAGGCGCGGAAAACGGCACGCTTGCCATCATGTGCGGCGGCAGCGAAGCGGCGGTGGGGGCGGCGCGCCCGATCATGGCGGCCTATGCCAAGCGCGTTGTCCATGTGGGCGGGCCCGGTGACGGGCAGACGGCAAAAATGGCCAATCAGATCTGCATTGCCGGTGTATTGCAGGGCCTGTCTGAAGCCATGCACTTTGCCCAATGCGCAGAGCTTGATCTGGACAAGGTATTTGATGCCATTTCCGGCGGGGCGGCACAAAGCTGGCAAATGGACAATCGCTGGGCGACGATGGCGAAGGGTGAGTTTGACTTTGGCTTTGCGGTTGACTGGATGCGCAAGGATTTGGGGCTTGCCGTGGATGAGGCGCGGGCCAATGGCGCAAGCATTCCGATCGCAGCCATGACCGATCAATTTTATTCCGACATTCAATATATGGGCGGCGGCCGTCAGGATACGAGCGCGCTGATCCGGAGGTTGCCGAAGAGATGAAAATGCTGCGTCTGTTGTTCGCGGTTGCCGCCGCTGCGCTTGCCATGCCTGCGCTTGCCGATGGTGTGATCGAAAATGTGAACGGCATCACATTGGATAAGGATGGCAAAGTCATCCGCTTTACCGGGCTGGTGATTGACCGGCAGGGGAAGGTCAAACAGTTGCTGATGCGCGGCGACAAGCCGCCAAAGGACCCGGATTATCGCCACAATGCCAAGGGCAAGACAATGCTACCCGGGCTGATCGATGCGCATGGCCATGTCATGGGGCTGGGCTTTCAGGCGCTGACGCTGGATCTGTCGGGCACAAATTCGCTCGCGGAGGCGCTGGCGCTGGTGAAGGAGTATGCCGCCAAAAATCCCGACCGCCGCTGGATTATCGGGCGCGGCTGGAATCAGGAAAAATGGGGGCTTGGCCGCTTTCCCAGTGCCGCTGATCTGGACGCGGTAGTCAGTGACAGGCCGGTATGGCTGCAACGTGTGGATGGCCATGCCGATTGGGCAAACAGCAAGGCAATGGAAATTGCCGGCGTTAGCGCTGCCAGCAAATCGCCGCCGGGCGGGCGGATAGAGATGGAAGGCGGAAAGCCCAGCGGCATCTTTGTCGATGCCGCGTCAGAGCTGGTTGGCAAGCATGTACCCCCGCCAACGCCGCGCGACCGCGATCTGGCGCTGGCCGAGGCGCAGCAGGCATTGTTCAGCGTTGGCGTAACGGCCATTGCCGACATGGGCACTACGATGGAGGACTGGCAAAGCTACAGGCGCGCAGGGGATGGCGGTTGGCTGTCAGTCCGCATATTTGGCTATGCCGCAGGCATTGACAATATGGTTGCCATTGCCGGGCCAGGGCCGACGCCGTGGCTATATGAGGACAGGTTGCGGCTGGGCGGGGTTAAGCTCTATCTGGACGGTGCACTTGGCAGCCGTGGTGCCTGGCTGAAAAAACCCTATGCCGATGCTCCCGGACAGACCGGGCTGCAATTTATGAGCAGTTCCGACCTTCGCAATATCATGGTGCGCGCAGCGATGGATGGCTTTCAGCCAGCAGTGCACGCCATTGGTGATGCTGCCAATGCCGATGCTATTGGCGCTGTGGAAGACCTGGCCGACGCCTACAGCAATGACCGGCGCTGGCGGATTGAGCATGTGCAGGTGGTTGATCCCGCAGACCTGCCGCGGCTTGCGAAAAATGGCATCATTTCGTCAATGCAGCCTGTGCATCAGACGTCGGACCGGCTGATGGCGGAAGCGCGGCTGGGGCAGGACCGGCTTAAAGGGGCCTATGCCTGGAATTCCATTTTAAAGGCTGGTGGAAAGCTGGCCTTTGGATCGGACGTGCCGGTGGAATCGCCCAATCCCTTTCATGGCATTGCCGTTGCGATCAGCCGCGAGGATGAAAAGGGTCAACCCTTTGGCGGATGGATGGCCGACGAACGCGTAACTCGCGAACAGGCGCTTGCGGGCTTTACCACAGGTGCCGCCTATGCTTCCTTTGCCGAGGGCAAGGTCGGCAGCCTTTCGCCCGGATACCGCGCTGATTTTGTGCTGGTCGATACAGACCCGCTGCTCGACTCGCCCAGCCAGATCAGGGCCACGATCGTCGAGGAAACATGGGTTGGCGGCTACCGCGTGTTTCAACGCGGGAAAAAGCCCGATGAAGTCACCATGCCCGCAAGAGAAGACCGGAAGTAACTGACGGCGGATCCAGCAACATCGGCCTCTTTTTTCCCCGTGTTGCAAAATTGACGCGTTTTGTCGAAAAATTCCGGCAGTAGGTTGCATTTGCGTGACCTATTTATCGATTTGACATAGCTTCAATCCACTAAGCAAAAACACATGCGGGAGAAGATGATGTTAAAGCGACCCACTTTCGGGAAATCCTTGCTGACGCTGTCTGTGGCGTCGATTGCGCTGGCCGTTCCGTCCATCGCCTATGCGCAGGATGAAGAGGCAGCAGCCGACGAAACCACGGCTGAGGAAGATGTTGGCATTTTGGTAATCGCTCAGGGTCGCGAACAATCGCTGGCCGATGTACCGCTGGCGGTATCCGCCGTCAGCGCAGAAACGCTGCAGAACAGTGGTGCCAATGACATTCGTCAGCTCAATCAGGTCGCCCCCTCGCTGCTTGTTTCATCGACCGGCAACGAAGCGAATGGCTCTGCGCGTATCCGCGGCATCGGCACGGTGGGCGACAACCCTGGCTTGGAAAGCTCTGTCGCGGTATTCATCGACGGCGTCTATCGTTCGCGTTCCGGCATCGGCCTGAACGAGCTCGGCGAAATCGACCGGGTGGAGGTGTTGCGTGGGCCCCAGGGCACGCTCGGCGGTCGCAACGCATCAGCAGGTCAGATCAGCATCATTTCCAAAAAGCCCGAATTCCAATTTGGCGCCAAGGGCGAGTTGACCTATGGCAATTTCGATTATTTCCGCGTGACCGGCAGCGTGACCGGCCCGATTTCGGAAACGATCGCAGCGCGCCTCGACGGCGTCTATGTAAAACGCGACGGTTTTTATGACGATCCGGCCAACAACACCGACGTTAATGATCGCAACCGCTATTTCCTGCGCGGACAGTTGCTGTTCGAACCCAGCGACGATCTCAGCATCCGCCTGATCGGCGACTATACCAACCGCAAGGAAAAATGCTGCGCAGCGATTTATATCGACCGCAACGTCAATGAATATATCGGCGACCTCAACAATCCGTCGACCCCGCTTGCTCCATTGCAAACCAACGGCAACAATATCATCAATGTCCTGCGCGATCTTGGTCAGTCGCTGACCGCATTCAACCGGGGCTATGACCGCACCATTTCGACAACCCCGGGCCGCACGTTCAGAGGCAAGACCACCGATGGCGGCGTATCGATGGAAATCAAGGCGGGCCTTGGTGCTGTCAACCTGACCTCGATCACCGCCTATCGCGATTACAAGTCCGGCCAGGGTTCAGACACCGACTATGGCACCGTTGACATATTGTATCGCAACTATGACAACCGAAATAACTTCCGTCAGTTCAAAACCTTTACGCAGGAACTGCGCTTGCAGGGCGAAGCGTTCGATGGAGCGCTCGACTGGCTGGTCGGTGGCTTCTTCGCCAATGAGAAACTGAAGGTTCGCGACAACCTGAAATTTGGCAACCAATATGGTCGCTTCGCTAGCTGTCGCATTGTCTCTGGCGGCGGCCTGGCGGGGCTATATTCGCCAACCAGCCCGGGCTGCGTCGTACCCGTTGTGGGGCCGGCTACTCTTTCTGCCGCAACTGGTGGCGGTGCCGTCGGTACGGCGATTGCAAATGGCTTTGCAACGCTTGATACGCTGAATGGGCTTGGTTCCACTGGCGACGAGTACAACCAGACCAGCCGGAACTGGGCGCTGTTCACGCATAACATCATCAACATAACCGATGGCCTCGATCTGACGCTTGGCCTGCGCTATACCAATGAGAAGAAGCGTTTCAACGCGACCTTCGGCAACGACAACACGGTTTGCACCGCGTTGCAAACGTCGCTGGCCACCGCTGGAGCATTTACAAGTGCCAATGCCACAGCGCGAGCTCTTGCCGGGGCTTTGGTCGGTTTGGGATGCCAAGGCAACTCAAACGCTGCCATCAACGGCGTCAGCATCCGCGACAACCGTTCCGAAGACCAGTTTACCGGGACGGGAATTCTGTCTTACAAAGTCAACGACGACCTGCTGACTTATGCCAGTTACTCACGTGGCTATAAGGCCGGAGGTTTTAATCTGGACCGTTCGGCGCTGGCCCTGCCATTGCTCCCCACGGCGGCCAATGCGCAGGCAGCGGTTGGTGGACTTCAGTTCGATCCGGAACTGGTTACTGCCTATGAAATCGGCGCGAAATATTCGACTGGCCCGTTCAGCCTGAATATCGCCGCCTTCCGTCAGGATTTCAGCAATTTCCAGCTCAATACCTTCAACGGCACGGTGTTTCTGGTCCAGAACATCAACGGTTGCACAACCAGCCTGGGCGGAGCGGACCGCGATACCAGCGAAGCAACTGGCGCCTGCGCACCGGGCGATGTCAGTTGGGGTGTGAGAGCAAAGGGCCTGGAGCTGGAAGCCTCGCTGGCGCCTAGCTCAACCTTCCGCGTCGGCCTGGGTCTGACCTATTCCGACACCAGCTATCGCAACAATCTGGTCGGCACCAAGGCAGGCACGCCGCTGGCCTCGGCCTTGCGCAAACTGCCGGGCGACAACCTGTCGAACGCGCCCGAATTGGTAACCACCGGCTCGGTCACCTGGACGCCGCCGATCGGATCGAACGGCATGACCGGCCTCGTCTATGTCGATGGCCGTATGACCGGCGACTATAACACCGGCTCCGACCTGTTCCCGCAAAAGGAACAGGATGGCTTTGCCGTGTTCAACGCACGTCTGGGTCTGCGCGGTGCCGATGACAAATGGGCTGTCGAGCTGTGGGCGCAGAATATCTTTAACAAGGATTATGCACAGGTCGCCTTCAATACGCCGTTCCAGGCAGGCACGACCTCGGCGCCCTTTGTCGACCCGAACTATCCGGGCGGGCGGCAGATTTTCTCGCACTTTCTGGCCGAACCCCGCACCTTTGGGATTACGGTTCGCGGCAGCTTCTGATCAGAGCGCACCGAATACAGAAAAGGCCCGCTTCGGC
>CAYVQO010000066.1:0-10914 GCA_964452835.1 uncultured Sphingorhabdus sp. | reverse complement strand
GCTGAGTTCGCCCGTGGCCTCGGCAAACCCAATGGTCGCCGCCTGTGGATGGACCATGGCGACCAGACACTGGATGCCTATTACCCGCCCTATCAGGCTGAAATCACTAAGGAAATAGCGAGGCTCGGCTGGACCAAGGACAGCGATTTCACCGCCCGCCCCTATCCCGGAACGCCACATGAGGAAAATGCCTGGGCAGCGCGGATGGACGATATCTTCGGCTGGACCCTGCAAGGCTGGTGATGACTGACAGGCCGCTTCGCTTTGTCATCATGGGCGGCGGAACTGCGGGCTGGATGGCGGCTTGCTTGCTTGCCAAAAACTGGCCGCAGCACGCAGTTACGTTGGTGGAATCGCCAGACGTTGGCATCATTGGCGTCGGTGAGGGCTCGACCCCGCAATTGCGCGCCTTCTTCAAAATGCTTGGGTTGGCCGAGGCTGAATGGATGCCGAAATGCAATGCCACCTACAAAAATGGCATAACTTTCCGGGGTTGGTCCGAACGTCCGGGCTTTGAAAGCTATTACCACCCCTTTGCGACCGATATTGACGGGCATAGTCTGGGGGACTTCACCTATAATACGCGTGCCAGACGGACAGGACGCGATGTTAACGCGCATCCAGATCATTTCTTTTTGCCTACTTTGCTCTCAGCCAAGCGGCTGGGGCCAATCGCGGCCGAGAATTTCCCCTTTGATGTTGGCTATGGCTATCATTTCGATGCCTATCTGGTCGGTGCTGTGCTGCGCGATCATGCCAAGGCGTTGGGTGTTGAGCATTTGGAACGGCATATTGCCACCGTCGACGTTGCCGAAAATGGCAATGTCACACAATTGGTTGCATCCGGCGGTGAGACGATCCCGGGCGATTTTTTCATCGACTGCAGCGGCTTTCGCGGCAGCATCATTCAGGAAGCATTGGGCGAGCGCTTTATCTCGTTCGCTGACAATTTGTTCAACGATAGCGCAGTGGTGATGCCAACGCCGCCCGACCCAAGCGGCACCAATCCACATACCAGCGCAACGGCGCTTTCGGCTGGCTGGGCCTGGGACATTCCGCTTACCAACCGCACTGGCAATGGCTATGTCTATTCGTCCCGCTATATCGACAAGGACGCAGCGGAAACCGAGTTACGCACGCATCTGGGCATGCTGGACAGCGATGTTCAGGCCCGGCATCTGACGATGAAAGTGGGGCGGGTTGAGCGCAGCTGGGTGGGCAATTGCCTTGCGGTTGGTCTGTCGCAGGGCTTTATCGAACCGTTGGAGGCAACTGCGCTGCATATCGTGCAGGCAACGGTTGAAGGCTTTATCAGTGCGATGGAATCTGGCGGTTTCACGCCTGCGATGCGGGATCAATTCAACGCCCGCATAGGTGCCCGTTATGACGGAATCCGAGACTATATTGTTTGCCACTACCGCGTGAACCGGCGCACGGACACAAGCTATTGGCGCGATAATGCCGCCAATCAGAATTTGTCCGACACGCTGAAGGCTGTCTTGACCAGCTGGTTTCGCGGGATGGATTTGAACGCAACCATCGCCGAGCTTGGCATTGCAAAATATTATGCCAGCCTTTCGTGGCATTGTTTGCTGGCAGGTTATGGCACCTTTCCCGATGATGCGAATATCAAGCCCCCTGGCGATGATATTGAACATGTCGATATAGAGGGGATCGGCGAATTTTTGCGCCGCTGCGCGCTGAATTTCAAGGATCACAAGGCTCTCCTAGACGCAATGCACTGACGTTGCGCTTGTTCTTTGCAATCGATTGTTGCGCTTCGCCGAATTGTGCGTAGAAGGAGCAGAGGGACTGGCGCTAACGCCAGCGAGGAGAGGATATATGGCGCAGGGAATGGCGGCACCAGCGGCAAGCGCGCGCAGTTCGGAAGGCACAAAGCCGCATCTGTCGCTATGGCGCATTATCGAAATGAACCTTGGTTTCCTGGGACTGCAATTCAGCTTTGGCTTGCAGCAGGGGAATATGGCGCCGATCTATTCCTATCTGGGCGCAGAGGAAGCATCGCTTCCGATCCTGCAACTTGCGGGGCCTATGACGGGGTTGATTGTCCAGCCGATCATCGGTGCGATGAGCGACCGGACCAACTCGCGCTGGGGACGGCGCACGCCCTATTTTGTGATCGGCGCAATCCTTTGCACGCTGGGGCTGTTTTTCATGCCGTTGTCCAGCTCGATCCTGATGGCGGCGAGCCTGCTGTGGATATTGGACGCAGGGAACAACATTACCATGGAACCCTACCGGGCCTATGTCTCCGACCGGCTGAATGAGGATCAGCATAATGCTGGTTTCCTGACACAAAGCGCTTTTACAGGGCTGGCGCAATGTCTTGCGCTGGGCACGCCTGCTTTGCTTGTCGGCCTATTCGGGATGAACAAGGACGCAATCAGCGGGAACAATATCCCCGACACGGTCTATGTCGTCTTCACCATCGGGGCAGTACTCTCGCTGTCGACGATCCTCTGGTCTGTACTCCGCGTGCCTGAACTACCGCTCACTGAGGTGCAGAAGGCACACATCAATGCACAGCCCAAAACGGTCTCGGCGACGTTCAAGGAAATTTGGGACGCGATCCGCGACATGCCGATACCCATGCGCAAGCTGGGCATCATGATGCTGTTCCAATGGTATGCGATGGGGATTTACTGGACCTATGTAACCTATTCGATTGCACGCTCGGTGTATAACACCAGCGAGCCGGTGAGCGATGGTTTCCGCAGCGCGGTGCTGACCAATGGTACGATGGGCGCATTCTATAATGCCGTCGCCTTTGTCGCCGCGCTGGCAATGATGCCGATCATCCGCAAAATCGGCCCGCGCTATGTCCATGCCGCCGCGCTGGTGGCCGGCGGCCTTGGGATGCTTGCCATTCCGCAAATGACTGAGGTTAGCTGGCTATTTCCCGCAGCCGTGGGCGTGGGTATCTGCTGGGGCAGCATCATGGGCACGCCCTATGTGATGCTGGCCAGCTGCATCCCGCCGCGCCGGACTGGGGTCTATATGGGCATCTTTAACATGATGATCGTGATCCCGATGCTGCTCAACGCCGCAACCTTCCCCTTTTATTATGAGCCTTTGCTTGGCGGCGATGCGCGTAACGCGTTGATGCTGGCGGGCGTGCTTCTGGTGTGCGCGGCGCTTGCGGTTTTGCGCGTTCGGGACGATGAACTGGGGACATGACGTCCTTTCTTCGACTCGATAGTCCTGCCTGTACCGCACTGCTTGAACTGCCACCCGGCGAAGCGCCGCTATGGCGTTATTGGGGGCTGCGGCTTCCCGATGGCACCGCGGTGGACGCATTGCGTGCCTCGCGCCCGACGCCCAGCTTCAGCCTCGATTTCGATCAACCGCTGTCGCTATTTCCGGGGCTTGGCGTGGGATGGTTTGGCCAAAGTGCGCTGCTCGCGCATCGTGATGGGCGGGATTGGAGTTTTCAGGCAACCCAGTGCAATGTCGAGCAAAGCGGTTCAACCGCCATTATCTTGCTGACCGATGCCGTCGCAAAGATCGCTGTGCAGGTGGCGCTGGCGCTCGATCCGGATAGCGATGTAATGACGCTCTCGACCATATTGACCAATCAAGGCGATGGGGTGCTCGATGTGCAATGGCTGGCGGCGGGGGCAGTGCCATTGCCTTCGCATGCCAAAATGGTCCGCAGCTTTGGCGGGCGGCATAATGATGAATTTGTGCCGATTGATGACCAGCTTAGCCGCAGCATCTGGCGGCGCGAGAACCGGCGTGGACTGACCTCGCATGATTGCTTCCCGGGTGCGTTGGTGGTGGCCGAGGACGCGACATATGGAGCGCAGCTCGCCTGGTCAGGCAATCATGCGCAAAGCATCGAATGGGTCGATGACGGGCGCTATCATTGGCAAATGGGCGAATGGCTTGCACCGGGGGAGGTGCGGCTAGCGCCGGGTGAGAGCTTTGAAGCGCCGCCTATGCTTGCCACCTGTGCGCCTGATGCCAATAGAGTTGCACAGAATTTTCACGCTGCAATCCGAAAGCGCGTGCCATGGGCAGGCGGTGCCATGAAGCCCCGCCCAGTGCATCTGAACACTTGGGAAGGTTTCTACTTCAACCATGATGAGGCGGCGCTGAAAGAGCTGGCCGATGCCGCTGCCGCCATTGGCATTGAACGCTTTGTCCTTGATGATGGCTGGTTCCACGGTCGCAATGACGATACATCGTCGCTGGGGGATTGGTGGGCCGATGCCACCAAATATCCCACTGGGTTAAGGCCGCTGGCCGAGCATGTTACCGGGCTGGACATGGAATTTGGGCTGTGGGTCGAACCTGAAATGGTGAACCCCAATAGCGCACTTTACCGCGCCCACCCCGAATGGGCGTTGGCTGTCCCGGGCCGTCCCCACATCACTGCACGCAACCAGCTGGTGCTTGATATGACGCGGGCAGAGGTTTGCGATTATCTGTTCGCGAAGATTTCGGCTCTTCTTGATGAACTGCCAATTACCTATCTGAAATGGGACCATAATCGTGATCTGACGACTGCTGGCGTGCGCCCGCTATACCGGCGACAGGTACAGGCGACCTACGCGCTGATGGATCGCATCCTTGCCGCCTATCCGCATGTCGAAATAGAGGCGTGCGCGGGTGGCGGCGGCCGGATTGACGCGGGGGTTATTGCGCACAGCCACCGTTTCTGGACCAGCGATAATATCGACGCCGTCAGCCGCATCGCCATCCAGCGGGGTTTTCTGCAATTCATGCCGCCGGAGCTGATGGGTGCACATGTCGGCGCCAGCCCGTCGCATGCAACCGGGCGCCGGCAATCGATGGACTTCCGGGCCGGCGTTGCCCTGCCTGGGCATTTTGGCGTTGAACTGGATGTGCGCAAGCTGTCCAATGCAGATCGGGCAAAGCTCGCGCACTGGATCGCGACCTATAAGGCGCATCGTGGTCAGCTGCATAATACCAAGGTCTGGCTGGGTGAGGCTGGAGACGGACTGTATTGGCAAGCGCACGGCAGCGCCGATGAGATGCTGCTGATGCTATACCGCATAGCGCCGCAAAGCTGGCGGCATACGCCTGCAGTGCGGCTGCCAATGGTTGATCCGGCACGGCGCTACCGGATAGAAGGCCGCGACTATGATGGCGGATGGCTGATCGCGCAGGGTTTGCCAACGTCGCCGATGAAGGCCGAACGCGTGCAGATTATTCAGGTCAAAGCGCTATGATGTTCGATCCCGCTGAGCATCCGCACCGGCGGTATAATCCGCTTCGGGATGAATGGATTCTTGTCTCTCCGCACCGTGCCAAGCGCCCGTGGCAGGGTCAGGAGGACACGCCGGAGCGCACAGCGCGGCCAGCGCATCACCCGGATTGCTACCTCTGCCCAGGCAACCAGCGCATTACCGGAGAGGCCAATCCGGATTATTCCGGCACCTTTGTGTTCGAAAATGATTTCGCGGCCTTGCTGGCTCATGCACCGTCGCCCAATAATGGCGATCCGCTGTTCCGCGCTGAGCGGGCACAGGGAATCAGCCGCGTTATCTGTTTCTCACCCGATCATTCCAAAACGCTGCCAGAACTGTCGCTGACCCAGATAGCGGCAGTAATCGACACATGGGCCACGCAGACCGCAGAGCTAGGGCAGCGCTACGCCAATGTGCAGATATTTGAAAATAAAGGCGCGATGATGGGCTGTTCCAACCCGCACCCGCACGGGCAAGTCTGGGCCACAGATTATCTGCCGCACGAAGTTGAAACCGAAGATCGCACTCAGGCCGCGATGCCGGGCATGTTGCTATCACTGGCGGAGCGTGAGGCGGGAGGGCCGCGCATCGTGGTTGAAACGCCGCATTGGCTGGCTATCGTTCCCTGGTGGGCAAGCTGGCCGTTTGAAACGCTGCTGCTGCCCCGCTTTGCCGTGCGCCGCCTGCCAGAATTGTCGACCGAACATCGGGCTGATCTTGCGGGTGTGCTCAAGGAGTTGACAGCACGTTATGACAATCTCTTCCAGACCTCTTTCCCCTATTCCATGGGCTGGCACGGCGCGCCCTTTCTAGATGGGCCGCAGGATCATTGGCAATTGCACGCGCATTTTTATCCCCCGCTGCTCCGTTCTGCATCGGTTCGTAAATTTATGGTGGGCTATGAAATGCTTGCCGAAGCGCAACGCGACCTGACGCCAGAGCAGGCGGCAGAACGACTGCGTAGCCTGTCCCCCATCCATTTTCGTGAAGCGCAATGAAAGATATATTGCACCAGCTGTTTCGCGACCATTATGGCGCGTCTCCAACCGTCACTGCCCGCGCACCGGGCAGAGTCAATCTGATCGGGGAACATACTGACTATAATGACGGTTTTGTGCTGCCTGCTGCGATCTCCCGGCAAACGATGGTCGCTGTTCGTCCGCGCCCAGACCGGATCGTCAACATTGTAGCTGGCGATCTCAATGGATCGCAAACGAGATTCAGCCTGGATGACATAGCGCCCGATGCTACTGCACCTTGGTCCAATTATGTCCGTGGCATGGCCAGCCTGTTGCAGGAAGAGGGACTGGCGCTTCCCGGCGTTGATATGGCCATATATGGTGATATGCCCCAGGGGGCGGGGTTGTCTTCGTCAGCAGCGCTGGAAAATGCCTCGGGCCTCGCTTTTGCCGTGCTGGCCGGTGTGCCCGATTTTGATCGCACGCGGCTCGCGCAAATCGGCCAGCAGACCGAGCATGATTTTGCCGGGTGCAAGTGCGGGATCATGGATCAGCTCGTCAGCGCCAGAGCTGAAGAAGGGGCCGCGCTGCTGATCGATTGCCGTAGCTTAATAACCACCGTCGTTCCAATCCCCGATGATGTCGCCATAATGATCGTGCATTCGGGGATAAGCCGCGGCTTGGTCGACGGCGAATATAACGCCCGCCGGGCCCAATGTGAGGCAGCGGCGGCACATTATGGAGTAGCGGCGTTGCGGGATTTAGACGAGCTGCCTGAACAGGGTTCGTTGGATCCCGTCGCATGGCGGCGCGCACGCCATGTCATAACCGAAAATGCGCGGACGCTGGCGGCGGCAAAGGCGCTGCGTAGCGGCGACTTGGCGCAATTGGGCCAGCTGATGGCGGAATCGCATGCTTCGATGCGCGATGATTTTGAGATCACACTGCCAGCCATTGATGGGCTGGTCGACATTTTGGCGCAAGCCATAGGTTCAGCGGGAGGGGCCCGGATGACCGGAGGCGGCTTTGGCGGTGCTGTGGTCGCGGTGCTTGCGAGGAGCAGATTGGACGCCGCGCTGGAAGCGGTCGCGGTGGGCTACCGTAATCCCAATGGCGAGGCTCCCGAGATTATGATCGAGCCTGCGAGCCGTGGAGCGAGCTTGCTTTAGGCCCCACCGGCACCGTGGGCAGCGATTTTGCAATCGATTGTCGTTTTTGCTGGTAAATGCAAAAATGGGCGTTAAAGGCTTGGCTCAGGGCAGGGGCTGGGAGCATTGCGGTGAATTTCATGTCGGCATCCAAAGGCGTTACGCATTGGACTGCGCAGCATGTCGCCGCCATTGAAGTTGCTGATCCCTTGCCAGCAATACCATTGGTGACAGCGGCAGATGCCATTCCGGCCTGCGCTGATCTTCAGCTTTGGGACCTGTGGCCAGTTCAGACAATGGATGGCAAGACTGTCAGGATTGACGGTGCCGAATTGTGGGTAATCATGGCTGCGCTGCGCAATGTGCATCCTGATTTGCGGCACGACATCGCACGCTTGCGGTTGATGCTGTATCGTAATGGAGGCTGGGTCGATTGCGGCCATTTGATGCCCGACGATCTCAATCCAGGCTCACGCGAATGGGCAGGGTCCACTGTCTTTGATTCGCAAACGGGCCTATTCACATTATTCTACACCGCGACAGGGCGGCGCGGTGAAAGCGAGCGTTCTTTTGAACAGCGGCTTTTTCAGGTGCAGGGCCGACTGTCTCGCCAGAATGGAAGCATATGTGTAACCAATTGGCAATTGCCGTTGCAAAGTGTCGATGGGGCCAATGTCTTTTACAGCGACACGCGCACTACGCAGGGGACGCCGGGCTTCATCAAGGGGTTCCGCGATCCATATCATTTCCGGGACCCCGCTGACGGCGCAGATTATCTGCTATTCACAGCCTCCCGCAAAGAATCGGCGAGCGACTTTAACGGCGTGATTGGAATTGCCCGTGCGCTGGATACCGATTTTGGCGCGTGGCAATGCCTGCCACCGCTCATTTCGGCCGAAGGCGTAAACAATGAAATGGAGCGCCCGATCCTTCGCTATGTCGATGGTCGTTACTATATTTTCTGGTCTACCCAGCGGCGGACATTTGCACCTAATGGCCCTGCCGGCCCCAATGGCCTTTACGGAATGGTCGCCAATTGTCTGTTCGGTCCCTATCGCGCGCTGAACGGTACAGGGCTGGTTGCAGCCAACCCGCCGCAGGAGCCACTGCAAAGCTATAGTTGGTGGGTGACTGCTGATCTGGAAGTTGCAGGCTTTGTCGACCATTGGGGTTTGAATGGCCGCAGCCTTGAAGAGCATCCTGAGCTTGTGATCAGCCAGTTTGGCGGCACGCCAGCCCCGCGTTTTCGCATTGCGCTGGATGGCGACAAGGCGCACATTGTCGGCCCATGAAACGCTTCGGACTGGTAGAGGCAGGAGGAACCAAATTTGTCCTGGGCGTCGCCAGCGACAAGGACTCCATAGAAGCCACCACACGGATTGAAACGACGACGCCTGCGGAGACCATTGGTGCCGTGCTGGACTGGTTTGCAGCGCAGGGATCGCTGTCCGCCATTGGCATTGGCAGCTTTGGCCCGCTTGAGCTGGACAAGGCGGCGCCAAATTGGGGGCATATAACCGATACGCCGAAACCGCATTGGAGCGGTACTGACATGTGCGGGCCATTGCAGCGCGCATTCGGGTGCCCAGTTGCGATCGATACCGATGTGAATGGCGCTGCCTTGGCTGAATCGCTTTGGGGTGCGGGGCAGGGGCATCGTGCGACTGTCTATTTTACTGTGGGCACCGGAATTGGCGGTGGCGCTGTTATCGACGGTCATATTGTTCAGGGAATAAGCCATCCTGAGATGGGCCATATCCGCCCACAGCGCCATCCCGATGATCTGGGGTTTAGCGGTTCCTGCCCCTTTCATGGCGATTGTCTTGAGGGGCTGGCAAGCGGCCCGGCCATCATTGCCCGCTGGGGTGTGTCGCTATCCCAACTGCCGATGGATCATCCCGCGCATGATATCATTGCTTTCTACATCGCCCAGGCTGCTGTCACCACGCAGGCCTTTTTCGCGCCCGGGCGGATCATCTTCGGCGGCGGCGTTATGGGCACGGTGGGGCTACTTGATCGGGTACGCCTACAGGCGACTGCACTTGGCGGAGGCTATTTTCCTGGTGATGCGGCGCAGATCATTACTCTGCCCGCTTTGGGTGATCAGGCCGGGCTGCTGGGCGCGCTTGCGTTGGCGCAACGGCTTTAAGTTGAATTGCGAACCACCAGTTCAGGCTGCAAAATCACAGATGTGGTATCTTCACCTGAAATCCGGCGCAGCAGCATATTGACCAGATTATGTGCCCCACTGGTGAGATCCTGCCGAACGGTGGATAGCCGCGGGAAGGTATGCTCAGTCAGCTCCAGCCCGTCATAACCGATAACTTTCACTTCCTCTGGGACGGACAGGCCAAATTCGGCAAGAACGCGCAACGTGGTCATGGCAATTACGTCAGACGCTGCAACAATACCCTGAGGACGCTCTGACGAGGAACCCAGAAAACCGGTAATGTCTGGGTGCGCGGCTTCAGCCATCAGATGTGCAGGGAAAACGGTGATGTCACCTTCCAACCCGGCCTTGGCCATGGCGTCGCGGCAGCCCTGCAGGCGAAGTTCGAATTCCAGCGCGTTGGGATCGCCGAAGAAAGCGATGCGCTGGCACCCGCGCGCGATCAGATGCGCGGCGGCAAGCTCTCCACCAAGCCGGTTGTCAGAACCGACCGAACAATGCACCTGCCCCTTGCTATGGCCGCCCCATACCACGAGCGGGCGATAGCGTGCCGCGACCTTGTCCAACACGTTTGCCTGATCGGATTGGCCGATGACAATAACGCCATCAACACGGCCCGAATCCACAAAACGGTCCAGCCAGTCAGCATCAGTCGGGATCACGCGGGAGAGGACAAGGTCATAGCCTTTTTCGGTCAGCGCATCAGCCAGCAGCCCTAGCATGGTAATGAAGAATGGGTCAGAAATATGCTGCCCGGTTTCATGGCCCAGCGGGATGATAACGCCAATGGCTCCGGTCTTTTGAATGCGTAGATTACGGGCCATGATATTGGGCCGGAAATCATGTTCGCGTGCCAGTTCTTTAATGCGCTCACGCGTCTTTTGGCTGATCAGGCCGGTATCGGACAACGCGCGCGAAACTGTGCCTGGGGACACACCGGCAAGCTTTGCCAGATCGCTGATGTTCCGGATACGGACTTTGTCGCTCACCAGGGCCCCCTTCAGCCACCAAAAATCTCACGCCCGCCGTTGTTTCGCTAAAATGCGGGGAAGGCAACAAAAATGCGACTTTTCCGCAACAGTTATTCGAAAACGAACAATCACCGCACTCAAATGCTGCAAACGATTGCATTATCGGCTCAATTAGCTGTGAGAAGAGGAGTTGCCAAAGGATTTGCCAATGCCGCACATGTCAGAATGTGCAATTGGCTGCTTGCAATTGCAATCGATTGCATTATACCGCAATCGATTGTTGGGCGCGAAACGACTCAGCTATGTTTTAGGAACCGCCCGGAAATCCGGGCTTTTTAGGGGAGGTCCCATGAAGAAGAACGAACTCAAATGCTTTGCGTCGCTTGGCGCCATTGCGTTGCTTGCAGTGGCAACGCCTGCGTTTGCGCAGGA
>CAYVQO010000065.1:0-11082 GCA_964452835.1 uncultured Sphingorhabdus sp. | reverse complement strand
ATGGCCTGAGCTGACTGCAAACAAGGCATTTGCCCGTCAATCGGGGAGTTGTTGCAGTTGGTTTGATAGCAAATTCTCATAGCACCGTTCTGCTTGTAATTCCGCATCCAAAATGTAAACTGATGCCTAACTGGCCATTTAACAGGGGGCCAAGGCATGTCGCTTCGGCACATAATCGCCTTTTTGCTGTCTACTATCCTGCTTGCTGCAACCCAGCAGGCGCGGGCTCAAGAGATTGTGGAAGCTGTACCACTTGCTCCGAAAATCGTTTTGCAAACTCTGCCTTTTGGCGGGGTAGAGGTGGCGGGCTGGACGCTTGATGATCGCTACATAATCACTGCCGCGGCGACGTCGCGAACAGCTTTAATCTGGAATGCGGAGACCGGCCATATTGTCGATAAGTTGATGCTTCCTAGCGAAGCTGAGGACGGTCGTTATTCCCATCCTCGCTTTATGGAACTGAAGGTCACGGCTGATGGCAAAAAAGCGATCATCATGGGTGAAGCTTTTGAACCGAGCTTCGAAACGGGCCAGTTTCTGAAACGGGCGCTTGAATATCGGATAGACATGAAAAGCCGTGCGGTTGAAATGATCGTTGGAGAAGCGACGGCCAGCACGCAAGAGGAATTCCGAGCGCAATCAGCAATTAGTATGGCGCTTGCCGAATATTTTGATCACCGCGCCGGCGTTGCCGAAGAACCGAAACTGGCGCCGGCGCTTCCACCTTCGCATGACGCAAAACGCCAATTGGTCCGGACGCCGCAGGGAATGGCGATTATAAGTAGCGGCGCAGATCCTAAACCATTGGAAGCCGCAAAAAGCCTGCGCATCAAGGATGCTGCGTTGTCTCCAGACTTCCGGCAATTTGCGATGGTCCGCGCGAAAACGCCCAACGACCCCGTTAGCGATGATACGATGTCGCTTCTTGATATTTTCACCGTCGAAACAGGTCAATTCGGGACGCCGGTGCCGTTGGATAATGATTATTCGAAGGTGCAATGGCTGGGCGGCAGTTTGTTGGTTGCGACGCAACTTTCCGACGTCCGCGGTCGTCAGGCTGATTTTGGCCGTGCAGTTGGGTTGCCTCCGCGCATGGCTTTTGTCGATGTCGACGCGGGTGGAAAACTGTTGGACAGTGACGCCCGCTGCTTCACGGTAGTTTCGCCCGACAGTCACATTTTCGGTGCTGGCCTTGCCAATTGCCGGTTCAACGCAGGCGAAAGTCGAGACGTCCAGCGTTTTGATCTCGATGAAAATATATGGCGGCCATTTGGCGATTTCCGCCTGCCACGCGGAACATTTATCGATGCCATGGCTGTTTCCGATGAGAGCGGCACATTGGGAATGGCGACCATCCGAAAGGACGGCACGATTGAGCTGATCGCACTGGATAGCGAAAGCGGGAAATTAATTGCCCGCCGCACGCTCGAAGGCACTGCATTGGTAAGCAGCATCGTCCTACCGACCGATGACATGATGGTTATAACGGTTGATAATCGGACTGTGACCTGGATCTTGGACGACAATAGTTTGGTCGAAATGCCGTTGCGCAGCTTTGCCACCAGAGTGGTGGATTCCGATGGGCAGGTATTGGCGGTGGCCGGGCTTCAGGATGCTGTTATCGGACGAATGGACCTGAACAGTTTCCAAACCACAGCACCTGTCGATTATGGCAAGGTCATAGCAGGTGGTTTTCTGCCGGATCGCCCGATATTCTGGGCGCTTTCAGCAATTGAAGGACTGCGTTTCTGGAATACCAGCGAACCGCAATGGCGTGAAATTCTCACCACCTATTTCTTTGAGGGGCAGGGTTTTGTGACTGTTAATCCGCAAGGCCGCTATGACAGTAATTTGGGGCCGGATATTGGCGCATTCCGTTGGCTGGTGGAGGATCGGCCCTACCAGTCATTGCCGCAGCAGACTTTCATGCGCGATTTCTATCTGCCCGGCCTGACCGAAAAGCTGATAGATTGCAGCAGCTATGATGACTGCGAGCTGATGTTGGAACCTTTGCCTGATGTGAAACAGCTGACCAGAGCGACGCCTGACGTGAAAATTGTTGATGTCGTCGAGGGTGAAAATCCGGCGCAGGCGCTGGTCAAGATCGAGATCAAGGAGGGCTTTGACAAGGACGCTCCAGCCGAACGACAAAAATCGGGTGTCTATAGTCTCCGACTTTTCATCAACAACCGGCTTGTTGATCAAGATCCCATGCCCCTTTTTACTGCGCTTCCGGAACTGCAAATTATGGAAGACATAGAATTTCTGGAGGAAGAGATATTGGCTCTCGATCCAGAGGATCCTGAAAGCCAGAGCATACAGGATGATCTGTTCGAAGAATATCGGCAGGCTCAGGCAAAAAAATCCACGATCTGGCAGGAACAAAACTTGCTGTCGGATATGGATGACAAGCCCGGGGACGGCATTTACAATTTCACTTTTCAGGTGGATTTGCCCACATTGGCTGGCACTGAGGATATTCTGATCTCCGCTTATGCGTTCAACAAGGACCGGATAAAAAGTGAAACATATACGGTGACCTACCAAAGGAATCCGGTCGCACCAGTGAAGCCCCGCGCCTTTGTGATTTCAATAGGTGTTGATACCTATGAAAAAACATCTTTGAACCTGAATTATGCAGGGGCTGACGCAAAATTGTTCAACAACCGGCTCACCGACATTCCCGGCTATGAGATGCGGCGGCTCATGATAGCTGGCGAAGCTGGCAGCAACACGAAAGTCACGTCGTCCGCTATCTTTGGCATCCTTTCCTTGCTCGGAGGTCTTGGTCGTGAACAGTATCTGGAAGAGCTTCAAGCGCTTGGAATTGACGCATCGATGCTTGAGGAATCGCGGCCTGACGACATCATCATCATCTCCTATTCGGGACATGGATGGGCCTCAACGAGTGGAAATTTCTACCTGGTTCCCTATGATGCAGCTTGGTATTCTACGACTGGCAAGCCAATAGCCTCATCACTCGTCTCCTCTTATGAGCTGACAGGTTGGCTCAGCTTCATCAAGGCAGCTGAAATCGTTCTTGTGATCGACGCATGCCATTCTGGCGCGAGCGTCGATAGTGGCCGATTCAAGCCAGGGCCTATGGGCGATGGTGGGCTGGGCCAACTCGCTTATGACAAAGGCATCCGCATATTGGTCGCAACGCAGGCAGGGGACGTGGCCTATGAAAACGATAAGTTGAAGCATGGCCTGCTAAGCTATGCTCTCGCCGGAAAGGGCCAGGCGCTGGACAATCCGGATGGGCTGGTCGACATTGATGGCGACAGGAAAATGATGCTGGATGAGTGGCTGCGCTACCCAACCTGGAGCCTGCTTTCAGCCGATGGAGAAGCTGAAGAGGCAAAAGGCGAAACAGCGGAAGAGGGCGATGTGCAAGGGGCATTCTATTTCCCCTACCGCGAACCGCGCAAGGAAGAGAAGGTCCAGTTGCCGTCGCTATTCGACTTTGCCGCCCCCAGCACTGTGGTGTTAAAGGAAATTGCAGAGTGAGATGGCTGCTCGCAATCCTGTTACTGCTGGCCTCAGGCAGTGCCCAGGCGCAAACCGTGCGTGGGCTGTTCGTCGGCATCGACAAATATCGATACGCCAAAAGTGATACCTATCCCAAAGCACTATTCCGTAATCTGAGCGGTGCGGTTTCCGATACCCAGACTTTCAAAGCGCTGTTGCAGGATTTGGACAAGATTAAAGTCGACATTGCAGTGCCTGGCGTTTGCACATCATCGAACGAGGTATCGATGACGCTGACTGATGATTGCGCAACGCGCGACGCCATTCTCAGCGCACTTAACAGTATGGTTGACAAGTCGGGTCCCAAAGACACGCTGATCTTCTATTTCGCAGGCCATGGTGCCCAATTTGAAGATGATGAAAATTTTAATCAGGCGTCAGGCTATAATGGCACAATTCTGCCCACTGATGCCCGAAAGCCGGGCGCCGAGACCGATGGTGACATTTTTGATTTCGAGCTGAAAGCAATCAAGGAGCGTGCGGTTGCCAGGGGAATCTATTTCATCACGGTCTTCGACAGCTGCAATTCCGGGTCGGCAACCCGTGACCCGTCGCTTGGCGAAGGGCGCAATGCGCCGATCCTGAGAGGCAAGCTCATTGACCGCCCCCAATCGTTACCCCTTACCGGACCAGGCGGCGGTTACTGGGTGCATCTGGCGGCTGCGCAAGATGGTGAAACCGCATTTGAGACGCCGACGAGCGGTGCGATTGGCGCACGCAATGCGGGGGTGTTCACAACGGCACTGGCACAAAGCATGCGAGCATCACCGAGCGCGACCTTTGGAGATCTCATCCGCGATGTACGCGCACGGCTCGCAGCAAGCGGGACTGCAAAGCAAACGCCAATGGCAGAGGGTGAACTGACCGCCTCGCTTGGAACAGGCGCACGGAACGCCATAACTTTTGAGGTGTTGCAGAAGGATGGGGAATATACTCTCAACGCGGGCAGACTGTCCGGGATTACGGAAGGATCGGTCTTTGCCATGTTCGCAACAGAGGTTGCAGCTTTTGCTCCTAACGCAGTACCGCTTGCCTTAGCGACTATAACAACAGTCGGTGATTTCTCCGCGACGCTGGCGGTTGAACAACCCGAGGCGCGCACATTGCCAGCTGCGCTGGTCGCATTGGAAACACGCCATGCTTATGGAAAGACAGTCGTCACTGTTGCCAATCGTATCGGCAATGCGAATGAAAAGGCAGTGGTTGACCGTGCAATTGGCGCGGTTCCATTTGCAAGCTTGAAAGGCAAAGCGAGCGTGCAGTTGGTGAGCGATCCTGACAATGCCAGTCGGGCCCTCCTTAAGACAATTGATGGTCAGTTGATCGGCTCGCTTGGAGAAATCGCCGACCAGAGCTTTGCCGATAAAGTGCGCGAAGGTTTGAAAAAGGTTTTGCGTGTGCAGCAGTTGCTGAAATTGTCGCAAGGGGGCAATTTATTGTTCTGCATTGACGATGGCAGCTATCATTATGCAATTGGTTTCTGTCCAGCCAAGGAAAAGCGAGACCTGCGCGTGATTAAGGTGGGGGCAGAGACGCTGGTCACTGTACACAACACAGATACCAAACCGCGCTACATTTATGTCTTTGGGATCGATCCAAGCTATGGCGTGGCGCTGATCCTGCCAAAGACCGGCGCAGTTGAACCGCCACAACCGGAAAGCCGACCTTTTCGAAATGAAGGCGATCCCGTTGTTCCGCGAGTTCCAGGCATCTACCGCTTTGTCACTATCGCTACGGAGGAGCCGATTACTGCCGCTGCTCTTGAACAAGACGGAATTTCGCGGCGTAGCACTGCCACGTGCAATAGTATGCTAGAAGAAATATTATGCGCAGCCAACGCCGGCACGCGCAGTGGGGGGACAATCAAGGCGGGCAAATGGAGCGCGATTGTTGAAACGGTTATTGTCGAATGAGAGGGATAGACAGCATGCACAAAACTGCTTTTCTGGCATTGGCCACGAGCACTCTCACGACCCAAGCGCCAGCCGCTCCCAATCTCCCGCCACCTACCGCTAGAACCGCCGAATGCGAACGGGCTGCCGACCAAGCCGAAAATTCGAATGACGACGGCCGCATTGTTGGCGGCGAGGTGGCGAAGGCAGGCACAGCCAAATGGCAGGTCCAGTTCTTTACAGAACCTGTGTATAGCGAAGCAGAGATTGAGGCCGATTGCAAAAGGCCGAAAACCGATAAAGACAAGCTTTTCCTGAACGAACGCGATCGCTTTGAATGGGGCCACAAATGCGGTGGTTCATATATTGGCGATGGCTGGATTGTCACGGCCGCGCATTGTGTTGTGATCGACCGAAAGCCACCAAAAGCACCGTTCGATCCTATGAAGGAGCGGTTCGTTCGGATGGGAACGCAAAGCCTGACTGATGGGCGAGGCGGCAAATTCACCATTGACGCAGTGGTCATTCATGGCGGTTACCTCACCACGGTCAAAAAGCATGACATTGCGCTTGTCCATGTTCGCGAGGTTGGCAAGATCGCACCGCTGTTGGGTGCGTCGCTGGAGGCAGTGCCGCTGCAAAAGCCGAGCGATCCGCCGCTTGCCCCGCGGGAACCGTTGCGCGTAACCGGTTGGGGGGCAATGGTAGCACTTCCGGATGATAGCATACCCCGCCGCGATGCTACCAACAGCGCGCTCCGAACGCCAGCCGATCTGAGGCAGCTATCTGTGCTGAATTTCACTGATGGGCGCTGCGCGACGGAACCGAAGCTCAACAAGGTAGCCGACGCGGCATTTGCGATTTGTGCAGGCTCGCTAAAGGAAAATGAAGATAGTTGTACAGGCGACAGTGGTGGTCCGCTGACCCGATCTATTGGCGGCAAGCGGGTTTTGGTAGGGGTTGTCTCAGTCGGTGTGGGGTGCGCCATCAAGGGCAAGGGGGCCATCTACACCCGAATATCGGCCTATTATAACTGGATTGAGGCGGCAAAAAAGCAGCCTCTAGGCAAAATCAGCAGGCTGGCTCATATACAATAATCGATAGAGGGGGCGGGCGACCCGGGCCGCCCGTCCCATCAGTTAATCACCTGTCGTCGGGATTTCCGCGATCATCAGGATTGCCTCTGTCGTCAGGATTACCCCGGTCATCAGGATTCCCTCGATCGTCGGGATTTCCGCGGTCATCGGCACCTTTCTTGTCCCCGCCCTTGTCTTCCGGCGCTGCGGCTTTTTCCGTTGATGCGGCAGCTTTGTCATCCTCAGCCGCTGCTGCGGTGCCTTCGACGGGCGCGGCTGCTTCTTCGGCGGTCTCGTCCTTGACGACAGTGTCTTCAGACTCGGCAGCCGGCTTTTGGCATGCGGCGAGTGCTAAAGGTGCAGCTGCCAGTAATGCAGCGTGAATAAATCTGCGCATAATGTCTCACTCCCTCTGTTGTGATCTGAGTTTACACGAATCCAATCTGCTTTAGCAAACGGGAAAATTCGGGCTCTTGGCGGACAAGATCGAGCAGTGGATCGACATTTAACGAAACCATTCCGGAATCGCCGGCTGCATATGCTGCATCCAAGGCTGTCATTGCCTTAATCTTATCGCCCCATTGTGCAAATATCTGCGCCTGTTGATAGAGGCTGTTTGCCCCATGCTCGGCAATCATGTCGTCCACTGCCTTTTGCGCTTTTGCGGTATCGCCTTTCTTTTGCGCGATGATTGCAATCCCCGGCAAACGGAACAGGCTGTTTTTCTCAGCCAAATAAGCCGCTTCCGCTTCTTTTGTCTTTCCCTGCATCAGCAAGCAATTTCCAATAGCCGCGTGAGCCGATCCCAATTTAGGATTTAATTCCAGCGCTGACCTGTTCGCCGCGATCGCTTCATCATATCGCCGTGCCGAATAATGGATGAATGCTCCGTTCCGAAGGGTCCGTGCGTTGAGGGGATCGAGAGCCGTCGATTGTGTGATCGCGTCAGTAGCTTCGTCGAAGCGGCGAAAGCGGGAGATATAAATTGCATAGCGGCTCAAAATGTCAGCATCACCTGAACCAAGCGCCACTGACTTTTCGTAGGGTAGTTTGGCGGCACGCATATCAAGTTGTCCGTTCGCCAGCACAAAACCCAACGCCGAATGCGCCTCGGCATAGTCTGGTGCCAGCTTCACCGCCTGCCGCGCCGCTGCAACCGAAGCCTGGTATAGCCCCTTTAGTTCTTCACCTCGCGCATGCTGGTTCGCAATGACTGCAAGCGAGCGCGAACGTGCCGCATGGGCCGCGGCATATTTGGGGTCCAGCTTGATTGCTTCGTCGAATTTGGCAAGTGCCAGCCGGTCCGTGGCTTCGTCCAGCCCCTTGTCGAACAGGTCCTTACCGCGCAGATAGGCATCAAAGGCGGCAACATTTTGCGTGCCACCAGGCGGTGCGGCTTTGGCACCGCCGCTCGCTGCGACGATCTGCGCAGATAGGGCTGTAGCGACTGCCGCGGCGATCTCGCTTTGCACTTCAAAAATATTGGCCAGCGGGCGGTCGAAGCTACGCCCACCTCCTTCGTGCTGAAAACCTGTGGTGCCATCGACCAGCCGGATATCGACCTTTACATTGCTGCCATCCCTATCGACATCGCCTTCAAGCAAAAAGGCCACGCGCAACTTTTTCGCAATCATCTTGGCGTCAATCTTTACGTCGCGCATCGCATTGGATGATGTCTGCGCTGCAACCTGCAACAAATTATTGCGTGCCAGGCGCGAACGTATTTCGGATGCGAGCCCCTCCGAGAAGTAACGCTGCTCAGGATCGTCGCTGAGATTTGCGAATGGCAATACTGCGATACTGGTCTTGCCGATCCCACTCCCAAACAGGCCGATCTGCCAAGCCACCATTGCTGATCCTGTCAGCGCTGCTGCACTGCCAGCAGCGATGACCATGCGGCGGCTGATAACTGGCTGAATGGGTTTGGTAACCAAAGGCTCAAACGGCTTTTCATGCAAAGCCGCCACCGTACGAAGCATTGCCTGCATTTCTGAAGATCCTGCCCTGGCCTTGGCGGGACTTGCATCAATGACCTGAAATTGGCGGAAACCAAGCGGTGCCTCACTGCCGTCGATCGATAGCGGCACCAGACATTTGCGATCACGTCCGCGCGTTGCCTCATCATGCACCCAATGCGAGTTTATTGATGTTTTGGACCAAAGGACAACAACAGCCTTTGCCCCTTCAAGAGCCGCTTCGGTGCGACGTGAAAAGCGCTCACCACCTTCCAGAAGGCCATCCCACCAGACCGAAAATCCGGCATCTTCAAGCATTGAGATAATCGGAAGCGCACGCTTTTGATCCTCGCGCGAATAGCTGAGGAAAACTGTTTCGGAACGCCCGGACTGGTTGGTCTCTTCCGTCATCGGCGTAAGCGCACCCCGTTGCTCTATATCTGTAAAATATTGTTATGCGCATAACGGCGCAACGGCAAGCGATATGGAGAAAAAGCGTTGTCGCAGCGCGCTTTGCCGTTACCATATGTGGCATGGCAAAAAGCACCGCGCATTTGGCTGAAACGATCGCCTTACCTCCTGCAAGGTTATCAATTGGCATTACCGGGCATCGTCGGTCCAATGGTGCCTTTGCCGCCAATGAGGCGGCAATTGCTGATGCGCTGACGCAGATATTCAATGCAGCGGACCATGTGACTGCACGGAATAGCGCGGCTACAACCCGGTTCTACTCGCTGCTGGCCCATGGTTCTGACATGATGGCGATGGATATGGCTTTTGCCCGAAATTGGGAAGTTATCGCGCCGATCCCTTTTGGTTTCGACCTCAACGTCGCGATCAGCGCAGAACCGCAAACAGGGGAAGCCGCCCGAGCGTTGCTCTCCGGTGGTGATTGCGCTGAACCGCAGGCTTCGCAAAAGGCCAAGGCAAGCCGCGCATTGGGTGCGAGAGTTCGCCTTTTTGAACTGGCCGAACAGGATGAAGCCATTTCGCAACACCTCATTGCGGCGCTTGAAGCGCCGGATGATCCGACTTTGCAGCAGCATCTTTCGACGCTGATCGGGGAAAGGGTGGCAGCTGCTGGGCGGGTGATGATTGAACAATCAGACCTGCTGGTAGCGATCTGGGATGGAGTGACACCCGGAGCGCTGGGCGGCACACGGCATACAATTGCTGCCGCTTTAAAGGTTGGCACGCCAGTCATCTGGATTGACGCTAGGCAGCCAACGTCGATTGCTTTGCTGCAGTCGGGCGAAGAGCTATTCGCACATGGTGAATCCAGACACTTGCTGGACAGTGCGGCGTTGGAAGATTTGTTTGATGGGACATTGAACCCGGTCGAGTCCGAACATAACGAAAAGGCAATCCGGTTCCACACCGAAATCTGGCACCCACATAGTCAGCGGCGGTTTCACGCCTATCGCCGCATCGAGCTGCTGTTTGGTGGCAAAGGATGGCGCGACCGTATGGGGACGCTTGTGCAACATTATGAGCAGCCCGATGCCATTGCTACCGGCTCGGGTGCGGCTTTAATGACCGCCGCTCATACCTTGCCTGGCGGCGATCCCCGATTTGCCCGAGAAATCGAAGTCAATATCTTACAGCGTCTTGCATGGGCTGATGGTCTTTCAACCTTTTTGTCAGACGCCTATCGTGGTGGGATGGTCACCAATTTCCTGCTTTCAGCACTCGCTGTCATTGTCGGTGTCTCCTATTTGCCTTTGGCATCGGTGGACCTGAAATGGCCCTTTGCGGCGGGCGAATTTGTGCTCTTGGTCACGATTCTTGCGATCACAGCTATCGGCCGGAAGCGGCGCTGGCACGGACGGTGGTTTGAGACCCGTCGCGTTGCAGAATATTTCCGCCATGCGCCAATTTTGCTCTTGCTGGGTGTTGCCCGGTCAAGCGGGCGCTGGCCACGGGGGGCGGATACGGAATGGCCCGAATATTATGCCCGTGCGGTGTTGCGCGAAGTCGGATTGCCGCGCATTGCCATGACACAGGCTTATCTTAAAAGCGCGCTGTCCGAACTGTTGGAACAGCATATGTTTAACCAGCGCAACTACCATGAAGCAAAGGCTCAACGACTAACGCGGGTGCACCATAAGCTGGATAAGCTCTCGGAACGACTGTTCATGCTCGCGGTGCTTTCTGTTTCAGGCTTCCTCTTGCTTCTTGGCGCCAGCCATCTGAACCTGATCTCGCCCGAGGTTCCGCATAGTCTGTCGAAGATATTCACCTTCGCTGGCGTTGCCCTTCCATCGCTGGGCGGCGCCTTTGCCGGCATTCGCTATTTCGGTGATTTTGAACGGTTTGCGGCGATTTCCGAAGTCACAGCGGAGAAGCTCTGTGCGGTAGAAGCGCGTATACAGATATTGCTGACCGCCCCTGAAGGTAGCCTCCGTTATAGTCAGGTAGCTGACATCGCGCATGCCATTGACGATATCATTGTTTCTGAAATCGAAAATTGGCAATCTGTGTTTGGAGGAAAGCAAATCGCTGTGCCGGTTTAACCGCTCTGTTAGAGCTTCAGGCCCTGCCAATGCAAATTGCCCTGGGCTTGATAGGTCTTCTGTCGCTGCGGAATGTCGAAGATTTGCTGTTCGAAAGAGGGATCGACATGTGCCA
>CAYVQO010000064.1:6749-11105 GCA_964452835.1 uncultured Sphingorhabdus sp. | reverse complement strand
CAATGGAGGATGAATTCCAGCGCCTCAGGATATTTTTCAACGCCCATTGCGACTCGTCACCTTTCGTTATTTCTGTAATTTCAGAAATAACGGGATTTGTCAACAAGTGACTAGCAGTCGCCCTCACGGCGGATTTTTATCGAAACGTCCATAACTTGCAGCAACATACGAAGATTAGCCTCTTCGTTCTCGCTCAAGCCTTTGGCTCCTATATTCTGGGGCGGTGTAATTTTTCCGGTCAAGTCCACCGCGTCTTCCGACACCGCACCAGAATAATCCATGGCGAGCACCCCACCTCCCTCTGAGCGGGGCAGCTGGCATTCCACACGCCCCTTAATGGCGTTTCCGGTACGGCCAGAACTGTCGGTACGACATTCAGGGCCCTTTGTCGCCAACTCACGGACCGCCTTATAGATCCATCCGTCACCCTCATTATCGCGGACGCATATTGTGGAGGGCGTGGAATCGTTAAGCGGGACCGGCGAAGACATGCCGAAGGCACCCGCATCGCTGGAGATCGAATAGAGCCCGCCTCTTGGCGATATTGGCGCTTCATTCGCTGCATCGCGCGGCTGGGAACAAGCTGCAAGGTTAAGCGACACAAAGCACAGCATCGCGACGCGCATAGTGATGCCTTTAATATCATCAAGACAATGATCTGTTTTCATATCTCTTACCAACTATGCCACACAACTCATCGCTGCATGAATATAATGAAGGACATTAACATTCAGATATTGTCGGCACAGCCCCACCTAGCCAGCGGCACGGCGTTCGCCAAGCAGCATCGCGTTGATGTTTCCTTTGGTTTGAAAGCTGACGACAAGTAGGTAGGCGGCGAGAAACGGCGCGCCAAAATTGAACGCCAAAAAGCCCAGCGTTAGCCCTGCCCCGGAAAAATGATGACGCCATGCTGTCCACAATCCAGACAACATGAGGAAACATAGGAAATCCAGGTTGAATTGCCCCGGCCATGTCATCGCTGCGATATCACCGAAGAAAATCTTGTGAAGGCCAAGACCGTGATTGGTGATCGTAATAGATGTATACACGCCGACAACGGCAATTATGGCGAACAGAAAAAGGCGAAATAGAGTCATGGACGGTCTCCTTGCACTTTGACGGAGGCCGTAATTAGCATTATGTAGCGACTGCTACAATTGATATTTTGCTAAGCCGACAGTTCAATCCAGGTCGCGGCATGGTCGCTGGCCTTCTCGCGCCCGCGATGATCTTTGTCGACACCGCAGCGGACCAGCCGATCAGTGGCGACGGGGCTAAGCAGCAGATGATCGATGCGAAAGCCGTGATCCTGCTGCCATGCACCTGCCTGATAATCCCAATAGGTCCACACCCCACCGCGGGGATAATGGGTGGCAAGTGCATCGGTCCAGCCATCGCTGAGCATTGTGCGATAGGCAGCTATACTCTCCGGCTGGCGTAACGCATCATCCAGCATTGCCTTTGGAGACCAAATGTCGTGCGGATGCGGTATGACATTATAATCGCCTGCAAGGACAACCGGCAGTTCCAGCGGCGCGAGGCTGGCGGCATGCGCACGCAGGCGCTTCATCCAGCTAAGCTTATAGTCGAATTTCGGCCCCGGCTGCGGATTGCCATTGGGCAAATAGATGCTCGCAACGCGCACGCCGTGAACATCTGCCTCCAGATAGCGGGATTGCTCATCGTCGGGATCACCGGGAAGACCGCGTTGCGTCTCTTTCGGCAGTTCATCTCTTGCAAGAATGGCAACACCATTAAAACTTTTCTGCCCATGCCAGATCGCACCATAGCCGATCCGTTCAAATTCCTCGGCCGGGAACCCCTCATCCTGGGTCTTTATTTCTTGCAGACAGGCAATGTCTGGCCGCGTTTCGTCGAGCCATTCGAGCAGGCGGGGAAGGCGGGCTTTGATGCCGTTGATATTATAGGTGGCGATACGCATCGACCGACGTTAGCGGGCGCAGCGCGCCGCTTCAAACCGAAAAGCTCGATCCGCAACCGCAACCCGCCTGCGCTTGCGGGTTAGTAACCTGAAAGCTTTTGCCGCCCAGCGACTCGACAAAATCGACTGCAGAGCCGCGGACCAGATCAAGGCTGACCGGATCAACCACCAGCCGGGCACCTTCAGCTTCGGCAATGACATCATCGCCGTCAACCGAGTCCGCCATGCCAAAGCGATATTGGAAACCCGAGCAGCCACCGCCTTCCACCGAAAGGCGCAAGACGGGCTCTTTCCCCAGCTTTGCAGCTATTTCCGCAACGCGGCGCGCGGCATTAGGGAGCAGAGAAATTTCTGATGTGGCAGTCATATCCGCCAATATAGGGAGCAAAGAAAAGGGGGGCAAGGCGTTGCCGCCGAAAGCCCCCCAGATTTACACCCTCTCCCAAAGGTGATGCGTTACGGTCGGGCGACCTATTCGGTCGGACCGCCCTGTCCAGTATTAGCAGCGTCCTTGGCTGCGATCAAGATATTTGACGGGTTTGTGACAGGTGCTGCTGGCGGAACCGGTGCCAAAAAGCTGTTGGGATTGACCGGCTCACCGGCAATGCGCACCTCATAATGCAAATGGCTGCCAGTGGAACGTCCGGTTGACCCCATGAAACCGATGATTTCACCCTGCTTCACGCGCTGACCGGATACCACATTCATTGCAGACAAATGGCCGTAGCGGGTCTGGATGGCATTGCCATGCTCAATCTCAACATATTTGCCATAGCCAGAGACCCATTGGGCGCGACCGATAATGCCATCGGCGGTTGCATAAATCGGGGTGCCAATCGGCCCTGAAATATCAACGCCCTTGTGATTTTTGCGACGTCCCTGAAACGGATCGGTGCGGTAGCCATATTGGCTGGAAAAACGCATGACCTCGACGGGGTTGATCGACGGAATAGAGACGCTGGTTTTGGTCGGTGCCGACTCGGTCCGGCCCCAGCTGTCATGCAGTGAACGGAATTCCGGATCGGCTACGCCCAAAGCGGTTTTATTCGCCTCAATATCCTCAGCGGGAATGCGAAAACTATCCGAAGTGGTGGCTGCTGTTGCAGCGGCAGTGGCAACGGCCGGACTGGTCATGGCACAAGCCATGAATGCCGCGCTCCCCGCAAATACAAGCTTACCCATCAGTGATTGGCGGGCTGCCAAAGCGCTGCGAACCATAAGCTGTCAAAACCCTTTTTTGCCGACCTATCCCATTTTCTGAAATAGACCGCGTGACCCAATTAGGGCAGTTAATCTGCCCACCCCTTATGTGACAGACGTGTAACGGGACGGGTCAGGCGATTGCAACCTGCATATAGTAATCCCGCGTTAAACCGGCTCTCGAACGCGCTGAGTCGTTGAATGGCGCCTTCAACTCTCCACGAAAGTGGCGGTTTACCAGCATTTTCCAGTAAGATTTTGGCAAGATATTCTGATCAGCGCAGGCCGATTCATACCATTTGGTGCCTGCCGAAACATGGCCGATTTCGTCAGCATAGATGCGGCGCAGGATAAGGGCGGAGGACCTATCCCCCTGGCCTTCGAATCGCTCGATCATTGCAGGCGTAACATCAAGACCGCGTGCTTCCAGCACCATCGGAACAATGGCGAGACGCGCAAGCGGGTCGTTGCGCGTTTCATAGGCCGCATCCCAAAGCCCGTCATGAGCTGGCAGGGCGCCGTAATGGCTGCCAAGCTGACGCAGGCGGCGGTCAATCAGAGCGAAGTGCATGGCTTCGTCTGCCCCTACTCGGAGCCAGTCATTGGCAAATTCGCGCGGAAATTCACCGCCAAAACGGCCGACAAGGTCGAACGCCAGATCGATGGCGACAAATTCGATATGCGCCAGCGCATGCAGCATGGCAATTCGTGCACGCTCAGAACCAGCTTTGCGCCGTTTTGGCATGAAGCGTGGTTCAAGCAACAGCGGAGCATCGGGCCGCGCCGGACGATCAGGCATCATGGCATCAAAGCGATGCTCCAATCTTCCGAGCCGCCAGTTGCGCGCCACCATCCGCGCCATCATCAGCTTTGCGTGCGGATCGGCGGCTTCCAATACTGATTTGCAGGCTTCACCAAGCGACCGCATTATGACTTCACAGCGCCTTCACCGCCGCAAGCACGTCCTCGGCATGGCCCTTTACCTTCACATTGTTCCATACCTGCACAACCTTGCCGTCCGTCCCAACCAGATAGGTGGAGCGTTCGATCCCCATATATTTTTTGCCGTACATGGATTTTTCCACCCAGGCGCCCATCTGCTCGGTCGCATCGCTGGCTTCATCAGAGAGCAGCGTCACAGACAGACCATATTTCTCTGCAAATTTCGCAAGCTTCGCAGGCTTATCTTTTGACATGCCATAGACAGTGGC
>CAYVQO010000064.1:0-6649 GCA_964452835.1 uncultured Sphingorhabdus sp. | reverse complement strand
ACCAGCAATCGGGTCAATAGCGCCTGTGTTTCAGCAAAGTCAGGCGGCAAATGCCCTGTATCGGCAAGCGCTTTGGCCGCGAGCCCAAGCTGCGGGTGGAAGGCGGTGCGATGTTCCAATTGCAGTGCATGAATGCAGAATTCGGCATCGACCAGCCCGCCGGGCCCAAGCTTCACATCCAGTTCGCCCTTGGCCGGTTTATGTTTCGCCATCTCGGCACGCATCGCGATGATATCCTTGCGCAGCATGAGAACATCGCGGGGCTTACCCAGCACATCAGCGATGATAGCCGCGACTTCCTGCTCGGGACCGTATACCACTCGTGCCCGGGTCAGCGCCATATGCTCCCAGGTCCATGCGTCCTGATGCTGATATTGCGCAAAGCTATCAAGCGAGACGCACAGCATGCCCTGCGCGCCAGAGGGACGAAGTCTGGTATCGATTTCGTAAAGGGCACCACTGGCGGTCTGTACGCTTAACGCACCCACAACGCGCTGGGCCAGCCGGTTGAAATATTGCGTGGCACCAAGTGGCCGGCGACCATCGGATTCGGCGCCATGTTCGCCTGTAAATAGCAGGATCAGGTCCAGATCCGACGCATGCGTCAGTGCCTGTCCGCCCAGCCTGCCAAGCGCAAGTATCACAAGTTCGCCACCCAATAGCTTGCCATGCGCCTGTTCAAATTCAGATATGGTAGCGCTTGTCAGTTTGCGTACAGCCACCTCTGCCAGTTGCGAATAGGCCAACGAGACATTGAGCGGGTCCTGCCGCCCCTCGATCAGTTGCACACCAAAGGCAAAGCGTTTTTCACCAACGAAGGCGCGGACAGAATCGAGCAGGCGTTCATAATCCTGTTCACCAATGCGAGCGTCCAACTCCGCCGCCAGCGTGTCAATATTGGCAGGGAGTTCAAGCGCGCTGGCATCAATTAGGCCATCAAGCAAAGCCCCACGCCGCGCCAGTGCTTCGGCCAGTGCTGGCGCATAGCTGAGCACATCGGCAAGCAGCTTCAGCAAGCCCGGCCGGGCGTCGAGCAAATGGAAAAAGTTGATCCCGCTGGGTAGCGTTTCCAATAGGTTGTCAAAACGTGCAATTGCAGTTTCGGGATCGGGCGCTAGCGCAAGCGCCTCCATGATGGCCGGCAGCACCGCTTCGAATGCCTCGCGTGCCGAACCGGACCGGATTGCGCGTAGCTGCCCGCTGCGCCAGCGCCCAAGTCGCTGAGCCACCGCCGCAGCTTGGGCATAACCCATGGCTTCCAGCTGCTCTTCAAGCGGCAGCCCGTCGTCTGGCAAGCGGCGTTCGGCTTCACTGTCATCACCCGCCAGGCCGTCATAAATCGCGGCAACGTCGTTCACCACGGGTTGCAGCAACGCAATTAGCGCTTTGCCATCGGTCAGACCATGCAGCCGCGCCGCCCGATCAAGCTCAGCTTCTTCGGCAGGAAGGCTATGCGTTTGTCGATCATCAAGCATTTGCAGGCGGTGCTCAATGATTCGAAGCAACTGATAGGCCTTGCTCAGGGTCTCCGCATCCTGCCCCGAAATTCGCCCATCCTGTGCCAGCAACGCCAATGCTGCCCGCGTATCGGCAATGCGCAGGGCTGGAACGCGCCCACCGTGGATCAACTGATGGGCTTGGGCAAAAAATTCGCATTCCCGAATGCCACCCCTGCCCCGCTTCAGATCATATCCGGGACCAAGCTGTTGCCCTGTGTGATAATGATCGCGGATTTGGCCCGACATCTGTCGGATATTGGCGATTTGGCCGAAATCCAGACTGCGCCGCCAGATGAAGGGTTGAATGCTGTTGAGGAAATAGCTGCCAAGCGCCTTATCCCCCGCCGCTGCCCGTGCGCGGATAAAGGCGGCTTGTTCCCAAGCAAGCGCGCTTGACTCATAATAGCTGATTGCGGCCTCCACAGGGATCGCAATCGGCGTCACTTCTGGCGAGGGACGCAACCGCATATCGACGCGAAAGACATAGCCATCGCCTGTGCGCTCACTAAGTAGCTCGATAACCCGCCGCCCGATCCGTACAGCGGCGTCGGCCACATCCTCACGCTCACGATGTGGCAGCGTTTCAGGATCATAGAGGAAAATCGGGTCAATATCGGAGCTGTAATTCAGCTCCTGCCCGCCATGTTTGCCAAGCGCGATGACGGCAAAGCCACGCGGTTCGCATTCATAGCGTTCGCGAATTGCGGCTTCGATAGCGGCATCAAGAACATTGTCAGCAAAGTCGGAGAGGATGCGGGTGACTCGGGTTAGGTCCCAGGCACCGCTAAGGTCGGCAATGGCTGTAACCAGCGCAACACCTTGCCGCCGCTGACGCAGCGATGCGCCTGCGTCGCCTTCGACCATAATTGCGAGTGCAGATGCAAGCGCCGCGTCAAAATCCCCTTTTTCAAGCAGCGCGGTCAGACCAGGTAGCCGTCCGATAAGCTGCGCCAGAAACGGGCTGTTGGATCGGGCACGGATCAGCGCATCGGAAACGGACAAGGACTAGCGCCCCCGCCTGTCGATCAACACATCCTGCTGCCATTTGCCCGGTACCTTATCGGTGCGGTGGATACAGCCGTGCCAACAGCAGGGGCGTTTCTTGCCCTCAAGCAGCTCCTCACCGGTCCGCTTGATCCGCTTTACCCTTGTTGCGGGTTGCTTGGCATCCTCCACCCAGCAGATGAATTCATTGCGGCCAAGTGGCGTGATGTTTTGCCAAAGGGCCAGAACGGCAGCGTCGGCCAGCAGCGCCGCACGCAAATCATCCGGGACTGTATGGACCGTGCCTTGCGCTAAACTCATTGCCTGACCCTATCGCTATTTCTGCAAATAGTCGCGCCTGAAATCAGCGGCGAACCCTGCGAAGCGCCCTTCCGATATTGCGTCACGCATCACCGCCATCAGGCTCTGGTAGAAATGCAGATTATGCTGGGTCATCAGCATGGCGCCCAATATTTCGCCTGATTTAACCAAATGATGCAGATAGGCACGGCTATGGGTCGTGCAAACGGGGCAATCACAGCGATCATCCAACGGTCCCTGATCCTCGGCATGTTTGGCGTTGCGGATATTGACCGGGCCGTTCCACGTAAAGCCCTGGCCATTACGGCCGCTGCGCGTCGGCAATACGCAATCGAACATGTCGATCCCCCGCTCCACCGCGCCGACCAGATCGTCAGGCTTGCCTACACCCATCAGGTAGCGGGGTTTGTCGACGGGGAGCATGTCAGGCGCATAGTCAAGGCAACCAAACATCGCTTCCTGCCCCTCGCCCACAGCAAGCCCGCCCACGGCATAGCCATCAAAGCCGATATCGATCAGCGCATCGGCGCTTTCCCTGCGCAGCGCCTCATTAAGCGAGCCCTGCTGGATGCCGAACAAGGCGGCGCGTTCGGCATGTTCGCCACCGCTGTCAAATCCATCGCGTGATCGCTTCGCCCAGCGCATCGACAGGTGCATCGACTTCAGCGCTTCTTCCTCACTCACACCATTGGCGGGGCACTCATCAAAGGCCATGACAATATCCGAACCCAGCAAGCGCTGGATTTCCATAGACCGTTCGGGCGAAAGCATATGTTTCGAACCGTCGAGATGGCTTTGGAAAGACACGCCTTCCTCGGTGATTTTGCGCAAGGCAGACAGGCTCATAACCTGATAACCGCCGCTGTCCGTCAATATCGGGCGATCCCAGCCAGAAAATTTGTGCAAACCGCCCAATCGGGCCACACGCTCCGCACCGGGCCGCAGCATCAGATGATAGGTGTTGCCAAGAATGATATCGGCGCCGGTTGCACGCACCTCGGCAGGACGCATCGCTTTGACCGTCGCGGCGGTTCCCACGGGCATGAAAGCAGGCGTGCGGATCTCACCGCGGAGCATCTGGATACTGCCCGTGCGTGCCTTGCCGTCGGTTGCCTTTATTTTGAAAGCGAATCGTGTCGTCATGTCTTCGCCATAGCGAGCGCCAACGTTTCGCGCTATTGACGGGCGCATGGGGCAGCACCGCCAGACCGATTTACTGCATCTGGCGGGCCTGCTGGCCGCAGCAGCAGCGCTTGGTGGCTGCGAGCGGGCAACGACCGACATACGATATGACCCCAAGGATCGGGGCATCACCATGCCGACACCAAAAAAGGCGGAGCGCGAGAAATGCTATGGCGTGGCGCTAGCGCAATATAATGATTGCGCTGCCGGTCCGGGCACCGATTGCGCTGGAACGGCAACGAAGGATTATATGCCTGATCGCTGGAAATATGTCCCTGCGGGCACCTGCGAAGCCGCTGGTGGTTCGCTGATGCCAGGAAAGCCGCAAGCCAATGACTGATGCTGCCGCTACGCTGGCGGATGCAGCGCGGCTGTTGCAGGCAGTTAGCGAAACCCCACGTCTGGACGCCGAATTGCTGATGGCCCATGCAGCAGGGATGGAGCGCGGTGCAATGCTGTTGCGCCTGCGTGACCTTGCCCCGCCCGATGGCTTTGACGCGCTGCTGGCGCGGCGGCTGGCCCATGAACCGGTAGCTTATATCGTCGGAACACGGGATTTCTGGGATCTAACGCTGAATGTTTCTCCAGCAGTGCTGATCCCGCGCGCCGACAGCGAAACCTTGATCGAAGCGGCGCGGGATTTTTTCAGTGAGCGCCAGCCGAAACGGATAATTGATCTTGGCACGGGGTCAGGCGCTTTGTTGCTCTCTGCATTATCCGTGTTTCCGAACGCGTCAGGTATCGGACTGGATGCCAGCGCCGCAGCGCTTGCCATAGCATCAGAAAATGCCGCCAAATTGGGTTTGGCCGACCGGTGCGAATTTATCGAGGCAAGTTGGCATGATGCTGACTGGACGCAGGAGCTTGGGCGGTTTGATCTGATCCTTTGCAACCCGCCATATGTGGAAAGCGCCGCGGAACTCGACCGCCAGGTAAGCGAGCATGAGCCAGCCTCGGCTTTGTTTGCCGGAGAGGATGGGCTGGACGATTACCGCGTCCTCATGCCGCAAATTTCGGCCTTGCTTGCGCCGAACGGGCTGGCCGTATTCGAGCTTGGGAGAGGACAGGATGACGCGGTTGGCCGTTTGGCATCGCAGGAAGGTTTCCTTGTGCAGGCACACAAGGATTTGGCAGGCATTATCCGCGTCTTGGCAATCACGCAGCCAAACTGCTCGTAAATTTCGCTTGGAATCGGTGAACCCAAAGGCTAATGGCAATATAGTTTCGCGGTGATGCGGCCTTTGAAAGGCTCGTTCCGGCAAAACTGCCCCAACGCATTGATGAGACAGAGGGGACCGCATAGGGCGGTTACGCGAAGGGCACAAAACACTGAAATTAGGTTGCATTTTATCAGGACGGAAAAGTCTTTATGAATAATCGCCAAACCAACCGCCGCCGCGGTAGGGGCAATAATAATCGTGCGCAGAACAACAATCGCAACGGTTATGATCACCAGAATCGGGTTGATAACCGGGCGCGCGGCAACGCAGCGCAGATGCTGGAGAAGTATAAAAAGCTTGCGCAGGACGCCCAGCACAATGGTGACCGGGTGAATGCGGAGTATTATCTGCAATTTGCCGACCATTATTTCCGCGTGCTGGCCGATTATCGCAGCCGTCAGGAAGAAAGCCGTCCGCAACGCGAATGGCGCGGCGATGACCGCGACGGTGGCGAAGATCGCGATTGGCGCGATGATGACCGCGATACCGTTGACGAGGGCGAAGAGGCAGATGTAACCGCTGAAGCCGGTGAGGATGACGATGATCGCCGCCCACAACGCCGTGAACGCAATGAACGCGATGATCGCGGCAACCGCAATGATCGTTCAGAACGCAACGACCGTGGTGATCGCAACGATCGCAATGCGCGTGGGCGGAACAACAATCGCCGCGACCGTTATGAGCCGCGGGAAGATCGTGTTGAAGCAGAGGAACCAGGTCTCGACCTGTCCATATTGCCGCCTGCTATTGGTGCCGCCAATGACGAAGAGCCAGTCGCCGAGGAAAAGCCTGCCCGCAAGCCGCGTGGTCGTAGGCCGAAGGCCGCTGAGGATGTGGTTGCTGCTGCGGAATGACATCCCAAGGCCATTAAGCCTCTGGTCATCTTCTGAAAAATAACTATCCCTGTGACAGTTCGTCATAGGGGAGAAGCATTATGCGCGCATCTTGGCTCTTGCTGGCAGGAGGTGCGCTGGCTGCACCTCTTCTGGCGCAATCGGCATCGACAGTCGCTGTTCCGGGTGAAGCAACTGCGCAGGGCGACGTTGCCGTCACCATCTACCAAAATGGGCAAAGCCTGGTGCAGGACCGGCGGCAAATGAACATGCCCGCCGGGCGCTCTAAACAGGAATTTCCTGATGTTTCTGCCGTCATCCGTCCCGAAACGGTTACGCTGACTGGTCCAGGCATTGGCATAGTGGAACAGAATTTCGACTATGATCTGCTGACCCCGGCAAAGCTGATGGAAAAGGCCGTTGGCCAGACAGTAACGCTGATCCGCACCAATCCTGCAACTGGCGCCGAAGCACGAGTGCAGGCAAAGGTGCTGGCTGCCAATGGCGGCGTGGTACTGCAGATTGGCAACACCATCGAAGTATTGCGCGACGACGGCCTTCCGGTTCGGGTCATTTTCGACAAGGTACCGCCCAATTTGCGCGCGCGGCC
>CAYVQO010000063.1:0-11183 GCA_964452835.1 uncultured Sphingorhabdus sp. | reverse complement strand
GCAACGCAGCGCGTGCGCGTGGTGCCGATTTCGGATTGGTCAGCCTCGATAATATCGGCGGCGGCACCATCATCCTTGTTCGCCAACCAGCGCCGCATGGCATCGCCCAGCGCGCCTTGCTCCTGCTTTTGCCGGAACTGCAGATAGGCGCGTGTGGTCTCGGTCATGGCGGGAGCAAAACGATGCGCCTCCAGTTTTTTGAGTGCGGCGGAAAGTTCATAAATCGCATTGTCGGGCCGCGGCCGCGAGCTATGGCCACCGGGGTTGCGTACAGTGAAGGTGAAATCCTGATACATTTTCTCCGACGTCTGCATGCCAAAGCCAAGCAAGGTGCCATCCTTCAGAAAGCCGCCGCCACCGGCATCGGCGTTCAGGGCATATTCGGCGTCGATCAGGCTGCGCCATTCGGTGGAGGCACGGCGCGCACCATTGCCGCTGACCTCTTCATCGCCTGAGAAAAAGACGATGATGTCCCGTTTGGGTTTAAACCCCTCGGCCTTCAGCCAAAGCAAGGCATTGGAGATGGCGGCGATACCATTTTTCATGTCCACCGTGCCGCGCCCGTAAAGATAGCCATCCTCTTCGATCAGCTTGAACGGCTCACGCGACCAGTCCTCGCGCTTTGCCTCGACCACATCCATATGCCCCAAAAGCAGGATCGGTTTCAGCTTGGGTGGGACAGTCTTTTTGCCCTTCTTCGCGGGTTCAGCGGCCCAGCGGATAATCATCGATTGGGTTCCGTCATGGTCCTTGACGATGATGTCCGTTATCCCGCCCGCTTCAAACCGCCCCTTCAGATAGGCTACCAGCCGCTTGACCTCAGTCGGCCGGTCGCTGACGGATGGGATGGCAATAATGTCCGAAAACAGCTCGTGCCCCTTCGCATGCCAGGGGTTTTTGGAGTCTTGCGCGACTGCAGGTGCTGTCAGCGAAAGGGCGATTAGTATGGCTAGGGTGCGGCGCATATTTTCCTCCTGATCGGCAACCTAGCGCGGACCGTGGCCCTCCGCCAGATAGTCTTCGCTTTGCATTTCCAACAGGCGAGAAACGGTGCGTTCAAACTCAAAGCGACCGTCTCCCTCCGGGTACAGTGCGTCTGGCTCGGCATCGGCGCTGGCGAGCAGCTTCACCCGATATTCGTAGAGTGCATCGATCAGCGTCACAAAGCGTGCTGCCTCGTTCCGGTTGTGCGGTCCCAGCACAGGGATGCCGACGATTATCACCGTGTGGAAACGCCGTGCAATCGCAAGGTAATCTGCCGCCCCCCGCGCCTCGGCGCAAAGCCGCTTGAAGGAGAAGACCGCAACCCCTTTAAGCGCCTTGGGCACGTGCAGCATGCGTCCTCCACCGACATCGAGTTCCGCCGTCGGCACATGGGCGCGGTCTTCGGGCGGGTAATCGGTCAGGCGGAAAAAGGTGTCGGACAGCGCCTTGGTCGCCTCCGGCCCGTTGGGCACCAGCCATGTCTGTGCATTGCCCAATCGGTCGCGGCGGTAATCGGTGGGGCCATTCAGCGCCATGACGTCAAGCCGCTCCTGCACCAAAGCAATGAAGGGCAGGAAAAGCTGGCGGTTAAGACCGTCCTTATAAAGATCCGCCGGGTGGCGGTTCGACGTCGTGACAACAGTGACACCTGCGTCAAACAGCCCGGCAAACAGCCGCGACATGATTGCTGCATCAGCCATATTGTTGACGACCATTTCGTCAAAGCAGAGCAGCCGTGCCGTATCGGCAAGCGCCTCTACCACCGGCGGGATCGGGTCGCCCTTTTCCTTCTCGCGCTCCACTTTCAGCCGGGCGTGAATGTCGAGCATGAATTCATGAAAATGGGCGCGGCGCTTACGGTTGATTTGAACGCGCTCGAAAAACAAATCCATCAGCATCGATTTGCCGCGGCCAACGCCGCCCCACAGATAAAGCCCGCGCACCGGATCCGGCTTTTTGCCGAGGAAGCGCCACAAGGTGCTGCCGCGTGGAGGAACGGCCTCCAGCTGAGTCTGAATCTCTGCCAGCTTCTGCGCCGCCGCCCGCTGGTCTGCATCAGGCTTTAACTCGCCCGCCGCGACCAGCGCATCATAGGCAGCGAGCAGACCGGTCATGTCCGGTCTTTGGACGCCTTGCGAATGGTCCCCGAAAAGCTCGCTACTATGTGCTTGTCGTCCTCACCCTGGACCACCATGCCGCGCAGGAAGATCAGCCGCCCTGTTTCGCGCACCTGCTCCACCACACAGTCCAGCGGCTCATCAATCCGACCGCCGCCGATAAACTGCGTGCCCATATCGAGCGTCACCGAAAAACCCGCATTTAACGAGCCAAATTGATGGGCTGCCGCGAATAGCGAAACGTCAATCAAGGCCAGCGTCACGGCGCCATGGACATTATCGCCCAAATTGCTGTGCTTACGCGTTGGGTGCATTCGCACCCGTGCCCGCGGTCGGCCATCGGGTGTTGGGGCTTCGGGCCTTACTGACAAGGGCTCGATAAAGGCATTGAAGCGCGTCTTGTCATTCAAATTCCAGCTAAGCCAGCCGCTGCCTTCCGCCTGTGCGTCGAAATGGAGCGCGGGCTGCGGTGCCTCTATGCCGTCATTCATGGTGTGGCGTTCATGATCTGGCGTTCAAATCGCCCGCTCCGCAACCATCTTTTTGGTTTCGGCGATGGCCTTGGCCGGGTTCAGGCCTTTGGGGCAAGCATTGGCGCAGTTCATGATGGTGTGGCAGCGATAGAGACGGAACGGGTCTTCCAGATCGTCGAGTCGCTCGCCAGTCATTTCGTCGCGGCTGTCGGCCAACCAGCGATAGGCCTGCAACAATATTGCGGGCCCAAGGAATTTGTCGCTGTTCCACCAATAGGAAGGACAGCTGGTCGAGCAACAAGCGCACAATATGCACTCATAAAGGCCGTCCAGTTTCGCCCTGTCTTCCGGTGATTGCAGCCGTTCCTTGCCCGATGGCGTGGGGGTTACCGTTTGAAGCCAGGGTTTGATCGAGGCATATTGGGCATAGAAATGCTTGAAATCGGGGACCAGGTCCTTGATCACTTCCATATGCGGCAATGGCGTAATCGTGACGTCGCCCTTGCAATCCTCAATCGCCGTGGTGCAGGCAAGGCCGTTCTTGCCATTTATATTCATCGAACAGGAACCGCATATCCCCTCGCGGCAGGATCGGCGGAAGGTTAGCGTCGAATCCTGCTCTGCCTTCATCTTGATCAGCGCATCAAGCACCATTGGGCCGCAGCTTTCGGTATCGACCTCGAACATATCATAGCGTGGATTCTGGCCGCTATCGGGATCATAACGATAGACTTTGAATGTCTTTGCCTTGCCGCTGCTGGCAGCGGCGTGGGTTTTGCCTTTCTGCACCTTGCTGTTCTTCGGCAGGAAAAAGTCGGCCATTATTCAGTCCCTAATATCGTCGATCGTGCTTGCCCTAACCAAGCGGGCAGAGCGGTGCAATTGCATTTTTCATCACGCGATTAACGCAAAATGTCAGGCGCGTTCCATCAGGCCCCGACGAATCAGGCTTTCAGCAACGATGGTCTCAATCAGGTCTTCCTGGCTCCAGCCCATGAGCACCGCGGAGCGGCCATAGACTTTTTGCGACCATAAATTGCACTGCAAATTGACTTCGAGCAGGTTGATATCACCCGTCGCTTCGTTAAACCGGAATTCAAATCGGCCAAAATCAAAGGGTCGGAAAATCTCGGCCAGCGTCAGCGTCATGGCGCGGATTTTTTCCCAGGCATCGTCGCCTTCAAATGGCACCAGCGTATATTTATGCTCGCGCTCAACCAGATCACGTTTCTCGGCATTGGTGCGCAGATGCGAGGGATCAAATTGCTTGAACAGCATCGGCGGCATCACAAAAGGTTCGCCGTCCTTGAAAATCACCGGCACCTCGACGTCGCTGCCGTTCATGAAAGGCTCGACGATAACATCATGACCCTCGGCATGGATGGCGAGGATTGCAGCCTTCACGCCTTCCCAGTCATGCGCGTCGCCAATCCCCCAGCTCGCCGAGCTGTTATTGGGCTTGATCACAAAGCGCTCACCCTTTGGACAGCGCGCTTCCTCGACCGGAGCGCCGGCCCGGTATACGGCCCAGTCACAAGTGGGGATGCCGCGTGCCACACCTTCCAGCTTGGTGAGATGCTTGTCATCGGCCTGCCCGCGCAGGATCGGGTTTGCGCCCAGATAGGGCACGCCAAGCCGCTCGCACAGAAGCGGGCAAAGCATCTCCGAATTGAAAAAGCCGCCGCGGTTAAGCATTGGCCAGACAAAATCGACCCCGGGATCATTGAAAAGGGCATCATAGCTGTTGGCGACAGTCAGTTTCTCAAACAGGCCAGACAGGATTGTCTTCAGCTCATAATGATAGGGCGAGTGATTACCGTCCTTGCTGTCCAGGCTACCATCGCCCAGCGCATGTTTGGCAATAAACAGTATGCGCAGATTTTTGCGTGCGTCGGCGGTAAGGCGAGTGGGTTGTGTCATTTTGCCTCCCATAAGGCCTGGCACGAATTTCGCAATTCCCTCTCTGCCGCCGTCCGCCTATAGCGCTTCATAACAATAACAGCCGGAAGCTTTCCCTTTGGCCTTCGACCATATTCATACGCTTGCCCAATTGATGACCAAAGGCGGCGATGCGCGCATTGTCCTTAACGCTGAAACTCGGTTGAACCGCTATAGCAGCGCGCCTTATCCGCGCGATGTGCTTGCGCTTGCCTCATCCACGGCAAATGATTTGAGCTACGATGCCGCTGACTTTCTGCAGGAGAAATTCGGGTCGGAGGCGTCAGGCCTTTCCGATGGCACGGCCTATGCGGCATTTCTGGAAGCAAGCCGGGAAGACATTCGTTTAGCCTATGCGCTAGACACTGAAACAGACATTTTCTTTGCGCCTTCGGGAACCGATCTGGAATATGTCGCGCTGTTCGCCGTAGCGGGGAGAACACCGGGCGGCATCTCTAATCTGCTGCTGGGGTCTGATGAGGTCGGATCGGGCTGCATCCACAGCGCCGCTGGCCGGTATTTCGCGCAGGAAACTGCTCTGGGTTTCAATGTTGAACCCGGGGAACAAGTTGCAGGTGTGCCTCACATTGAAATGGGCGACTTTCCCGTTCGCGATGCGCTGGGTACAGCATTTGATAGCCCCGCAATTGCCGCTGCGATGGAACCCAAAATTGCGGATGCACTTGCCAGAGGCCTGCACCCGCTGGTGCATATTGTGCACGGGTCAAAGACTGGTCTTGTGCTGCCGCATCTGGACGAGATTGATCACTTGATTGCAAAATTCGGCACACAGCTGAGTTTTGTTGTTGATGCCTGCCAGGCACGGATCACGACGGCGGCGATCCATGACTATCTGTCGCGTGAGATTATCGTCTTCCTGACGGGCTCCAAATTCATGGGTGGGCCGCCGTTCAGCGGCTTTGCCCTGCTGCCCGCCGGAATGGCAACCAGTGCAGCGCCCCTTCCCGAAGGCGCAGCACAGATTTTCAGGAAGGCGGAAATTCCGGCCAGCTGGGCCGGGCGTGACGCGCTGCAGCATAGCGGCAATTCAGGGCTTGCGCTGCGGCTGGCGGCGTCGCTGTTTGAACTGGGGCGTTTCCAGCAGCTTTCACTTGCCGAAGTCACAAGACTGGTGGGTGCCTTTACGATTGCCACTGACGGCCTTGCCGCCCGCCTGAATGTCCGCAAGGTTGGCGCTGCTGCCCCCAGTGAGGCCAATGAACCTGACGAACATCCGATTGAGATGCAGACATTGGTGACGCTCGACCTCTGCCATGACATGACGGGCAACCAAATACGCAATCTGGATTTTGACGATGCTGCAGCGATCCACAAACGGCTAATCGGTGAAGGGGTCCGGCTGGGTCAGCCCGTTAAATGTGTGAAGCTGAACGATGGCCGTTGGGGCGCTACATTGCGTGTTGGTATTTCAATGCCGCAACTCGTCAGGCTAAGTGAAATGGGCGATGCCGAAGTCTCAATTGAAATGGAAACGCTGATGGCGCGCATAGCCGAGCCGCTATCGAAAAATCTCTAGGCTGCACGAAGCCTTTCAAGAAAAGCTGCACTCGATTCGCGTAGCGATTGCGCCTGCGATTCAAGCCCGACCATCACCTGGTGCATTTCATCGGCCAGATCACCGACACGCCGGGCAACGCGATTGACTTCATCGCTATAGCTACTGACTTCTTCGGCATCGTGCGCCGCATGTTCGGCATTGTTGGTGATGTCTCGCGTGGCAGCCTGTTGCTGGGTAATGGCTGCGGCAATGTTGCCTGCCCCCTGCTGCACATGGTCCATTTTGCTGACCACGGAGCCAACCGTTTTCGCAGCATCCTGCATCTGGGCGCGAATGCCATCGACGGTTTCGGTCACTGATCCGATGGCACCATGCGTCTGGTTGGCAAGGCTTTTCACTTCCTGCGCCACCACGGCAAAGCCCCTGCCCGCTTCGCCCGCACGCGCCGCTTCAATTGTCGCATTAAGGGCAAGGAGATTGGTTTTACCCGCCACCTCCTGAATCATCGCGGCAATCTCACTAACCCGTTCGGCGTCCTTGGCCAGCGTCGCGATGGCATGGCTGCCGTCGCGGCTGATCTGCGAGGCCGAATCCGAAGCCGTAACCTGCTCACCAACCTGCAGAGAAATGGCATCGCTAGACGTTTCCAGCTGGCGCGCAGCGGCAGCGACTGCCTGTATGGCTTCGCTCATGCCTGAAGCCATTGCCGCCATGGCGTCAGACCGTTCGAGCGTCTGTGCACCAATTGCTGCCAATTGCTGCGCTGTTTCCCCCACCGACTGAACCGCTGAGCCCACTGCATCAGCCGTTGCATGCACCGATTTTTCAAAGTCCCGCGCCAGCTGCTCCATGGCCGCTCGCCGCTCTTCCTCGGCGCGGCGGCGCTCTTCAGCGCGCACTTCTGAGGCAAGGCGCCGCTCTTCGTCCAGCGCCGCCATACGCTCTTGTTCGGTTTCATAGAAATCTGCCCTAGCATGGGCAAAGGCGTGGGCATCGTCAATGGATCGCAGGAACGATTGCCACTGCCGCATTGCGCTGCGATGCAGCGCAAGGCCATATACCGCAACGCCAATATAATAATACCATGGCATCGGGTTGTGCGAGAGCGTGGGGGCAATGACGCTGCCAGCAGTCAGAATGATCAGCCAGGCAAACATTGCGCGTGGCATACAAAGAAAGGTTAGCGCGCCCACGCCAATCAGGCCAAAGGACGTGCCGCTTGCGACGACCACATTGGCGGTGCCTGACTGCGCCCATATGTCGCAGATGAGCGCAGCCCAGCAAAGCGCGCCTAGCGCGACGAGCATAACAAAACGCTCATTCAGCCTGCGCAGCGCTGTGCCGTTGCTGTCATCCTCGTGCCGGTAATCGCGGAGTTGCGCGTGGATCATGAAGATCTGCCATTGACTGAGAATGACCAACGGCAAGCCGATTGTCGACAACGCATAGGTGCCGCCCGCCACCATCAATCCGACAGCACCCGCAAAAAATGCGATCGCCGTGATCATGATCACAACATTGGACAGTACTGCAGCTTTCAATTGCGCGAGAACCAGTTCCTGCGCGCCATATCTCCCGCTCCGGCGTAGCATATCGCGTTCCGACGCAAAGTCAGTAACGGTCAGGAACAAGTCGCTGAAAGGCCCTTTTTTCTCCATCCGGCCGATTTCGCAGAATAAGGTAAATCAGTCGTTAACCACCTTCTAGCGGCCGGCAATGAAGGCGGTCACATCGTCAATAACTGGCGCTTTCTTTCGAAACGGTCGGGCAATGGCCATGACGATATCGGCATGGTTGACGCCGGTGTAGATTTTGACGTCAGCGACGCCGCCCTTTTCAGTGATGGTTTTGGCAAGCACCGTGCTGTTGCGCGGCTTGACGGTTTCGTCGCTGTCCCCATGAAGCAACAACATTGGTGGCGCATCTCCACGCGCAAAATGGATGGGCTGGGTTTCATGCGGGTCCGGCCAATGGCCCAGTGCCTCCTTCGCCGCATCACTGGTGAAGGGATAAAAATCATAGGGGCCCGCAAGGCCAATGACGCCGGCAATGATCGATGGGTCGGTTCCATGCGCTTCCAGCCATTGCGGATCAAGCGCTACCATTGCTGCGATATGGGCACCCGCACTGTGGCCCATCAGATAGATTTTCGCCGGGTCCTGGCAACCATTTGAAGGCAGGTTGCGGTGCTTGTCAGCAATGAACTTGGCTGCATCGTTCAAAAAGCTTGGAAAGCGATGCTGCGGTAGTTTTGAATAATCAATGACATAGGTGATGAAACCACGCGCCGCAAAGGCGCGACCAACAAAGCCATAGTCCTTACGGTTCCCATCGCGCCATGATCCGCCATGGATGAAAATCAATGTGGGTAATTTGGGGCCATCACAATTCTTAAAAGGCGTGCCTTTGCCAAATTCAACCGGCAGATAGCCATCATCATTTTTGCCGTAACCTACAAGTCCGTAAAATTCCCGCTCGCCCGGCCACAACCGGTCAGCAAGGTCAAGCTGTGCTGGCCCACCCAAACGGATCAACCATATGGCGACCCCGGCAATAGCGACAATAGCCGCGATAAGGGCATATTTAAGCATGGTTAGCGCGTTGCCGTAAGCAGCCTAGCCCTGCAACAAAAAAGGCGGTTCCAAATGGAACCGCCTTTTCCTTGCCTAACAGGCCGGGGCGCGTTGATCCGCTGCCCCGTGCTTGTCCAATTAACGCTTCGAGAACTGGAAGCTGCGGCGGGCTTTCGCCTTGCCGTATTTCTTGCGCTCAACGGTGCGGCTATCGCGGGTCAGGAAGCCTTCGGCCTTTACCGCGCTGCGAAGCGGCGGTTCGAACTTTGACAATGCCTGCGCGATACCATGCTTGACGGCACCGGCCTGACCCGAGAGACCGCCGCCCTTTACCGTGGCGACAATGTCATATTGGCCAACGCGCTCGGTCACGGTGAAAGGCTGATTGATCACCAGACGCAGCGTCGGACGTGCAAAATAGACTTCCTGATCGCGGCCGTTGACTGTGATCTTGCCGGTGCCAGGCTTCAGCCAGACGCGGGCAACTGCGTCTTTGCGGCGGCCAGTGGCATAGCTGCGACCCTGTGCGTCGACTTCCTTTTCACGGAGCGGAGCAGCGGGTGCAACCGGGGCTTCAGTGCCGAGCGTCTGCAGGTCGGCGAGTGTTTCAACGGTGTCGGACATTATGCACCCACCTTGTTCTTGCGATTCATGGAAGCGATATCGAGCGGCTTGGGCTGCTGGCCATCATGCGGATGTTCGGTACCATTGTACAGATGCAGTGCGCGCATTTGCTGACGCCCAAGCGGGCCGCGCGGAACCATACGTTCAACGGCCTTTTCAAGCACGCGCTCAGGAAAGCGGCCTTCCAATACCTTGGCGGCGGTAACGCCCTTGATGCCGCCAGCATAGCCGGTGTGACGATAATAGACCTTGTCGCCCAGCTTCTTGCCAGTGAACTTCACCTTATCAGCGTTGATCACAACGACATGGTCACCACAATCGACGTGGGGGGTGAAGCTCGGCTTATGCTTGCCGCGCAGGATATTGGCGATAATCGATGCCACGCGACCAACGACCAGACCATCGGCATCAATGATATGCCAATCCTTCTGGACGTCCTGCGGGCGGATCGACTTTGTAACTTTAGACAGCGTTTTCATATGCGCCTCTGGTCAAACCTTCCGATAGGGATAGACGCCGACGGGTCGGGCCCGGTGCAGCGGATGCGCGCTATTGGCCGTGGCGATGCGATTCGTCAAGCAAAAGCTGGCTTTTCAAGGCGGGTAAAATAATACCCTATATTGCAGTTTCTGTGCTGACCCATTGGGCGAAAGGGGCATGAGCAGCGTCGGCCTTCCACGCGATTATCGCTGGCACCTTATAGCGGTGCAGCCGTTCGATCCGCGCAATCACGGCATCGACCTTGTCGGTGCTGGTTTTGAACAGCACTGGGTGCTCTTCGCTGGTATCCACTTCACCATCCCAGCGAAAATAGGAAATCGCAGGGGATAGCCGGTTGGCACAAGCAATTAGCCGTTCTTCGAGCAACATACGGCAACAATCATGCGCTTCACCCGCGTTGGGGAACAGGCTGTAGACCAGCATGATATCGCTCATTGCCCTCGGCCCTTTCAGCAGCGCTCCGCCCCAGACGGTGTGCGCCCCAGACGGTGGTGGCGACTACCAAAGCACCAACTGCCTGATGCAGTACGGCGAGGACGATGTTCATGCCGGTCATTACCGTCGCAATCCCTAACAAAATCTGCACGCCAAATGCTGAATGGATCGCAACACTTATCCCGCGTGCACCATCGCTACGAACTGACCGCGCCAGAATGACCAGTGCTGCAACAGCAATCCAGGCCCACCAGCGGTGCAGAAAATGGATGAGGATTGGATCATGGGTCAGGGCAAACCAGACGCCCTGTGACCAGTCGATGCCAGGCGGCAGCAGACTATCACCCATAAGCGGCCAGGTGTTAGACACATAGCCAGCATTAAGGCCAGCGACCCACGCCCCAAGCAGCAGCTGGATGAAGAGGATAGCGAAGACCATGACGCTAAGTCCGGTCAGCCGGGCTGGCTTCGATGCGCCGCTTTTCAGGTCCAGCGCCGTCCAGATCAGCCCGCCGAAAATCACCAACGCTGTCAGCAAATGCGCTGCAAGTCTGAAGTGGCTGACGTCCGTCCGGGTTTCCAGCCCCGAGGCCACCATCCACCAGCCAATAGCCCCTTGCAGACCAACCAGCATGACCAGCGCAAAAATACGCAGCGTGTAACCCGGCGGCAGCGCACCGCGCAGCGCATACCAGATGAAGGGAAGTGCTAGCGCCAGCCCAATCACCCGGCCAAGCAGGCGGTGAATCCATTCCCAGAAATAGATGAATTTGAAATCGGCCAGCGTCATCCCTGCCGGACCGTTGATCTGGATATATTCAGGTATTTGTTTGTACTTTTCAAACTCTGCCACCCATTGGGCTTCGGACAGCGGGGGCAGCGCGCCCATCAATGGCTTCCATTCGGTGATCGACAGGCCAGATTCCGTTAGCCGGGTTATACCGCCGACAACGACAATCGTGAATACAAGAGCAGCAACAGACAATAACCAAAAGGCCAGTCGGTCGGTTGCGAATCG
>CAYVQO010000062.1:0-11497 GCA_964452835.1 uncultured Sphingorhabdus sp. | reverse complement strand
CGCCCGCAACAGCAATATGCGCCGCCAACAATCACATCGGTGACTGTTGATGATTTCGAAGGTGGCGAGGCGATTGTTGTCACCGGGACTAGAATGAAGCGCGAAATGCTTCAGGAGTCTCCGATGGGCATTACCGCGATCAGCGTTGCCGAACTGGAGGATTTGGGCGACCTGAAGCTTTACCGCATTCCAGAAGCCGTCACCGTCAATGCCAAGGGGCAAAAACAGGTGGCGATGATCGTAAAGCCCGATGCAAAATTTGACCGCTATTATGGCGTAGAGATTGAAGAACCTGACTATATCGAGCTGGGCGCAAGCCAGCCAATGAGCATCTATCTGCGGACGGAGAACAAGACAGAAAAGGGGCTTGGCCTGCCGCTGCCGGCCGGGCAGGCGATGATTTTTGAAAACAGCCCCTTTGGCCCGCTGCTCGCTGGCGAGGCGCGGATTGGCGACCGGGCGATTGGCGACAAAGTGGAACTTTATGTCGGCGATTCCAGCGATGTGCGCATCATTGTGACGCAGGTTTCGGAACGGCGCTACCAAAAGGGGTATAAAGTCACCATCAGCAACGCCCGCAATGAGGCAGTGAATGTCGAGGTCGAAATCCCCTTCGAACTGCGTGGACGCCCCAAGGGTCTGGCGAAAATTGATGGCGTGCCGACCTGGAAGTCGGTGGTGCCTGCCAATGGCGAGGCAAGCTTTACCTTCACGCTGAAATTGTCGCGGGAGGAGGAGTAGGTTATTGGCCTGCTTCAAAAAGCGAGCGTCCAACCCAAGCGGCGAGTAATGCACCAACAAGCTGCGCCACCACAAATCCAATGACATCGCCGGGCGCAATCCCGGCAAAACTGTTACTCAGGCTGCGCGCCACGGTGATCGCCGGATTGGCAAAGCTGGTCGAGGACGTGAACCAATAGGCGGCAACAATATAGAGCGCCACGCTGGCCGGAACCCACTCGCTACGGGCCCGCAATGTGCCCAAAATCGTCAGCACCAGCCCAAAGGTTGCGATCAATTCTCCTGTCCATTGGCCGATACCGGTTCGTGCTTTTTCCGATAATTGCAGGATTGGCAGATCGAACATTAGGTGCGCAGCCCACACGCCCGCAATGCCGCCAGCCAGTTGCGCTGCGACGAAACCTAGAAACGCCGTCGTCGCCAATTCACCGCGCATCCGGAAGACAAGGCTTACCGCCGGGTTGAAATGCGCGCCTGAAATCGGCCCCAGCATCGTAATCAACACAAAGAGCATCGCGCCTGTAGCCAATGTGTTACCCATCAGCGCAACCGCGACATTGCCACCCGCCAGTTGCTCGGCCATGATGCCCGAGCCGACCACAGTTGCGAACAGGAAGAAACTTCCCAGTGCTTCAGCAGCGATGGCGCGGTTCATGCTGCACCTTCCATCATACCGATTTCAGTCAGCTTTGCTCTTAGCTCAACCTGCTCCATTATCTCGAATGGCAGCGCCAGCAAGGCCCGCACCCGCATTTCGAGCCAACGCCATGTCTGTTCGAAAGCAGCATCGACCGCTGCGTCATCGCCTTCAACATCGGCGGGATCGGGTAGGCCCCAATGTGCGCGGAGCGGAGCGCCGGTGAACAGCGGACAAGGCTCACCCGCCGCATTGCCGCAAACGGTAATCGCAAGGTCGATGCGCGGCGCATCTGGCCCTGAAAATTCGTCCCAGCTTTTGGATCGGAAACGACTGCTATCAATGCCCTTCCGCTCGAGGCAGCGCAACGCACCGGGATGCGGGACTCCCTTGGGCTGGCTTCCCGCACTATGGGCTAGAATGCGACCTTGCCCAAGTTGGCCAAATATTGCCTCGCCCAAAATCGAGCGTGCGCTGTTGCCGGTGCACAGGACGAGCACCGAAAATAGATCACTTGCCATATCCGGTCAGGCGCGGGTCGAAGCGCATTGATCTTCGATGGAGGGCGCGCAGCAAGCAGTGGCAGCAGCACTTTCCGACGATAGCTGCGTATAGTCCGGACTGTGCCCGTAAACCGTGCTTTCGCCATGGGTCAGAAATGCTTCCCAGCGCACACCATCGGGATCGGCGATCCAACTCTTTTCGGATTTGGCGTAACAGCAGGTGGTGGCACCTTCCTCCAGCACCGGACCTTTTGCATCCTTCAGCCGGGAATATACCTCGCCAAGTTCGTCCTCATTCTCAACCTGCAGTCCAATATGTTCGATGCCCTTCTCCGCACCGCATTTCTGCGAAATGGCGAAATTGATGCGCGGGTCCTCCAGCATCCATTTGGCATAATCGGGCTTGGTCACGGTCGGTTCGACACCGAACAGTCCTGAATAAAAGGCAATTGAACGATCAAGGTCTGAAACCCCTACATGGACGTGAAAGCGCTTCATGCAGCAGTCCTTTCTGTTTGGTTGACTTGAGAAGAGGATGCGTCGCCGGCGCAAGACACGCCGCCGCAGCAATTTTCCATCAGGTACGCCATCAGCCGGTTCATCGCGGCATAGTCCGCAGCGTAAATGATCGAACGACTCTGGCGGCGCTGGCTGATCAACCCGGCATTAGCCAATTGGGCCAGGTGAAAGCTCATCGAGGATGCCGGCGCGCCCACTCGTTCGGCAATGGCACCAGCAGGCAAGCCATCAGCCCCGGCTTGTACCAGCAACCGAAACGCAGCCAGCCGATGCTCCTGAGCCAGCGCCGCGAGCGCCCGGATCGTCATTACTTGTTCCATGATTCGATATTTATCGAAATATCGAATAGATGTCAAGCGTTCGGTTGGGGCTCCACTTCAGGTGGCGAAGCATCGCCCGTCCCCAATGCACGCTGCATATAAACCGTATCCAGCCAGCGCCCGAATTTGCGTCCGACCGACTGCATCGTACCGCGATGTTCGAAACCCAGCTTTGCGTGGAGCGCTACCGATGCCGGCTCACCCCCACCCGCCACCGCCATCATCTGTCGGAACCCCGCAGCCTCTGCGGCATCGATCAAGGCAGCAAGCAGCGCGCTGCCGACGCCTTTGCCGATATGGTCGGGGTGGATGTAGATGCTGTCTTCGCAGGTCATTGCATAGGCCGGGCGGTCACGGAATGGCGTGGCATAGGCATAGCCTGCAACGGCACCATTCTCCTCGGCCACAAGGAACGGCGCGTTCTGCGCCAAGATGCGTTCTATTTTCGCTTCGGTCTCTGATGCGCTTAATGGCTCCAGATCGAATGTCGCCGTTCCGGTCCGTACATGATGCGCATAGATTGCGGCTATCGCAGCGGCATCGGAGAGGCGAACGTCGCGGATCAAACCGTTACAGCTCCGGCAAAGCCCGTGGCCGGTGATTCTCATCCAACGCAACAAAAGTGAACAACCCCTCTGTCACCTTCACCTCTTGCTGCCCACGGGCGCGGGTGGCGATCACTTCAATGCGGATCGCCATCGACGTGCGCCCGCGCCGCTCCAGCGTGGCGTAGACCGAGATGATATCGCGCAGCAATATGGGTGCGATAAACTCCATCTTTTCAATAGCCACAGTCGCGCAGGCACCCTGCGCGATCCGCCCGGCCAATATCCCGCCTGCCTGGTCCATAACGCCCAGCACCCAACCGCCGAAGATATGCCCATTGGCGTTGATGTCAGCAGGTCCCGGCACGACCCGCAAAATCGGATCGCTGCGCTGGGGCATATTGCGGATCGTGTCGCTCATCGGTCAGCTTCCCCTTCAAATGGGTCTTCAATGGCTTCGTCATGCCCCGTGCCGCTTGAAAGGAACACCAACCCCATAAGCGCCGCCATAAGCATGATAGAGGCGACTACAGCGCCCGCCGTAGCAATGAAAAAGTGGATGGAAAGCAAGCCATATTGCCACCAGAAAATACCCAGCGCCAAAGCTGTCACGCTCAATGAGAAGAGCAGCATCCAGCGCATCAGCCGCCAATAGCGATTCCACGCAAAGCGGGCATAGCCGGGATCATCAAGCGGGGATTTGCGAGTCATATTTTCACCTTGCCGCCGCTTATGCTATATTCCACCCTGGGGGCAAGCGAAGGGAGAAAAGCGATGACGATTGCGACCATCATGCAGAGCCATCATGCCGATATTTTTACGGCAAGTCCGCACGAAAGCGTGCAGCAAGTCGCTGCCCGCCTCGCTGAAAAGCGTATCGGCGCGCTTCCCGTAGTCGAGGGAGACCGGATTGTTGGCATTTTTTCCGAACGCGATGTGATTTACGGGCTGGCTGCGCATGGACCAGCGATGCTGGACAAATTGGTCGGCGAGGTCATGACGTCGCCAGCGATCACCGTAACGCCAGAAACACCGGTGCTATCGGCGCTTTCGCTGATGACACGGCGCCGGATAAGACATTTGCCCATTGCTGATGGCGACCGACTGGTCGGCTTTGTATCCATTGGCGATCTGGTGAAATACCGGATCGAAAAGATTGAGGCAGAGGCAAGCGCAATGCGCGACTATATTCAGATGGCCTGATGTGCCGAACGAGCTCATCAACCTTGGTTAAGGGGTATTTTACCTTCACCCTCTAATTGCAAAGGATGCAGATTGCGGCGCGTCCTTTAATATATTTGTGGACAGTGCTCGGCCTGTGTCTGATTCATTTGCTGTCTGCTGCGCCAGCATTTGCATCCACTACCGATTTAACGCCCTGTTTTCGGCTGGCGAAGCAAGGCGAGACGGCGACCGACATACTGTCTTCACAGGAAGGTTTTAATTGCAGGACACACCAGAATAGCTTGCCATCGGGCAGCTATTGGGTCCGGCTCCAAGTGCCTTCGGGTTATGAAACAGCAGATCGCGGATTGGTGTTCCGAACGGCCAGCCTGTGGGATGAGGGTTTTGAGCTTTGGGTCCAGCGCAGCAATGGCGCGGTCCGGCAGATTAATCCTGCCAAGGATCTGGATATTCATCCATATCGCTTGGGGAGCACGATCGTCGTGCCCATTGATCCAGCGCCACATCGGATCACAGCAATCACAGCATTTGTGCGTGACAGCGCTGGGCAGCGCGGCGTTATGCAGCAATCACAGCTGACCACTGTAGAGGGAGCGCTCCATTTCGAAATGGCTCTTGCAACCCTCTATGCCGCATTTGCGGGGCTGATCCTTGCACTTCTGGTCTACAACCTCGCGCTGTGGCGCGGGATGCGGCAGACATTTTTGCTAGCTTATTGCGGGATGCTGCTGGCAACATTGGCCTATGCGTTTTTCACTTCCGGGGCGCCGCATTATCTATGGCCAGAAATGACAGGCCCGGACCGCCTGCGGTTTTCAATCCCCTTGCTTTCCATCAACGCCGCCGCGGCAATTATTTTTATCCGACATTTTTTCGAGCCGGCCAGCATCCCGAACAGGCTGGTAAGACTCAGCTATGGTTATGCCGTTGCAATGGTAGCAACTGGGTTGATCTACGCTGCAATTGCTCCAAATTTTGTGAAGCTGATGGATGCAGTCTATATTGCAGGTTTTGCGCCTTTGCCATTGATTGTCGCTGGTTATGTGATCGCCGCTTACCGGAGACGGGACCCATTTCTACGCTATTTTTTGCTGGCTTGGCTTGCCCCGGTGGCGGCCGCTGTCGCCCGCATTCTCTATAGCATGGACATACTCGCGTATAATATCCTTATCGAGAACAGCACATTGATCGGGCTTTCAGTCGAAGCGTTGATCAGCTCGCTGGCAATTGGTCACCGCATCCGCTTGCTGACCACGGCCCGCGACAGGGCAGAAACAGCCGAAACCAATGCCATGATAATGGCGGATACCGACGCGCTGACAGGACTTCCCAATCGTCGTGCCTTTGTACGCGAATTGCTATCCGCGCCGCGCGACTGGCAATTGGTTCTCGTCGATATTGACCATTTCAAACGCGTCAATGATACGCTTGGTCATGTAGGCGGCGACGATGTCTTGATCAGGCTCGCACAGATATTGCGTGACGAAAGCGCAGACCATTCGCTCGTTGCGCGGCTAGGAGGCGAGGAATTCGCCATTGCCACCATTGCCTCCCCCAATGGTGAAGGGCTGGTTCAGCCCGAACGCATCCTTTCCGCCATTCGCCGCGCCGATATGCCCGGCGGCTATCGTATCACCGCCAGCATCGGCATCGCCCGGCGCGTGATTTGCGAAGACACCGACTGGAAAGTGCTTTACCGTGCAGCCGATATGGCGCTTTACCGGGCAAAGGGCGAAGGCCGTGATCGCTCTGTCGACTATTCGGCTGAGCGTGTTGCCGCCTGAATAGCCGGGAAAGTGGGTCAGCCGGTTGTGGGGGTAGGCGCAGGAAGCGGCGCGGGCTGTGGCCCATATTTCATCTTCCAATCGGCCAGATCGCGCTCATATTGCGCATAGGCATCATAAAAGCGCAGATAAATGCCATCAACGTCTCCCAATGCGCCAATGGCATATTCGGGGAAAGCCGTCAGCGGAACCGCCAGCACCTCTTCCGACTTGCGCAGCGCTGTGTTGCAATATTCTTCGCGCACTGGCGGCAGCGCAAAATAATTATAGAGCTCGGTCGTACGGGTATCGCGCACGCGCAAGGCGTTCTGGCCTGCGAAACGTTTGCGATATTCATTATCGACAGCAATGTTTGTTTTTGCGAGTTGCACTTTGTGGACAACGATCATGCGGTTGTAATTCTGCGCGATGACGCTCCAAACAGGCCCCTGGCAGTTCAATGCCGCAACATTGATTGCCGCACGGAAATTCCAGATGGCCTCGTCACGGCTTAGATTGCGATTGGGGGTAATGCGAACACCATCCGCTCCAAAAGCCGGCAATTTTGTTGACGAAGCAGCGCCACCCGGCGGAAGCGGCATTGCCGGCGGAGGGGGCGGCGGCGGCGGCAGAATAATGACGGGCGCGGGAGGCGGAACGGGTACCGGCGCTGGCACCGGTTTAGGCGCACATGCGGCGACCGAGCCAATCACAAAAACAAGCGCCAGATTTTTCCCGAACCGATACATGCTGAACTCCCACTCCCCAAATACAGGCCGCTTCCCGCTTCAACACAAACGCCACCCGAAATAAAGGGGGCAATCGCCAAAACGAAAGGACCCAGCGGTTGCCCGCCGGGTCCTTCCTGTATCAATAAGCCTGAACGCAGGCTGATTATTCGCGGTTACCGAGAAAACTTAGCAGGAACTGGAACATGTTCACAAAGTCCAGATACAGGCTAAGCGCGCCCATGATTGCCAGCTTACCGAGTGATTCATGGCCGGCAAAATAGAGATATTCGCTCTTGATCCGCTGCGTGTCATAGGCTGTCAGGCCAGCGAAGATCAAAACGCCAAGGAAGCTGATTACCAGCTGCAACGTGCCCGAACCCAGAAACAGGTTCACAATCGAGGCAACAAACAGGCCAATCACGCCCATAATCAGGAAAGTGCCAAAGCCTGACAGATCCTTCTTCGTGGTATAGCCATAAAGGCTAAGGCCGAGGAAGGAAACCGCCGTCACGAAGAAGGTCGTTGCAATAGAAGTTCCCGTGAAAACCAGGAAAATTGTCGACATCGACAGACCCATAACAGCGGCAAAGGCCCAGAAGGTTGCCTGCAATGCAGCCTGCGACATGCGGTTGACACCAAAACTCATCACCAGGATGAACGCCAGAGGCGCAAACATCAGCACATAGCGCAGCGGCGTTTGCATAATCTGCAACGCCAGCCCTGACTGGGCGAAAAGCAAAGCGACGATGCCAGTCAGCAGCACGCCCGATGCCATGTAATTGTAAACTTTGAGCATATGCGAGCGCAGGCCCTGATCAATTGCGACCGAGCTCATAGCCTCGCCATTAATGGTAACGCCCGCCTGTGCTTGCGCTACCCGCGGATCAGACCATTCAGCCATTCGAGTTTCTCCTCAAATTCGCGGCACCATAGCCGCTTGCGGTGCAATATCGGATGGATTCGGTCCAATTTCAAGCGAAACCAGACATGCGGCCACGAATTCCAAAGACACCGGGTTCCGCACTTTTTCGCTTTGGCACATGTGCGGACAAAGGGTTTGGCTGAGCCGTGCGTTAGGCTTTCAGGATCAGGTCCCAACCCATGACAGGAGACAGATGATGATAACCAGCAAAATTGCCCTTTCGCTTGCCGCGCTGTGCACGGTTGCAGCGGCCATCCCCGCCGAAGCCCGCATCAACCAGCGGCAGGACCGACAACAGCACCGCATCGTCGATGGCGTACAGTCCGGTAGCCTCAACAAGCATGAAACGGTAAGACTGACAAAAGAGCAACTATCCATTGCCCGCTTTGAAGCCCGCAGCCGCGCCGACGGCCCAGGGCTGACACCGACGGAACGTCTTCGCATTGAACAAATGCAGGATCGCGCCAGCCGTCACATTTACCGGCAAAAGCGGGATTGACAATTAGGGTCAGGACCGGTGCTTCGTCTCTTTCGAAATGGAAGCACCGGCAGACCGCCTAGTTTTTTGCATTCAGGCGATGCGCAGGTTTTCGCGCCACGCATCGCCCCGAATTATCACCCCAAAGGTGCTAGCGTCATGGCATCAGCCGGTGCGGAATTAAACGCATTATTTCCAAATGTCGTTCCAGTCGCGCCACCCAACAGTTCGACCGATTTGGGCGAGTTGGTTACGCTATTGCCGTTGACCGTGACAGCATTGGTGGGCCCATTGGCCCCTATAGCCGCCACGCTGTTGTTCACAAACGCCGAATCGTTGATCAATGTTTTGCCATTGGCCGTTCCGATCAATCGGATGCCATAATTATTATTGAAAAACTGGACATTATCAACCGTAAGCCGGACGCTATTCGTGGCATTGTTAGTTTGAATGCCAGTGGCATTTCCGCCCTTGAAATTGCGGATCGAGCTATTGCGAACGACCACGTCCCGCGCCGACAATATAGAAATACCGACAAGACCGGTTCCCAGCCCTTCTATGTCCAAGCCCTCAAGAACCACGCGGTCGCCGGCGCCTGCGTTGATAACAATGGCATTAGTGCCGGAAACGAGAAGGCCCGCAGTCACTCCGGAGCAGCTAAGAGTAATCGATTTTGTTATGGTCACCCCGCCAAAACCGCCTGAGTCAAGACAGTTGATCTCTCCACCAGCTGCTGTTTTGGAAATGGCACCAGCAAAGGTTTTGCATGGTGCGGTGCGCGAACAGGGATTTGCGTCATCACCAACGCCAGAAACCCAGGTGCGCGTCGCCTGAGCATGCGCCGGCGTTGCCGCCACCGCAAAAAGAACCGCCATAACGGCGCACATTTTCAATATAAGATTCTTCATAGCAGGCTCCATCCATTCAAAGTGCCGCATTTCCAGATGCTTGCGATACAGTCCCAGAGTCATTCGGAGAATGAAGTGCTTCAAAATGCGGCGACCACATTAAACGCAATGAAGAGTAAGCATCCCCCATGTGCCCATCCCCAAACGGGTGCAGACGATGGCACGCTATCATCCCCTAACGCGACCGCAAGCAACTATTGCGCCAGCAAGGATTTTGCAAAAGCCTCGGTTGCCCGGTCAACGAGCGACCAGACCCGTTCAAAATCAGCTTCGTCGCCATAATAGGGATCAGGCACAGCTTGGCCTTCATGGCCCGGCAAATGATCCAGCAGCAGCGTCAGTTGGGCAACAGCGCCTGTTGGCGCCATAGCAAGCAGATTTTTCCGGTTAGATGCGTCCATAGCAATGACATGATTAAAGCAATGAAAATCGTCCGCTACCACTTGCCGTGCGCGCAGTCCGCTCAGGTCAATCCCACCCAGCCGTTGGGCTACATCCTGTGCACGGCGGTCTGGGGGATGGCCGACATGCCAGTCTCCCGTACCCGCCGAATCGACACGAATATCCAGCCCCAGTTGCCCTGCATGATGGCGTAATGCGCCTTCAGCCAGAGGAGAGCGGCAGATATTGCCAAGACAGACCATCAAGACGGATTTCGGCACGCGATACTCCTTGCGCTTTATCGCCGCTTTGCTAGCCCATGCAGCAAAGACAAGACAAGCACAGGGAGTTGGGTGGTGAGCAGCATAAACGCGGAGGATGGACAGGCAACAGAGGCCAACACGCAGCCCGAGGCGAGCAGCTATAGCTGGTATGTCCTGTTCGTCCTTGTCATCGTTTACATCCTGAACTTTATTGACCGGCAGATTGTCAGTATCCTTGTCGTTGATATTCAGGCGCATTTTGGCCTTTCCAATGCGGAGATCGGCTTTCTGGGCGGAGCCGCCTTTGGCGTATTTTACGCATTGTTCGGTATTCCGCTGGGACGACTTGCCGACAATTGGAATCGTACGAAATTGCTGAGCATCGGTCTGGCGCTCTGGTCAGCGATGACAGTTGTGTCGGGCCTTGCAAAAAGCGGCGCACAGTTAGGGCTGGCACGCATGGGCGTGGGCATTGGAGAGGCAACGGCAAGTCCATGTGCTTACTCACTGATTTCCGATTATTTTCCAAAGCGGCAGCGGGCAACTGCGCTCGCCATCTACTCGTCCGGCCTCTATCTGGGTGGCGGGGTGTCGCTCTTCATCGGTGCCTACATCAAGGAAGCTTGGAACCTCGCCTATCCAGGTGGCGGGCCGCTGGGACTGGTTGGCTGGCAGGCAGCTTTCCTTGCCGTGGGCCTCCCCGGCCTTTTGGTCGCGCTATGGGTATTAAGCCTGCGCGAACCGGCGCGCGGGGCGATGGACGGCACTCCGGTTGCGATGTCGCAAACTCCGTTCAAGGACTTCCTGCATGATTTGTCGACCATCGTGCCACCCTTTACACTGATTGGCGCAGCCCGGCGCGGGATAGGGGCGCTGGCACTGAACCTGTTGGCAGCAGCGGCCTTGGGTGCCTTTGCCTGGGGGATGATTGGGCTGACCGGCAATATCCCGCAATGGTCAGCGGTGGCCGTAGGTTTTTACGCGGTCTTTTCCTGGGCGACCAATTTGCGTGCTCGCGACCCGGCCACATTCCAGCTGATCTGGGGAACACCGGCCTTTCTGTGTACGGCGCTGGGTTATGGGCTGGTAGCACTGGCTGCTTACGGGCTCGCGCTTTGGACGGCACCTTATGCCGAAAAAGTCCTTAAGCTTCCCATCCAGCAAGCCGCATTCTGGTTGGGTGCGCTGGCAGCATTGAGTGGTTTCCTTGGCGTGATCGCGGGCGGGCGGCTTGCCGATCATCTACGCACGCAAAACCCTGCGGGGCGGATATTGGTGATCATGATCGGTGTGCTTGGCCCGATTATTCCAATCTACATTGCGTTCACTACCGCCAGCACCGTCATGTTTTACACAATGCACTTTATGGCAGGTGTGCTTGGCAGTGCTGCCCTTGGCGCGGCAGCCGCAACCACGCAAGATCTGGTGCTACCTAGGATGCGCGGCACGGCAACTGCCGTGTTCTTTCTGGCGACAACGCTGATTGGACTGGGTTTTGGCCCTTATATGGTCGGTCAGATTGCAGACCTTACCGGATCGGTGATCGATGGAAAGCCAGTGGGCGATTTGCGTACTGGCCTGCTTTCGCTGATCGCGGTTGC
>CAYVQO010000061.1:0-11542 GCA_964452835.1 uncultured Sphingorhabdus sp. | reverse complement strand
TTTTGCGCGCCTTGCTATTTCTCCATGCTGGACGATGGGGATGAGCATGATTGCCCAGAGGAGGAGTGGTAATGGCCCGCCGTCGCAAACCGGAGGATGATCTGGCCGCCGCCTCCGCCAACCCGCCGCAGCATATCCCCGCTGGCCCGATCAAGGCCGATATGGCGACGATGATGCCGGGCTATCCTCAACGCCATGATGGCTGGAACCAGCAGCGATTGCAGCGTTTCCTCGATACGCTGGCGCATACCGGCTGCGTTGAGGATGCCGGGCGGGTTGCGGGCATGTCGCGGGTGGCCGCACGGCGTGCGCAGAAGCGCTATCCGCTTTTCGCCGCAGCTTGGCAGGATGCGCTGGCGCGCGCGCAGCAGGGCCTGATCGCTATTGCCTATCAGCGCGCAGTGGAGGGGCGCGAGACAATCATCATCCGCAAGGGTGAGGAATATCAGCGCAAGATCGAGCCTTCGGATTCGATGCTTGGCCTGCTGATCAAGCGCGGCGACATGTCGGGCGGCGGTCCGGGCTTCACGGGGGAACTGGCCGACCTCGCCGGGCTTCCGCGTGATGAAATCATCAGTTGGCCCGAATGGCGCGACCGGCATATCCGCTTCAACCGGTGGGGCCAGAAATATGAGGCGCCCGATCCGGCGGAGACCGAAAGGCGGCTAAACGAACGCTGCACCACGCTGATGAACGGGCTTCGCGCGCGGGCGCGGCGCGAAGAATCCTGCCCATGCTGCGACCAGAAACTGCCGCAAGACTGGCCGCGCAAGTCGCTGATGGCGATGACCTTGCTCGGCGTGATCGACGTCAAGGACCATTTCGAGGGCATTCCGATAGAGGAGGATACGCGCGAATAAGCGCGGCGACTTTGACTTGGGCGTCCTTTCAGCTAAAGGCGCTTCGCAACGCCCTCAATCCTGCTGGAGTCCCCTCATGCGCGCCGATGCGCAAGCCCTTGTTGACCGTATCGATGCGGCCCTCAATCTGGTGAAATTGTCGCTCGACTGGGATCGCGCTTTGCGTCGTCTTGATGAGCTCAATGCGCGGGTTGAGGACCCGAAGCTATGGGATAATCCCAAGGCTGCCGAAGAGGTGATGCGCGAACGGCGGCGGTTGGATGCGGCCATTTCAACCGTGCGTGAGATTGGCACGGATAAGGAAGGCACTGTCGAGCTGATCGAACTGGCCGAAATGGAGGGCGATTCCGGGCTTGCCGATGAAGGCGTCGCTTCGCTTTCCGCACTTGCCGACCGCGCCGACAAGGACAAAGTGTCTGCGCTGCTCTCTGGCGAGGCCGATGGTAATGACACATTTATAGAAATCCATGCAGGCGCAGGCGGGACGGAGAGCCAGGATTGGGCGGAAATGCTGCAGCGCATGTATTATCGCTGGGCCGAACAGCGTGGCTATAAGGTGGAAATGGTCGATTATCAGGCAGGCGACCAGGCAGGGATCAAGTCTGCGACCATGCTGGTAAAGGGTGAAAATGCCTATGGCTATGCAAAGACAGAAAGCGGCGTGCACCGGCTTGTCCGCATTTCCCCCTATGACAGTGCGGCGAAACGGCACACCAGTTTCAGCTCAGTCTGGGTCTATCCGGTGATTGATGACAATATCGAGATTGAGATCAACGAAGGCGATTTGAAAATTGATACCTACCGCGCCTCAGGCGCAGGTGGGCAGCATGTGAACACCACCGATTCCGCCGTGCGCATTACGCACAAGCCATCGGGTATTGTCGTCGCTTCGCAAAATGACCGCAGCCAGCACAAGAACCGGGCGACGGCAATGGGCATGCTGAAGGCGCGGCTGTATGAGGCCGAACTGCGCAAACGTGAGGAAGTGGCATCAGGCGAATATGCGGCTAAGACGGAAATTGGCTGGGGCCATCAGATCCGCTCCTATGTGCTGCAACCCTATCAGATGGTGAAGGATTTGCGCACGGGCGTGACCAGCCCTACGCCTTCGGATGTGCTGGACGGCGATCTTGATGACTTCATCGCTGCGGCGCTTGCCCAGCGGGTGACGGGTGAGGCTGTGTCGGTAGAGGATGTGGACTGACCGATGCGCTATGTTCGCGAATTCAGGGGTTTTGCCGGGATCAGGCTGGAATCGGATGATATTGGCAGCGCCGATGATCCGTCTATCATTTTGCTCCACGCGCCCGGTCAAACGCGGCAAGACTGGGAAGATGTGGCCGTTGCCCTGCGAACAGCAGGGCGGCATGCCATTAACATCGATATGCGCGGCCATGGTGGCAGCGAATGGCCGGAAGATGGACGCTATGATGTCACTTCCTATGTTGAAGATGTTCGTGCGGTACTGTCACAAATGCGGACGCGGCCTGTTGTTGTTGCGGCGATGCAATCCGGCTGGGTCGCAGCAGCAGCACTTGCCGAGGATGCCGTAACGCTGGCCGCCGGGCTGGTCCTTGTTGATCTGGCTGAAACATCGACAACAGCCACGCTTGACAGCAGCCAGTTCGACGCACGCTTGCTCGAACGGCTAGATGTCACGAATGTGCCTGAAAAGATCGGAGCAAGTGCCGCGCAATTGGCGATCCCGGTGCTTTCGATAAGCGGCGCTTTTGGCGGCAGTGGAAAAACCCATCCGCTGATTGCCAGTCTGCCCAATGCCGAGGCGGTCGAGATAGAGGGCAATGGGCTGGACCGGACCGAGAGCCTGAACGCGCTGCTGCTCGATTTTCTGGAGCGCAAACAGCCACGCTTTATCCCTGAATTTCGTGAGGGATCGGACGCACGCACATTCCGCGATGCGCTTGGCTGCTTTGCAACCGGTGTTACAATCATCACCGCCATCGGGCCAGACGGCAATCCTGTTGGCCTGACCGCGAACAGCTTCACCAGCGTCTCCCTTGATCCACCGCTGCTGCTGGTGTGCGTTGCCAATAATGCGGGCAGCGCGCCGGTATTGCGCAGTGCCGAACGCTTCGCGGTCAATGTGCTGCAAATCGGCCAGCAGCCAACCTCAAACCGCTTTGCCGGAAAGGGTGAGGACCGTTTTGCCAATACCCCGTGGGAGGTCGGCGAGTTTGGCACGCCAGTGCTGACCGGATCGCTCAGCAGCTTTGAATGCGCGCGCGATGCGGTGCACGATGGCGGCGACCATTTCATATTGGTCGGGCGCGTGCTGAAGGCAATGTTTGAGCCGCGGCGCGATCCGCTGCTCTATTTCCGTGGTAAATATCGCCGCCTGCATTTTGCCTGATTGCAGCCGCGCCAAGATGCTTCTGATCGGTGTTTAAGCAGCCTTACATTGGGGCCGGGCAATATTGCCGTAAATAATCACCGTGCGGCGGCATACGATCGACCACATAGCGAATGGATTTTTCAATCTCGTCTGCTTCTTGCCGAGTGCGCGGCTCCGCCAGCACATCGGCCATCGGATTATGCCCCTGCATGGTGATACCTTGCCCCATCATCACCGCTGCCCAACTGGTTTCCGTAAACAATTCGTCCTCCTCGCGGAAAATCTGGCCGTTAAAGCGGAAGAGTTCGGTCTTTTCGGTCAGGCTGTCGGGTACCTCCATCGTCCTGCAATAGTCCCAGAACGGGCTGTCGTTGCGGCTGGTGGCGTTGTAATGCAGGATCAGGAAATCCCGGATGCGCGCATATTCCTTGGCGGTCAGCCGGTTGAACGCATCTTCCTGCGTCTGGGTAACGCCATCCAGTGAAAGCAAGGCAATAAGCTTGTTAATGCCTGTGTTAATCAGATGGATTGAGGTGGACTCCAGCGGCTCCATAAAGCCCGCCGCCAACCCCAGCGCAACAACATTCTTGTTCCAGAATTTTTTCCGCCGACCAGTGGTAAAGCGCAGAAAATTGGGATCAGCACCCGGCTTTCCTGCAATATTATTGACCAATATATCCAGCGCTTCATCATCTGACATGAAATGGCTGCAATAGACATGGCCATTGCCGTTGCGATGTTGCAGCGGAACCTGCCATTGCCAGCCAGCGCTGTGCGCCGTTGCACGCGTATAGGGCGGTGGGCCACTGCCATCCTCGCGCAGGCAGGGCAGGGCAACGGCGCGGTCGCAAGGCAGATAGTGGGTCCAATCCTCATAACCCGTCTTTAGTGTCTGTTCGATCAACAGCCCGCGAAAGCCAGAGCAATCGATAAACAGATCGCCGGTAAATGTGGTGCCATTGTCCATCGTGATGGAGGTGACAAAGCCGCTTTCACCATCCACTGCGACATCAGCGACTTTGCCTTCGTGCCGCACTACTCCGCGCTTTTCGGCATAGTTGCGTAAATAACGGGCATAGCGTCCGGCATCCAGATGATAGGCATAATTGACGGGTGGCAAATCTTCGCGCGCAAAATCTTGGGATCGGGCAAAGCGCCCGAAGTAGGCTGCCATTGTTTCCAGATTGAATAGCTGGATCGGGCGCTTGTCGCCTGCCGCTTTATATTTATGCCAGACATGGTGAAACGCAATCCCACCCATATGATAGCCATAGCTGCCAAAGGGATGGATGTAACTGTCCCCGAGTTTCCCCCAATTGACGAACTGAATGCCCAATTTGAAGCTGCCCTGCACGGCTGCCAACATTTCGCGTTCGTCGACGTCGAGCAATTGGTTGAATTCCAAAAAGGGCGGGATTGTGGCTTCGCCCACGCCGACAGTGCCAATCACTTCCGATTCGACCAGAATGATCTCGACTGGCCGACCTGCGCGCAGTTTTGAAAGGGCCGCTGCTGCCATCCAGCCGGCGGTACCACCTCCAACAATCACGATTTTCTCTATCGCCATATCTCTGCCCTCTTTGCGATGCTGCATAGGCCAATAGCGCAAATAGGCAAATTGTGAACGTTCATTTTGTGTCTTGTGAACGCTCTCAATTGGCATTAAGTATCAAAAATGACGGAGGGAATGATACCCCCGCTAGAGGATTTGGGGAGGTTTGCTTGGCTACCATGTCAAAATTCATGCGTTCCGGCCGTTTTACGGCGCTTTCGACGGTTTCTGGCCTCGCGCTATGTGCGCTTGCGACGCAGCCAGCTTTCGCACAAACTGCAGAAGATGCCGATGCTGACGCTGCAACGGCAGAGGCGGGAAGCGAAGTGGCTCCTGCGGAAGCGGAAAATGAAATCATTGTCGATGGCTTTCGCAAAGCGCTTGAAACTGCACAAAATATCAAAAAGGATGCTGACACATTCGTAGACGTCATCACCGCTGAAGACATTGGTGCTTTGCCGGATCGGTCAGTTGCTGAGGCATTGCAGCGCGTTCCCGGTGTCAACATCGGCAGATTTGAAAAAACGAGCGATCCTGACCGATTCTCTGTTGAAGGCACCGGTGTAATCGTGCGCGGGCTGCCATTCGTCCGCTCAGAACTGAACGGTCGCGACATTTTTTCTGCCAATGGCGGCACGGTTTTGAGCTTCAACGATGTCTCGCCGGAACTGCTTGGCCGTGTGGAAGTATTCAAGAATGTCACGGCAGACATGATTGATGGCGGGATTGCAGGCACTGTGAATCTTGTCACGCGCAAGCCGCTCGATAGTTCGGGTACTCGACTGTCTGGAAGCATTGAAGGGACTGTCGGCGATCTCGCCAAGGAATGGTCGCCAGGTTTCTCGCTTCTGGGCTCCACCAATTTTGAAAGTGATGCGGGCAGCATTGGTTTCCAACTGGGCTATACAAAATCCGAACTGGTTAGCCGTACCGACGCATCGCAGGTTACCGACCCCTGCTACCGCGCCAGCACGCTCACAGGCACATGCATCCGCCCCACTAACGTTAATTCGGGTGGTGTGGGCAGTCCAACCGGCTTCAACGCATCGAACTTCCCACCGCCGGGAACCGTTGTTGTGCCCAAGGGCGCTGGGGTGCGCACTACCACGCTAGAACGCGACCGCGAAGCTTGGTCGGCTGTGCTTCAATATGAAAGCCCCAACCGCGACTTCCTCGCGACGTTTGAGTGGCTGCGGTCGGAAACACAGTTCTTTACCGACGAGTATGCGATTCTGGCGCAGGTGAACGATGATGCCCTGTTCCCGGTTCCGGCGGCAGGCAGTACGTGGCAATTTGACGAAAACGGCGTATTCCAGCGCGGTATCCTATCGCAGCGAATTGGCGATGCCTATGCCAACCCGTTTGGGCGCGGTGGCATCCCGATGGAAAGCCTGCGTTTCCAGCGCGGCACTGACGCGACCACAGAAGATTTCGCTCTGGATCTCGATTGGGAGGTTTCTGACCGTTTGCGGGTCAATTTCGAAGGCCAAAAGATCGACTCCCAGTTGCGTCGTGACTCTGTGATTGGTGCCATGAACAGCTGGGCCAACATCGATCTTGACCTCACTGGGTCGACCCCGCGGGTCCAATTCCTTGCCCCTCCGGGTGCGCCGTCCAACTATTTTACCAGTGGCGCGAATAGCTATTACTGGTTCCTGCTGGACAGTATCGAACGCAATGAGGGTGAGCTGACGAGCCTAAAAGGCGATGTCGAATATGACGTTAGTGACACTGGTTTCCTGAAAAAAGTCCGCTTTGGTGCGCGCTGGGCGGAGCGTGAGCGCATTACGCGTGACACCAACTTCAGCACTTGGGGCAACCTCTCTGCACCATGGGCGGGGCGCGCCGGTTGCGCTCCGTGGAATGCAGGGCCGGGTTGTGCAGCAACCGGTGGCTTCCAGCCGGGCCGGTTCTTCACGGGTCTGCCCGGGCAGGAATTCGCCATCGCTGGCGGTGCCTATGCCGATGATTTCCGTGGTTTCTCCAGTTACCGGTCGCCTTTTGACGACGGATTCCAACGTGGGAACGCGCCAACTCCGATCGGCGGCGGCGGTGCATTCTTCTTCGGCGGAGACGATTTCCTTCGCGAATATCTGGCTGGCATCTCTGCTGATCAGGCCCGCCAAATCAATCTGTTCTCGCAAACACCAAACCCGTTCTTCGGTGTTCGTGGCCGAGCCGGATGCAATCCGTTCTGCACCAACGAGATTAACGTTCAGGTCGAAAATACAAAGGCCGTGTACGGACGGGCCGACTTTGGTCGCGACTTTGACAATGGCTGGAAGCTCGAAGGCAATATTGGCCTGCGCTATATCGAAACGACGTATAAGACCGAAGGCGTTGTCGGCTTCCCCCGCGTAGACGGGATAGACAATGGTCCTGCGGGCAACCGCGACGGTGTTTTGACGCTCGCCGAACTTCAGGCTTCCTGCGGCTTCGTTCCGGTCGGTCAGCCCACGCCGGGTTATTGCAACCCATTATTCCCAGCTTCGCGCCTGCCGGAATTCCTCCGGGCATTCACCAATGAAGTGATTGATGTGGGCGATGACGTTGTCTTTGAAAGCTGGCTGCCCAGCTTCAACGCCAAGCTGGATGTTGGTGGTGGCCTGTTGTTCCGTGCAGCAGTGTCGAAGGGGATTTCCCGCCCCGACCCGAGCCTCTATCGCTCTGGTGGCGGGATTTTTGACAACACAGCAAACCTGATTGCCAACCAGACACAGGCCACCGGACCTTTGTTTGCGCTAAGCACAGGCAACCGCGGCCTCCGCCCGATTGAATCGTGGAATTACGATCTTTCGGCTGAATGGTATTTCGACGATGTCGGCTCAGTCACTTTGTCTGGCTTCATTAAGGATATCAAAGGTATCGTGAACACGGGACTGCCGCTTGTGACCTTCACCACAGCAGGTGGGGCCACGGCTACTGTGGAAGTCCGACGTCCGGAGAACCTGCTTGGCGGAACGATCAAGGGGTTTGAACTTGGTTATCAGCAAACCTATGATTTCTTGCCAGGATTGCTCTCCGGTTTCGGCTTTGCGGGAACATATACCTATGTTGATGGTGGTGACTTCGTAAACGCCGATCCGCGGCAAAACCGTAGTCCCTTTGCGGCCTTGCAGCCACTTGAGGGCATTTCGAAGCACACCGTAAACGCTACGCTCTTTTACGAGAAAGGTCCGTTTTCGGCGCGTGCAGCCTATAACTGGCGGTCAGACTTCCTGATCACGCCACGCGATGACATCTTCCCATTCTCACCGATCTGGCAGGAATCGACAGGTCAGCTTGATGCGTCGATCTTCTTTACTGTTAATGAGAATTTGAAGCTGGGCATTCAGGGTGTCAACCTGCTGGATGAAGTAACGGAAACGTCGCAGGTCGTGGACTTCAGTGGGACGCGGATCACCCGATCTGCCTTCCGGAACGACCGCCGGTTCACCTTCCTTGCACGCTTCGATTTCTAAGCGGCGTTCACCATAGAATAGATGAAGGTGGGCCTCTGTCATTTGACCGAGGCCCGCTTTTCATTTCAACGATGACCCTTTAGGCAGCAGCCATGAAGCCCACGTCCATCTTCGCCCTTGCAGCATTGCTGATCGCTAGCCCGGCCCTTGCTGAGACGGAAAGCGCAGGGCAGGGCGCCGGGTGGGAACTGGTCTGGTCAGACGAATTCAACGGGACCGAACTTGATCGCAGCAAATGGGCGCCCGAACGCTCCTGTTGGGGCGGCGGGAATAATGAGCGGCAATGCTATACAGACCGGCTGCGCAACATCCGCGTCTATGGTGGCAAGCTATATTTGCTGGCTTATGAAGAGAAGTTTCGCGGCCCGGATCGCCCCCCGGAAATCGAATCCAATCCCGGTGCCAAACGCACCCAGCCCTATACCTCTGGCAAAGTCCGCACCTTGGGGCTCGCCAGCTGGAAATATGGTAAAATAGAATTTCGCGCCAAACCGCCTGCACGGCAGGGGACATGGCCAGCAGTCTGGATGATGCCAGCCGAAAATAAATATGGCGGCTGGCCGCGCTCTGGCGAGATCGACATATTGGAAGGCGTGAATCTGGGGGCAAGTTGCCCGGAATGCAAAGGCAATGTCGGCGAAAACCGGATGCTCAGTGCAATCCATTTTGGCGATTATGCTCCCGCCAACAAACATCGGGATAAGCGCGTCGCATTACCCAATTACGCGCTGCCGTCAGACGATTTCCATATCTGGACGCTGGAATGGGGAAAGGGGCTGATGCGCTTTTACCTGGATGGCCGGCTCTATTGGGAAGTGAAAGCCGGCGATTGGGAAACCGCATCTCCTCGTGCCAAAGACAATGTGAATGCCCCTTTTGACCAGCCATTTTATCTGATGGCCAATCTTGCCATTGGTGGCAGATTGTCAGAAGAGAATAATGACAAGGGCCTTGCAAAGGATGTTGTTCCGGCGGCCTTTGCGATTGACTGGATCCGGGTGTATCAATGCGCCGGGGACCGCGACACGGGCCTGCAATGTATGGGGCAAGAAGCAGGGGGCAAGTAACATATGGCGCGCCGTCGTCAGGCAGTGACGATCAAGCATGTCGCGGCAGAAGCAGCTGTGTCTTTGCAAACCGTCAGCCGCGTAATCAATAATGAACCCAATGTCCGTCCCGTCATGAAGGAAAGGGTGCAGGCGGCGATTGACCGGCTGGGCTATGTTCCCTCCATTGCTGCGCAGCGGATGAGCGGATCGCGATCTTATCTGATCCTTGCACTCAACGATCGCGATCGCACCATAGCCGATTGGCGGGCGCGACAGGGCAGTGACTGGATTGACCAGATGTTGCTGGGCGGCATGCTGAAATGTGCCGAGCATGGCTATCGCATGATTTTCGAGTTGGTCGATACGCATAACGATCATGTCCGGCGCGAGCTGGGCGCGATCATTTCTGCCTTGCAGCCCGATGGTGTTATCCTGACACCGCCGCACTCGGAAAATCACCGGATAACCGATTTGCTTGCAGAGCGCGGCATTCCCTTTGCGCGCATCGGATCCATTGCGTCGGGGCCCGGGATTGCCATGACAATGGGAGACGAAGGTTCAGCCAAGCTTGCGACTGACCATCTGGTCGCATTGGGGCATCGGCGCATTGGTTTTATCGCAGGTTCTGAAGAATATAGCCTGTCTGACTGGCGCATTGATGGCTGGAAGCAAGCGATGGAGGCCCATGGGCTGCACACAGATGCGCTTTGCGTCCGCGGTGATTTCAGCTTTGACAGCGGGCTGTTGGCGACTGCGCAACTGCTTGCCTTGGATGTCCCACCCACCGCTATCATCGCCAGCAGTGATCAGATGGCAATGGCCGTGCTGGAGGTGGCCAAGGAACGCGGCCTTGATGTGCCCAATGATCTGTCGCTCATCAGCTTTGATAATTCGCCAGTGGTCCGTTTCACCCAGCCGCAGTTGACAGCCATCGACCAACCCATTGCAGCCACTTTTTCGCGCGCGGTTGAATTGCTGATCACCAATGGCGATGCACCGCCCTATGAACAGCCTGTGGTGGTTGAGGGGTCGCTGATCGAACGGGGAAGCACGGCACCGCCGAAGTCTGATGACTGATCGCAGCAATGCCATTGCTGAAAAACAGGCAATAGGTTTCCTGCTTCTCTATGCCCTTGCCTCTGCAGGGGGGGCTATTGCCTATGTCCCGTTTCTGACGATTATTTTGCCGTCGCATGTTACCAACTTTGCAGGCGATGGCAGCCTTTCGCTCCTTGCTTACATAACCTTTGCCGGTGCCATTTCGGCTAGCATTTCGAACATTCTGTTCGGTTGGGCGAGCGATTTATCCGGCACAAGGCGTCCGTGGATTGTCGGGGGGCTGCTACTTTCCTGTTTGCTGGTGCTGCAAGCTGAAGAGCTGCAGGAACCGTGGCAATTGATCGGAATTATCATTGCCTGGCAGGCTTGCCTTAACATGATGCTTGCGCCTTTGTCCGCATGGGCCGGGGATTGTGTGCCCGATGGGCAAAAGGGCCTGCTGGGCGGATTGCTGGCGGCTACCCCAGCTCTGGGTGCAATGTCTGGTATATTGATCACCTGGGAAGCGCTGGTGCCTGCGGATCAGCGGCTGCTTTGGGTCGCTGGCCTGACGCTTTGCTGTGTTTTGCCAGTTTTGCTTTTTGGCAGACCCAAAGGCATTTCAGGGTTGAATGCGCCGATCGATGGAGTTGCAACGGCACAGGCCAAAACAGCTCGACCAAGCGAAACTACTATACGCATGTGGTCTGCACGCCTGCTTGTCCAGATTGCTGAGGCATCACTATTTGCCTTCCTGTTGCTGTGGTTTCGCAGCATCGACCCGGCTGTCGCGGAAAACCGCATTGCCACAATCTTTACCGGCGTATTGTCGGGCGCGGTGATCGTTGCTTTGGCTCTGGGACGCTGGTCGGACCGTAACGACCGGCCGCTTACCCCACTTGCATTTGCGGCGCTGGCGTCCGCACTGGGGTTGGCGTTGATGGCAGCGGCAGCCACGATGGTTGTGGCCATTATCGGCTATGCGCTATTCGGCATGGCTGCCAGTGTGTTCCTTGCCCTGCACAGCAGCCAGACCCTGCGCGTACTCACCAATGCACGACGCCGGGGGAGGGACCTTGGCATTTTCAATCTGACCAACACAGTGCCATCGATGATAATGCCATGGCTTACGCTTGCGCTGGTGCCGGTTTACGGCTTTGACGCGCTGTTCATTGTCCTAGCACTGCTGGCGCTGGGGGCTGCTGCCTTATTGTGGCAGCGCCCCGGCC
>CAYVQO010000060.1:10231-11728 GCA_964452835.1 uncultured Sphingorhabdus sp. | reverse complement strand
AGCAACCGCATGGTCCTTGACGATAGCGTCATGGCACGCGGTGCAGCCTTGCATGCCGGGATAGCGGAGCGGTTTTTGGCCGAAGGGTTTGAGGGCGAGTAGCTCCCCTTCCACATGCGGGAAGGGAAAAGAGGTTCACTTCCCGACTGCTGCCTCAACTCCGCGCATAACCCGCAGCACATTGCCTTGCGCAATCTTCGCCAAGTCCGTTTCCGAATAGCCGCGCCGGACCAGTTCGGCAAACAGCGCGGGATAGGTTGAGACATCGCCCAGCCCCTCGGGCAGGCTATCTACCCCACCGAAATCGCCGCCTATGCCGATATGGTCAATGCCTGCAATCTTGCGGATATGGTCGATATGGTTGGCGACCTGTGCGATGGTGGCCTTGGGCGACGGATTGGCGGCGAGCCAATTGACCATAGCCGCCTTCTCTCCATCGGGATTACCAACAAAGGCAGCCTTGAGCCGAGCTGCCTGCGCCGCTTTGCTTCGCTCCCATTCGAGCACGTCATTGCTCAGGTAAACTGGCACAAAAGTCACCATCACTACCCCGCCATTTGAAGGCAGCCGTTTTAGCACGCTTTCCGGCACATTACGCGGATGATCGAGCAGCGTACGGGCGTTAGAGTGCGTGAACAGCACAGGTGCTTTGGTCACGTCCAGCACATCGTTCATTGTCGCTTCGGAGACATGGCTAATGTCGGCGATCATCCCGATCCGGTTCATTTCCCGGATCACTTCAACACCAAATGGCGACAGCCCATCACTCATTGGCGCGTCAGTCGCGCTGTCCGCCCAGTCTAGCGTCTGCCAATGGGTGATGGTCATGTAGCGCGCGCCGCTGCGGTGCATTTCGCGCAGGATCGCAAGCGAACCGCCAATGCTATGCCCGCCCTCCATGCCAATCAGCGAGGCGATGCGGCCCGTCTTCATCGCGGCCTCTATCTCGGCAGCGCTGCTCGCCATCTGGAATATATCAGGATAACGCGCCACCATCCGCTTGACGGTATCGATCTGCTCGAGCGTGCGCGTCACTGCCTCATGCTTGGGAAGTGCCGGGTCCACCCAGACCGACCAGAACTGGCCGCCAACTTTGCCGGAGCGCAGCTTGGGAATATCAGTATGAGTCTTCGCGACAATCTCAGGCGGCAAGGCATTAAGATCAAATTTGGTGAAATCATTGCCGAACAGAGCGCGCAGTTGCTCAGGCGTGTCATTATGCCCATCAATGATCGGCGCTTTGGTCAGTACGGCTTCTGCGACCGTTTCGGGGTTCTTTTCCGCCGCCATGGCTGGCGCCGCCAGCATCAACACTGCCCCGATTGCCCAGTTTCGCATAAATACCTCCCATTTGCTCTTTGCTGAGCATGCAGCGAACAGGCGGTATCGACAAGCCCGCTAATCGCCGTCTAACAACAGGGAAACAAACTTTCAGGGGTAAATCATGCCATCAGGTCTCGCTGCACTTCTTGACGACGTTGCTGTTATTGCCCGCGC
>CAYVQO010000060.1:0-10131 GCA_964452835.1 uncultured Sphingorhabdus sp. | reverse complement strand
TTGCTGATGCTGGGCGGTGCCTTTTTGTGTTTTGAGGGTGCCGAAAAATTCATCGAGAAGATCAGCCCGCACGAAGAAGAGAGCCTAAGCGAGGAACTGGCTGAAATCGGTACGCCCGAGCATGAAGCAGCGATGGTGAAAGGCGCAATACGGACAGACTTCATTCTTTCCGCGGAGATCATGGCGATAACGCTGAACAGCGTATCCTATCTGGCCGAACAATCGATTTGGCTGGAAGCAGCCGTGCTGGCAGCGGTCGCTGTTGGAATCACCGTAGCGGTCTATGGCACTGTCGCAATCATCGTGAAAATGGACGATATTGGCCTGCACATGGCCCAGCGCGAAAATGGCGCATCACAAGCCTTTGGCCGGGGGCTGGTTGCATTCATGCCCAAATTGCTGAGCGCGCTGTCGATCATTGGCACTGCTGCGATGCTTTGGGTGGGCGGGCAGATTATCGTCCACGGCTTTGGCGTGCATCCGGCGGAATGGTTTGGACTGCATGGCGGCTTTTTGGGATGGTTTGCCGACGCCGCGATTTGCGGTGTCATCGGCCTTGCGATTGGCGGCGTGATCGTGTGGCTGCACCATCAATGGGTAGCGCGCAGAAAATAAATTTGATTTGATCGAGATCAAAGCCGGAAAAGCAATGTCAGACTAATTTGCTCCCATCAAAGGAGCAAATCATGTCTGTCCATTTTCCCGCAGAGCAATTTCAGAACGTCGCCAACCGGGTTGTAGCACCCAATATCCGCCAGGATGTTGATCGCACCTTCGAACTGCCGACCGGCCTATATGTCGCGACCGTAGGCCTGTACTTCACCTTCCTTGCCGTGATGGCCATTGGTTTCCAGACGCGTGAGATGATCCTGCCGATGGCGGTTTTTGTGATCTATATTGTCATGGCCTTTGGCGTTCCCACGCTGTGGGTGCGGATGAAGCCGACCCATGACAGCAAGGCCATCGAATGGCTGCATTTCCGGGAGAAGGGCATTGTGACCAATACGGGGGCGACCAAGGCTAAGGATGCGACCGCACAAGTTCTTATCCTGCCCGCCCTAATCCTCTTCTGGGGTGTCGGCACGGCAATGATTGCTGCAATTGTCAGCTAGCCAGCTGCTCTAGGCCGGGCGTGTCGCGGAGGGAGAGTCCGCGCGCGCCCTTTCGTTCGATCAACCCGCCACGTTCCAGCTTGGTCATCTGGCGGCTCACCGTTTCAATGGTCAGGCCAAGCACACTTGCCATCTCTGCTCGGCTGAGCGGCAAGTCAAAATCATCGGCGGAATGACAGGATGACGTGCTGGCCGATTTCGCAAAGGCGAGGATCAGCCCAGCCACTTTTGCCTCTGCCGCACGCCGCCCCTTCAAATCGAGCAAGGTGCGCGCCTCTAACAGCTCTTCGGACGATCGCCGCAACAGCGCCTGCGCCAATTCCGGATAGCGGGCAACGGCCTGCTCATAGCTGGGCCGTGAAAACACACACAGCACACTGTCGGTCAGTGCAACAATGTCGTGATGCGCAACCGGCGCAAACATCTCACCCACAAAACCCGCCGGGTGAATTACCGACAATATTTGCTCATTGCCCTCTGCGTCTGTGCGAGTAACCTTCAATGCACCACTGACCAACGTCGCGCAAGCAAGGTTGTCGTTGCCCTCCGCCATGACCGTCTCGCCGCGTCTATACTCGCGGTGCCGCCCCATCGAGGCGACAGTGGCGCGGTCCTCGTCAGCGAGCGCAGCGCACGCAGCCGTATCGCGCACCGGGCAGGTTTGGCAGGCGAGGGTAGCCTTATTCATGGCACGAGCACCGTATCAAATGCCTCCGGCAGTGTCGCAGGATAATCGAGCGTATAGTGCAATCCGCGGCTTTCCTTGCGGTGCAACGCACTGCGGATGATAAGATCGGCAACCTCTACCAGATTACGCAGCTCAATCAGGTCCGGGGTCACGCGGAAGTGGCTGTAATAATCCTCCACTTCCTGCCGCAACAGATCAATGCGATGCTTGGCCCGTTCCAGCCGCTTGGTCGTTCGCACGATGCCGACGAAATTCCACATGAACTGCCGAATCTCGCGCCAGCATTGGGCGATGACGACTTCCTCGTCGCTGTCGGTGACGCGGCTTTCATCCCATGGGCGGATGGCAGGCGGAGGCGGCAAGCTGTCCCAATTGGCGTCTATATGGCGCGCGCAGGCGTCACCAAAAACAAAACATTCGAGTAGACTGTTTGAAGCCAAACGATTGGCCCCATGCAGCCCGCTCTGCGTGACTTCACCTGCCGCATAAAGCCCCGGCGCATCAGTGCAGCCATCCAGATCAACCAGTACACCGCCACAAGTATAATGCTGCGCAGGCACAACCGGTATTGGTTCCTTGGTGATATCGATGCCCAGCCCAATCAGCTTTTCGTAAATGTTGGGGAAATGCCCCTTCACAAATTCTGCGGGTTTGTGGCTGATATCGAGATGCACATAATCCAGGCCATCGCGCTTGATCTCCGCGTCATTCGCACGCGCCACAATATCGCGCGGGGCAAGCTCGGCCCGCTCGTCATAATCGGGCATATAGCGGTGGCCGGTCTTGGGGTTCGTCAGGACACCGCCTTCGCCGCGTACCGCCTCTGTGATCAGGAAATTCTTGACCTCCAGATTGTACAGGCAGGTGGGGTGGAACTGCATCATTTCCATATTGGAAACGCGGCAGCCCGCACGCCAGGCCATGGCTATGCCGTCACCCGTCGCGCCCCTTGGTGCAGTCGAATAAAGATAGGTCCGCCCTGCCCCGCCGCTGGCCAATATCGTTGCGCGGGCGGTATAGGTTTCAACCTTCCCGCTCTGACGGTTGAGCGCATAGACGCCGTGAACCCGCCCGCTGGTTGAAAACCGTTCCTGATGCCGGCCCATGATCAGGTCTATGGCAACCATATCGGGGACCAGCGTGATATTCGGATTGGCTTTGGCTGCCGCCTCCAGCGCCTGCTGCACGGCCCAGCCGGTGGCATCATCGACATGCACGATCCGGCGATGGCTATGCCCGCCCTCACGCGTCAAGTGCCAGTCATCGCCGTCAAGGTTAAATGGCACACCCAGAGCGGCCAGTCGCTGGATAGCCTCCGGCGCGTTTTCCACCACAAACTCTACGGTGGCACGGTTGTTCAACCCTGCACCAGCCACCATTGTGTCTTCAATATGGCTGTCAAAGGTATCGCCCGGTTCAAGCACCGCAGCAATCCCGCCCTGCGCCCAAGCGGTGGCACCATCCGAAAGCGCGCCCTTAGCGAGGACAGCAACTTTATACTTCTGTGCCAGTTGCAACGCCGCTGTCAGACCAGCGGCACCCGAACCAATGATGAGGACGTCACTGTTCACTCCGCGCTACCGCTGGTCAGGCTCAGGAACACATCCTCAAGGTCGGCTTCCTTTGTCGTCACATCGATGATGCCCAGCCCCATGCCCTGTACCGCGGCCAGCACCTCGCCCGCGTTCATGCGGTCTTTGTTGTAGGTGATCTCCACCACGCGGTCGGCAATAAGTTCAGCCTTTTCAAACACGGCATGCGTCGGAGCGTCCGCGACATCGCGATCAAGCGTCAGCACAACCGCCTTCTCCCGCGCCATGCCGACCAGGTCCTTCGTCGGTTTGTTGGCAATCAGCCTGCCATGGTTGATGATCGCAATGCGGTCACATAATTGCTCGGCTTCTTCCAGATAGTGAGTCGTCAGCACCACTGTCGTGCCTGCCTTGTTTAGCTCGACGACATAGTCCCATAATTGCTGGCGTAGCTCAATATCCACGCCCGCCGTCGGCTCATCCAGCACAATAACCGGCGGCGAATGCACCATGGCCTTTGCGACCAGCAGCCGCCGCTTCATGCCGCCAGACAGCGTGCGGGCATAGGCATCCGCCTTATCCTCCAGCCGCACGGCGCGCAGCAGGTCCATCGTCTTGCGCTGCCCCTTTGGCACGCCGTAAAGCCCGGCCTGAAGCTCAAGCGCTTCACGCGGCGTGAAGAAGGGATCGAACATGATTTCCTGCGGGACAATGCCAATCGATGCCTTTGCATTGCGCGGATTGGCATCAATATCAAAACCGCCAATCCATGCCTGCCCTGAGGTTTTGCGAACAAGCCCTGCCAATATGTTGATCAGCGTCGATTTTCCGGCTCCATTGGGACCAAGAAGGCCAAAAATCGAACCGCGCTTCACCTCAAAGCTGACATCGTCAAGGGCGCGCTTTCCGCCGGCATAGGTTTTGCAAATATTGGCGATGGCAATGGCGGCGTCGGTCATATCCGGTCCGCGATAGCGAAGCGGCACAGCAGGCGCAATGCCACTCGCCACTGTGTCGCTACCTTGCGATGGTAAGCAGAAATTAACCACGCATCGAAAGCCGCCAAAAGACAAGCTCATGCTATGCAAAGCGCATGATAGCGGCAATCCGCCTGAAGCAGAGCATAGCATTTCCATGCCTAACGGCCATCGCAGCATGCGCCGTTTGCACCCCTGCGCGCGCCGAAACCGAGGCAGTCGACGCGCAGGTCGCGATTGTCGAACGCGGAACATTCTTCAAAGTAGAGGATCTGGATTTTGGTGTGATCCTGTCTGGCGCAGCGGCAGGTACGGTGGTGGTTGCGCCCACCGGCACCCGAACAGCGACGGGCGGCGTCACATTGGTTGGCAATTCCCACCATCCGGCTGAGTTTGCAGGACGCAAACCGGTTGGCGGAAATCCGCCGGTGCGTATTTCGGTTGGAAGCAATACAATCCAGCTGACTGGCCCTGGCGCGCCGATGACCGTTAGCCTGTTCAGAGGCAATACCAACCCAACCAATCCCTTTACCACCAATCCGCGAAATTATCAGGTGAACCCGACAGTGGCCGGTGCCTTTGAACTTCGGGTTGGCGCAACGCTAAACGTCAACGCCAATCAGGCACCTGGCACCTATACCGGTACATGGACCCTGACACTGGATTTCCAGTAAATTACAAATTTAGCCGCCTTACCGGGCTGTTAACCATAGTCGCTTAGGGTCACCTTAATTCTTGGCTGCGAAAGCGGATCATATGAGTGGGGCAAAAGCAGTACGATGGCTGGGTTGGATGGCTGTGGGCGCAATGGGGTCGCTCGCAGCCTCCACTGCCGCCTATGCCGACCAGACGGCCGCTGACGCGCAAATTGCTGTCGTCCGCCCGCTGGAATTCATCCGCGTTGAAAATCTGGATTTTGGCCAGGTTATCCGCAGCTCAACCGCAGGCACAGTTACCATAGCCCCTAATGGCACGCGCACCAGCACCGGCGGTGTCACGCCGATTGGCACCAATTTCCAGCCAGCAGAATTTGCCGGCATGGGCACAAACAACCAGCGGGTCGATATTTCGCTTGGCGCGAATCAGATTTTCGTAACCGGGCCCGGCGCGCCAATGCGCGTACGCACCTTTGTGATCGGCAGCACTCCAACGGCCGTGCTGACGACAACACCGCTGCGCTTTCGCATAAACTCTGCGACCGGCATCTTCGTTTTTCCCGTGGGCGCGACGCTTGAGGTCGGGGCAAACCAGGTGCCTGGCACCTACAATGGCACATGGTCGATCACCCTGAATTATCAGTAAAGCCAGCGTTGCGCTAACGCAGTGCTTTTGCTAGTCGCCCGCGCATGAACGAAGCGCCAGAAACCATCCTTGTCCGTACGCGCCGTGTCGCCTGTGATGGCAGCGGCGAAGGCGTGCCGCCTGCCCTTGGTCATCCCCGTGTCTGGCTGGAGATTGACGAGAGCGGTTTCGTCGAATGCGGCTATTGTGACCGGCGCTATGTGCTGGCCGGTGGCCCTGCCGATACTGGTAACCGCAAGAAGAAGCACTGATCGCTCTTCCGTTCGCGTACAAAGCGCTTATATCCGGTGTATGAGCATCACCGACCCCCGCAGCTTCCTTTACCAAAACGGCCTTCTTGATCCCGATGGCGCATTGCGCATCACTCGCGATGCCCTGAAAACATGCGATGATGGCGAGCTCTATCTGCAGTACAGCGCCAATGAGAGCTTCGGTTTCGATGATGGTCGACTAAAGACGGCTGACTATTCCACTGGCTCCGGTTTCGGCCTGCGCGGTGTTTCCGGTGAAATGACTGGCTTTTCCCATGCCAACGACCTGTCTGAAGCAGCTATCAGGCGTGCTGGCGAGACTTTGCAACTTCTCGATCCGACAAAGGGGCAGCCAGCCCCGCCGCCGCAAAAGAATAACCGCCATCTCTACACCGATGGCAACCCGCTCGATCTGGTGCCTTTTGCTAAGAAGGTAGAGCTGTGCCAGAAAATCGACGCTGCGGCGCGAGCGCGTGACCCGCGTGTGGCGCAGGTTTCGGCATCCCTGGCGGGAAGCTGGAGCGTGATCGAGATCATCCGTGCCGACGGCTTTGTCGCAACCGACATCCGCCCACTGGTGCGGTTGAATGTCAGCATCGTGGTCGAGGAAAATGGCCGCCGCGAGTCCGGCAGCTATGGCTGTGGCGGGCGCTATCTTTACGACAGCCTGTTCGAAGAAGCGCGCTGGCAGCATGCGATTGACGAGGCGCTGGCGCAAGCGCTGGTCAATCTGCGTTCGGTCGATGCTCCGGCTGGCGAAATGACCGTGTTGCTTGGCCCCGGCTGGCCTGGCGTGTTGCTGCATGAGGCAGTCGGACACGGGCTGGAAGGCGATTTCAATCGCAAGGGCACATCGGCCTTCAGCGGCAAGATCGGACAGCGCGTGGCCGCTCCGGGCGTGACTGTGGTCGATGATGGAACGATGGCAGACAGGCGCGGTTCGCTCTCCATCGACGATGAAGGCACACCGACTCGGGAGAATGTGCTGATCGAGGATGGCATATTGAAGGGCTATATGCAGGACAGGCTGAATGCGCGCCTTATGGGGGTTGAGCCCACGGGCAATGGCCGTCGCCAAAGCTATGCCCATGCCCCGATGCCGCGCATGACCAATACTTTCATGCGTGGTGGTGATGACGATCCGGCAGAACTTCTGAGCCGCGTAAAGGACGGCATTTTCGCCAAAAGCTTTGGTGGCGGACAAGTTGATATCGTATCAGGCAAATTCGTGTTCAGCTGCACCGAAGCCTACCGTGTGAAGAATGGCAAGCTGGGCGACCCGATAAAGGGGGCGACGCTGATCGGCGACGGCCCAACCGCTATGAATAAGGTCATAGGCATCGGCAATGATATGGCGCTTGACGAAGGCATTGGCGTCTGTGGCAAGGGCGGACAAAGCGTGCCCGCAGGCGTTGGTCAGCCAACAACATTGGTGAGCGCACTGACTGTGGGGGGTACCGCAGGGTAGCTTGCACCACGCCAATAGTGGCGATATTTATAAGACAGATTCGGGTCGCGCCGTTTGGAACCAGGTTCCGATTTGTGGGAGACCCGTCAATGCCATCTGCCATTCGCTATTCGACACTTGCCATCTTAGCCGCCAGCATTTGCGCCCTACCCGGCGCGGCGCAGAAAAGCACCGGTCCCAAAGCACGCTATGAAATGGACGTGCAGACCATGTCTGGCATGGGAATGGGGGCGATAATGGGCGGAGACCTGGGCAGCCTATTGGGTGGCGGTGGCGGCGACAACCGCATGATTGACTTGCGTCTGAAATCAACTGTCCCTGCCCCGCAGCAACCCGAAAAGGGCGACCACTTCTTCCTCCCTGCGGCCAAAATGGGAAAATCCGTGCCGCTTCTGGGCGATACGCCGGGTACGGCTCAGCCAACGCAACGCGATTATGACCGCGGCGGCATGCCGGACAAGCCGAGAGGTCGGCTGTTGATCTTCTGGGGCTGCCATGAGGTTGCACCAAAGGGGCAGCCCTTCATCATCGACTTTGCGAAAATGCCAACCGCCAAGATGCCGGCCAATTTCCCGCAGCAGATGCAGCGTTATGAAGCAGAGGCCCGGGCGCGCGATGAAAATGCGGCATGGTGGCCCAATGATAGGGGCGGCAAACAACCCAAATCGGACAGTTCATTGGTCGGTGAGCATCGCGTCACGAGCAACTTCACGCCAGAGATCAAATTCAGCCTTGTGAACAATTATATGGCCGCGTTGAAAGTAAGCGCCAATGATGGCGGTGCGCCGATCCTGCTTAACTGGAACAGTGTGCCGACCGCGACTGGCTATGCGGCGTGGGCAATGGGCGGCATGGATCGTGGGGCGCAAGGCGGCGATATGGTGATGTGGACGTCATCTGGCACCCGCGATTTTGGCGAAGGCATGGGCTGGCTGTCGCCAGCCGAAGTGCAAAAGCAGATTGGCCTGAAAAATATCATGCCCCCAACTCAGACCAGCTGCGCCATCCCAGCGGAAGCCAAGACTGCATCAGGCGGGATGATGTTTGGCAGCATGAATGCCTTTGGTCCCGAAGAAAATTTCGCTTTCCCACCCAAACCCGCCGATCCAAAGGCCGTATGGAATATCGAATGGACCGCAAAAGCGCGCTTCAAATCCTTCGCCAGTTTCATGACGGGGATGGGCAGTCGCGGGACAAGCAGCGCTCCTGCAGAACCAAAGAAGAAAAAGCCGTGTAAGGGTCCCTTCGGTGTCCCGATTCCGGGGACGAGCTGCTAAATAATCTTCGCGGCCCTTCGCGTGAGATCTGCAAGCTGGAAATTTCACACGAAGGGCGCAAAGGAGCGAAGATGCGCGAAGGGCATTATCGCTAGACGACGGCGGGTTGCTTTGGCACATCAGGCCCATGGCAGAATTTACCGATACCCTGACGGACAAGCATGTCGAAATGATCGGCAAGCAGCCGGTCTTTTTCACCGCTACCGCCGCGACCGATGGACGCATCAATCTTTCGCCCAAAGGCTATGATTGCTTCCGCATACTCTCCCCTGCCCAAGTCGCCTATCTCGACCTTGGCGGATCGGGCAATGAGACGCATGCACATCTTGCCGCCGATGGCCGGATCACATTAATGTTCTGCAATTTTGATCGTCCGGCACTTATTCTGCGCATTTACGGACGCGGTCAGCCGGTGCTTCCCCAAGATGATGGCTGGGACACGCTTGCCGCGCATTTTGAGATATTCCCCGGCACCCGGCAGATTTTTGTGATCGATGTGGATAGCGTGCAAACAAGTTGCGGCTGGGGCGTGCCCTTTATGACATTGGATCGGGAGCGTGACACGCTGAAAAAGGCGCATGCAGGATTTCCCGAAGCCGACTGGCTGGCAAGGGCCGCAGGACGCAACACCAGCATTGACGGCCTGCCGACCCGCGTCACGACCCGCTATTTCGGGCCTGAACATGGCTGATCCCAATTCGGCACTACCTGGCCTGCGCGAAATGAGCGGAGGCAGCAATTTCGATCCTCGCCTTGCCATCCAGTTCATGGGAAAGGCCGGGCATGGCGGTTTTCTGGGCATGGATTATTCGTCGCATGGCGATGACTGGGCAGAGCTTGCGCTGGATTGGCGTGCGGAACTGGTGGGCGACCCCGAAACCGGGGTACTTGCCTCTGCCGTGGTTATCAGCTTGCTCGACAATGCCACCAGCATGGCGATCTGGACCAAGCTGGGTGAGTTTCGCCCGCAGGTTACAATGGACCTGCGGCTCGACTATCTCCGCCCCTCCCCCAAGGGTGCGCGCGTCTATGGCCGGGGTATATGCTATCATCTGACGCACAGCATCGGATTTGTCCGCGGCATTGCGCATAATGGTAATGTCGATGAGCCACTGGCGCATGCCTCGGGCACCTTCATTCGCGTTGGCGACCGCGTAGGATGAGCAGCGCAGCGCCCAAATTGCCGCCTTATGCCGAGGCATTGAACATGCGGATCGACGGGCTGCATGAAGGCGCGCCCTTGCTGATCATGCCCTTTGACAACCGCGTGCAGGGCCGCCCTGGCTTCCTGCACGGCGGCGCAATATCAGGCCTGCTGGAAATGGCGGCGGTCGCGGCGCTGAGCCATGCCCTGCGCGAAGCAGGGGATGCGGCGAGCTTCAAACAGGTCAACGTGACGGTCGATTTCATGCGCGGCGGCACCCCACAGGACAGCAAGGCCATCGGCACCATCACCCGCATGGGCCGCACCATGGCCAATGTGGAGGCGCGGGCATGGCAAGACGATCCGGCCAAGCCCATGGC
>CAYVQO010000059.1:2148-12108 GCA_964452835.1 uncultured Sphingorhabdus sp. | reverse complement strand
AGCATTGCTATGAGATCGACAGCGGGCTGTATTTCGATGTGACCACTGTCCCCGATTATGGGCGCCTGGCCCGCGCCAATACCGAAGATGGCGTCAGCCGCATCGATCCGGTTCCGGGCAAGCGCAATCCCCAAGACTTTGCCATCTGGCGCAAGACGCCGCCGGGCGAAACGCGGCAGATGGAATGGGACAGCCCGTGGGGCAAGGGTGCACCCGGCTGGCATCTGGAATGCTCGGTGATGTCGGGCGAAGTGCTAGGCTTTCCCTTTGACATTCATACTGGCGGCATCGACCACCGCGAAATCCACCATCCGTGCGAAATTGCGCAGAATCAGGCCTTTTGCGGCACGGCGGATACCGGCGCGCACATCTGGATGCACAATAATTTCCTGATCGACCGCACGGGGAAAATGAGCAAGTCGTCAGGCGAATTCCTGCGCCTGCAAACCTTGGTCGACAAGGGCTTCCACCCCCTCGCCTACCGCCTGATGTGCCTGCAGGCGCATTATAGGAGCGAACTGGAGTTTAGCTGGCAGGGGTTGCAGGCGGCGTTTGTGCGGTTGAAGCGGATGGTCGCTGCAATCGAGAAGATTCCTCCGGCGCCGGTCGAGAATGTTCCCGACGCGGCGCTTAGGTGGATCGACGAAGCAATATCGACAGACCTCAACACTGCCAATTTGCTGCCGCCATTCGAACTATCAATTCAGACGAAGCAAGCATCGCCAGAGGAAAAATGGGCAACGATTGATCGAGCGGACTCAATATTGGGCCTCGGGCTGCGGTCACTCACCCGCAAAGACCTCCGCATCCGCCCCAAAGCGGCCACCATTACCGAAGCGGAAATCGAAGCCGCCCTCGAAGAACGCAAGGCCGCGCGCGCGGCAAAGGACTTTGCCAAATCCGACGCGATCCGCGATGATCTGATCGCCAAGGGCGTCGAGGTGATGGACGGCGACCCGCTGGGCTGGGATTGGAAGCTCGACATATGACCAAAACCAAACTCGTTATGGCAGGGCTTGTGCGCCCGCTGATCGAGCCCCGCCTTCCAGACTGGGTGGAGCCGCACTGGTTCATGTCAAAGGAAGAGGCGTTGGCGCTTGCGCCTCAGGCCGAAATCGGCTGGTTTGACATGTATGACAAGGCGCAGATGGCTGAGGTGATCAGCACTGCTACCAGCATGAAATGGTTGAACAGCATCTACGCAGGCGTCGATGGGATGCCGCTGGCGCAGCTAAAGGCGCAAGGGTGCATGGTCACTAACGGCGCCGGCATAAACGCGATAACCATCGCAGAATATGTCGTGATGGGGATGCTCAATATCGCCAAGGGCTACCGCGACGTCGTACGTGCGCAGGATCGGCATGAGTGGCTAATGGATTCGCCCGGCAAGGTGGAACTGTTTGGATCAAAGGCGCTGCTGCTGGGCTATGGCGCAATCGGCAAGTTGATCGAGGAGCGGCTAAGGGCTTTCAGCGTCGATGTCACCATCGTCCGCCGCACGCCGGGGCCAACCAGCCTTTCCCCTGACGCCTGGCAGGCGCGGCTAGGCGAGTTTGATTGGGTGATCCTCGCAGTCCCAGCCACGCCAGAAACCGAGGAAATGATCGGCGCCGTCGAGCTGGCAGCGATGAAGCAGAGCGCCGTCCTGATCAACATCGCACGCGGTGCCGTGATCGATCAGGATGCGCTGGTGAAGGCCCTGCAAGACAAGCAGATTGGCGGTGCGTTCCTTGATGTGACCACGCCTGAACCGCTGCCCGCCGACCATATCCTCTGGTCCCTCGACAACGCACATATCAGCATGCACCTGTCGGGCCGCGCGCAGGACAAAATGTTCGTGCGGTCAGCGGAACGTTTCTTTGAAAATCTGGAACGCTATCGTACCGGAGAAACTCTGCAACCGCTCGTCAACCTTGATTTGGGATATTGAACATGCCGAACCCAGCAGACACCTGGCACAAGATTGCCATGTCGAAAGACTATCACGCCATCGCCGCAAAGCTGCACGATGATTGTGTGTTCGAAAGCCCGGTCGTTCACACCCCGCAGGTGGGCAAAGATATCTGCGCCAAATATCTGACGGCGGCAGGGCACACGCTGGGCAATGAAAGTTTCCGTTACGTAGGCGAATGGCACCGCGAAAACAGCTCCATCCTTGAATTTACCGCCGAGATAGACGGCATCAAAATCAACGGCATCGACATGATCAGCTGCGATGATGATGGCCTGATCACCCATTTCAAGGTCATGGTTCGCCCATTGAAGGCAGTGAACATGCTTCACCAGAAAATGGGCGAAATGCTGGCAGCGATGAAGGGCTAGGCTTCGCGCCATTCCCCTGGAGCAAGCCCAGCAAGCGTCCAATCCCCCACAGACCAACGCACCAGCCGCAAGGTTGGCATGCCCACCGCAGCCGTCATCCGCCGTACCTGCCGGTTGCGGCCTTCGCAAATGGTCAACGAAATCCAACTATCTGGAACGGTCTTGCGGAACCGCACCGGAGGGTTGCGCGGCCACAGCGCCGGCGCGTCAATGCGATCAACCCTGGCGGGTAAAGTCAGCCCGTCATTCAGGCTCACGCCCTTGCGCAGCACAGTTAGCGCCGCATCGGAGACTTTCCCTTCCACCTGCACCAAATAGGTTTTGGGAAGCTTGTGCTTCGGGTCTGAAATCCGCGCCTGCAATTGCCCATCATCCGTCAGCAGCATCAGCCCTTCGCTGTCCATGTCCAGCCGCCCGGCGGGATAGACAGCCGGAACGTCGATATAGGCCGAAAGCGTCGGTCGCGGCGAACCGGCGGTCCCCCGGTCGGTAAATTGCGGCAAAACGCCATAGGGTTTGTTGAACAGGATCAGACGCGACATCGTCGCTGCACTAACGCTGTTTTTCCGGCCAGAATTTGAGTTGGTCAGCACGCACTGGCTGCTCGATGATCTGTGGCGGTTTTCGTGAAAGGGTAGAGGCGGCAAATATGCCTGCAAGGGCGCCGAAAAGATGCGATTCGAACGAGACATGGCCCTGCCCCGGCAGCACGCCCCAAATCATGCCACCGTAAAAAAACAGGACCGCGAGCGCGATCGCAATGTTGCGCGGGCTGCGATCATACCAGGCCAGCGCAATAACAAGGCTCCAAAGGCCGAATATCCATCCGCTCGCCCCAATATGGTCACCACTGCGCGCGAAAAGCCAGACAAGCGCTCCACCGAGCAAGACAATGATGGCGCTGGCCTTTACAAAATAGCGCAATCCCTGAAGCATGACCAACCACCCCAGCACCGCAAATGCAATCAGATTATTGCCCAAATGGGCAAGGTTCGCATGGATCATTGGCGCGGTAGCGATTGTATAAGCTCCGCCAATCTGTCGCGGTTCAATACCAAAACTGGAGAGATAGCCGCCCGTAAGGATGTTGATGCCATGCACGCCAACCATGACCGCGCAGAGACCAGCAATTGCTTTCCAGTGCCTCATCATGGCTTACTCCTTTATCACAGCTGTATTACCCCAGTAATACAATGAAGCAAAGTGAAAAGAAAGGCCGGTGCGTTTGCCCACCGGCCTTTTTGTCAGACCACCACTTGGCCGCCCAATGCAACAATGCGGTTGGAAGGAATCTGGAAGAATTCAGCCGGGTTATAGGCATTGCGCTGCAGGAAGATCAAAATCATATCCTGCCAAAGCGGCAGCCCTTCATCCTTAGATGCCAACAACACATTGCGCCCGACAAAATAGCTGGTGGTCATGGGATCGAGCGGTGCTTCCTTTTTGGGGATCGCGATTGCCAGATCATGGGGCACATTGGGTGTGTCCATAAAGCCATAGCGGATGATAACACGTGCAAAGTTGGCATCGACCTTTTGATATTCGCACCTTTCGCTGTTTGAGACATGTGGCACGCCCGCTGTCCGCACCGTAAGCACAATGTTGCGCTTATGCAGCACGCGGTTGTGCTTCAAATTATGCAAAATTGTGCCCGGCACACCTTCGGGGTTGGCGGTCAGATAAACCGCCGTGCCTTCAACCTTTGCAATTGAGCCTTTGGCCAGCGACTTGCCCAGTTCGGCAAGCGTCATGGAGCCCTCATTTTCCTTTTGATCGATCAGCCTCTTGCCACGGACCCAAATCCAGATGATCAGGCAAATCAATGCCCCGACAGCCAGCGGCACCCAGCCACCATCAACTACGCGCAATATGTTTGCACCGAAGAAAATCAGGTCGATGGCCAGGAAAGGCAGGATCACCAGCAACGATCTGGCAAGGCTCCATTTCCAAAGCTTATGCACGACGTAAAAGGCAAGGCACGTGGTCATAACCATGGTGCCGGTCACAGCAATGCCGTAGGCCGAGGCCATTGCGGACGAGTTGCGGAACTGCACGACCAGCAGCCACACACCGATCAGCAACAGCCAGTTGATCGCCGGGATGTAGATCTGCCCCGCGCTGCCGGCCGAAGTTTGCGTGATCTTCATGCGCGGTAGGAGGCCCAGCTGGATCGCCTGTTGCGTCAACGAATAGGCACCAGTGATCACCGCCTGGCTGGCAATGATTGTTGCCAAACCTGCCAAGATGATCAGCGGAACGCGCAGATAGTCTGGTGACATCAGGAAAAACCAGTCCCGTGTTTCCAGCGGAACCCCCGCTGCCTGAGCCTCTTGCAAAGCTGCCATCGCAAAGGCACCTTGCCCGAAATAGTTGAGACTAAGCGCCGGAAAAACCAGCAGGAACCAACCAAGCCGTATGGGGAATTTGCCGAAATGGCCCATGTCCGCCGTCAGCGCCTCGGCACCGGTGACCGTCAGGAATACCGACCCCAGCACAATCAGTCCGATCATGCCGTTGTTTGCAAGGAAATTGACGGCATGGTGCGGCGATAACGCCGACAATATGCCAGGATAATCGGAGATATGCGAAATTCCGAGTGCAGCAAGCGCAAGAAACCAGACCACGCAAATCGGACCGAACAATTTGGAAACCAGCGCGGTTCCGCGAAACTGGATGGCAAACAACGCGACCAGGATCACCAACGTGATGTTGATAATCGTCTGCTGCGAAATATTGTCGCCTATGCCGGGAATGGTCTTTGTGCCTTCAACGGCGGAAAGCACCGACAAGGCAGGCGTCAATATGGCATCGCCATAAAAGAGCGCGGCTCCGATCGAACCAAGCGCAAGGACCATGCCCCTGCGCCCGCCGATGCCGCGTCCGGCGAGCGCAAGCAATGCCAGCACCCCACCCTCTCCATCATTGTCGGCGCGCATGAGAAAGAGGATATATTTGATCGTGACCACCAGGATCAACGACCACAGTGCCAGACTGAGCACGCCGAAGATCGCGGCTTCTTGAATTCCGCCCGATGGCGCGCTGTGATGCAGCGCCTCGCGGAAGGCGTACAGCGGACTGGTGCCTATGTCGCCATAGACGACGCCGATGGCACCAATTGTCAGCGCGGCGAGGGAATGTTTGTGGATAGATGAAGAATCAACTGAACCCGAATGCGAATTTTGCATGACCGGAAACCTCTGTTGTGGGGCGGCGGCTAGTACGCTTCTTATTTTGCAACGCAACAGAAATCGGAGTTCGAATAATAATTATATTATTCATATATTTATCACTGATTTTATTTCGATTATGGCGATTGAGAATGACCGTTTTAGCAAGTGCAGCATTCGACTCGGCAAAGAAATAGGCTGGCGAGTCGCCTCACCAGCCTATTTTTCATAATAGATCGAGCCGTATGGATTAGAAGTCCATGCCGCCCATGCCGCCCATGCCGCCGCCCATCGGCATTGCCGGGGCCTTGTCCTCCGGAGCGTCCGCAATGGTCGCTTCGGTGGTGATGAGCAGGCCAGCCACCGATGCCGCATCCTGCAGCGCAGTGCGCACAACCTTGGTCGGGTCGATAACGCCTGAGGCCTTCAGATTTTCATAGGTGTCGGTAGCAGCGTTAAAGCCCTGTTCTTCGTTGGCTTCGCGCAGCAGATTGCCCGAGACAACCGCACCATCATGACCCGCATTTTCGGCAATCTGGCGGACCGGAGCGGTGATCGCCTTGCGAATGATGTCGATACCGCGGGTTTGGTCATCATTTGCACCCTTCAGCCCGTCCAGAGCCTTGGTGGCGTAAAGCAGAGCGGTACCGCCGCCAGGGACAATGCCTTCTTCAACCGCAGCGCGGGTAGCGTGCAGCGCGTCATCTACGCGGTCCTTGCGCTCCTTCACTTCGACTTCTGTTGCACCGCCAACCTTGATCACGGCAACACCGCCGGCGAGCTTCGCCAGACGCTCTTGCAGCTTTTCACGGTCATAATCGCTGGTGGTGGTTTCGATCTGCGCACGAATTGCTTCAACGCGAGCCTTGATCGCATCGGCTTCACCCGCACCGTCGACGATGGTGGTGTTGTCCTTGTCGATGGTAACGCGCTTGGCTTGACCCAGCATGCCCAGCGTAACCGATTCAAGCTTGATGCCCAGGTCTTCGCTGATCATCTCACCCTTGGTCAGGATCGCGATATCTTCCAGCATCGCCTTGCGACGATCGCCAAAGCCCGGAGCCTTAACGGCAGCGATCTTCAGGCCGCCACGCAGCTTGTTGACCACCAGCGTCGCCAGTGCTTCGCCTTCGACGTCTTCGGCAATGATGAGGAGCGGACGACCGGCCTGCACCACAGCTTCCAATACCGGCAGCATTGCCTGCAGGTTCGAAAGCTTCTTTTCGTGGATCAGGATATAGGGGTTGTCGAGTTCGACCTGCATCTTTTCGGTGTTGGTGATGAAGTAAGGCGACAGGTAACCACGGTCGAACTGCATGCCCTCTACGACATCGAGTTCGAACTCTAGGCCCTTGGCTTCCTCAACGGTGATGACGCCTTCCTTGCCGACCTTTTCCATGGCTTCGGCGATTTTCTCACCGACTTCGCGGTCGCCATTGGCCGAGATGATGCCGACCTGAGCGATTTCGGACGAACCGGCAACCGGCGTCGAACGCCCCTTCAGGTCCTCAACCACTTTGGTCACGGCGAGATCGATGCCACGCTTCAGGTCCATCGGGTTCATGCCAGCAGCAACCGACTTCATGCCTTCGCGAACAATCGCCTGCGCCAGCACGGTTGCAGTGGTGGTGCCGTCACCAGCTGCGTCGTTCGCCTTCGAAGCGACTTCGCGCAGCATCTGAGCGCCCATATTTTCGAACTTGTCCTTCAGTTCGATTTCCTTGGCGACGGTAACGCCGTCCTTGGTGATGCGCGGCGCGCCGAAGCTCTTGTCGATGACGACATTGCGGCCTTTGGGACCGAGGGTAACCTTCACCGCGTCGGCGAGGATGTCTACACCGCGAAGAATGCGTTCACGCGCGTCGCGGCTGAATTTGACGTCTTTAGCAGCCATTATCTTGTTCCTTCAAAAAACCACAGAAATCTGCGGAAGTTGATAGTGAAATTACAGTAGATCGCGGCTTAGCCTACGATTCCGAGGATATCTGATTCCTTCATGATCAACAGTTCTTCACCGTCAATCTTGACTTCGGTGCCAGACCATTTGCCGAACAGGATCTTGTCGCCTGCTTTCACATCGGGCTTAATCCGGTCGCCATCTTCATTATAGGCGCCTTCGCCAACGGAGACGACTTCGCCTTCCTGCGGCTTTTCCTTGGCGCTGTCGGGGATGATGATCCCACCAGCGGTTTTTTCTTCTGCCTCGACACGACGGACGAGAACACGGTCATGCAACGGACGAAATGCCATTTTTTGAACCTTTCCCTCAAATTGACTTGCCATCCCGTCACTTCCGCTTGGGAAGCTGAGTGACGGCAATGAATGCTAATTAGCACTCATTAAAGGCGAGTGCTAACGACGCCCAGATAGGGGCTTTTTGTTTCGGGTCAAGGACAGTCGGCAGATTTTTTTCTAGGCAGGTAACCTTCCAGAACGACATGCCGAATGGTGGTTTGAACGCGGTTTTGGCCCGTTCCACATGACCCTTTGTAAAATCAGATATTGGAGGAATTTATGAGCAATATGGCGTTGAAACTTGCAGGTGCTGCCGCGGCTTTGTCCTTTGCAGCAAGCATGGCTGCTGCCCCAGCGCAGGCGGCGGGTGAAAAAGAACGCTGCTATGGCGTTTCGCTGAAAGGCAAAAATGACTGTGCGGCTGGCCCCGGCACAAGCTGTGCTGGCACCTCGACTGTAGACTATCAGGGCAATGCTTGGAAATATGTCGCCAAGGGCAGCTGCGTAAATATGGGCGGCTCACTCAGTGCAAAGACTGGCAATGCCAAGCCGGTTCCGAAAAAGGGCTAAGCGTGATATAGCCTAGCGGATGGACGCCGTGCCTGCATTGACCCAACTTCCCCCGTCGGTCGGGACCGGTTTGAAGCCCCAGCATTATGAAGCGCTGCTGCCCCCTGACAGCGCTTCCGACTGCCCCGGCTGGGTCGAAGTCCATCCGCAAAATTTTTTCGGCCTTCCCGATTCCTGGGGTGGCGGTCCACCGCATCGCTGGCTGACCGCCATTGCCGAACATTATCCACTCAGTTTCCATTCGGTTGGCCTGTCTTTGGGGTCTGCCGATGGGCTGAGTGAATATGATCTGGAAAAGATTGCCGCACTGTGTGATCGATACAGTCCGGCGGCGATATCCGACCATTTGAGTTTTTCCGGAAATGCGCACGACCGCTTGGCTGATTTGCTGCCCATTCCCTATACCAAGGCCTCGCTTGATCATTTTGCGGCCCAAGTAAACCGGGTGCAGGCGCGCCTGAAACGGCCAATGCTGATCGAAAATCCCTCGCGCTATCTGGCCTATCAAGGCGATGAGATGGCCGAAGTTGAGTTTATCGAGTGCCTGCTTTCCAAAACCGGCTGCGGACTGTTATTCGACATCAACAATATAGAGGTTTCTGCTACCAATCTGGGCTTTTCGGCAAAGGTCTATGTTGATGCCATCAACCCTGATTGGGTGGGCGAAATCCATCTGGCGGGCCATACCGTCGAGCATCATGGCAGCGGCCCGCTGTTGATTGATGATCATGGCAGCGCCGTTAGCGACGCCACCTGGCAACTTTACCGACGCTTTATTGAACGCGCTGGTCCAAAGCCAACATTGATCGAATGGGACAGCAACGTTCCAGATTTCACGACATTAATGGCGGAAGCAAAGAAAGCATCGACCATAATCGATGAGGCATGCCATGCTGTCGCTGGCTGACGCTCAGACCAATTTTATTGAAACAATCAATCAGGGCCCTGACCGGTTGGCCGCGGGACTGTTTACAGGACCAATAGACCGGGTGATGCTGGGGTTGAAAGCGCATGCCAACACCATTAGCCATGCCCGGCTGGTTGCGCTGGAAGAGACGTTCCCGCTCGTCCGCCATGAGATCGGCGAAACAGCGTTTAACGCACTGTCACGCAAATATGCGGAAACCGCCGTAGCGCGCGCCGCGGACAGCAACAAAATCGGGCTCCATTTCCCCGATTTTATTCTTAAGCAAACCATCGCCACTCATGTTGTCGAACTAGCCCAGATTGAATGGCATTGGTTGGAAAGCTATCATGCCGCGGAGGCAAATGCGTTGACGCTTGCCGATCTGGCTGCGCTGGACGAGGAAAGCCTGCTGAAGCTACCAGTGATAGCGCATCCCTCGCTCCGGCTTACACCCATTACGGCTCCCCTGGCTGCAGTGCTGGAGGGATTGGCCGGGCAGCAACCCGCGACAATCGCCACCCTCCGCCCCGACGCCGAAGTGCGCCTGCTGCCGCTCAACGCCATTCAAAGCGAACTTGCCGTTCGCGCTCAGGAAAAAAATTGTACGCTTGGTAACTTAATCGCGCAGGCGCTCGAACAGGCTGGTGACCGGGCTCCGCTGGAGCCTATCCTTCACCTGATCAGCGCAGGCGCGCTGGTTAAAGCCGGATAGCATATGAACGCCATCACCAATTCCTATAACCGCGCTGTCGCGCTGCT
>CAYVQO010000059.1:0-2048 GCA_964452835.1 uncultured Sphingorhabdus sp. | reverse complement strand
CCGGATAGCATATGAACGCCATCACCAATTCCTATAACCGCGCTGTCGCGCTGCTCGCCACCTTATGGATTGAAGCGATAACGCTGCTGTTTGTCCGTATTTCACTTGCCGGGATTTTCTGGCGGTCTGGCCGCACGAAAGTGGAAGAAGGCAGCTGGCTGTCGGTCAGCGACACCGCCAAATTCCTGTTTGAGGAAGAATATAAAAACGTCCCCCTGCCGTCCGAACTGGCCGCCTATATGGCTACCTATGCCGAGCATCTGTTTCCAATCCTTTTGGTCATCGGACTGTTCACGCGGCTTTCGGCGCTTGCACTGCTTGGCATGACGATGGTGATCCAGATTTATGTCTATCCAGAGGCGTGGTGGTCGGTCCACATGATATGGGTGGCATTGGCGCTAATCCTAATCGTGCGCGGCGGCGGCAAATTCTCGCTAGATGCCGTGCTGACCAGAGGCAAATGATCGCTCGCGAAGAAACCTTGCGGGACCTGATGCGGCTGGCGCAAGCTGGCGACAAGCAGGCCTATGCCGTGCTGCTCGAACAGACCAGCCGCTGGCTCACCCGTTTCTTTGCGCAGAAAATCGCCGCCGATGCCGTCGATGATCTGGTGCAGGATACGTTGATTTCGCTGCACAAAAAGCGCGCCAGCTATGATCCTGACCGCCCCTTTCTGCCTTGGCTGGCAGCCATAGCCCGCTATCGCTGGGTAGACAGGCTGCGCCAGACCTATCGCCATGCTGCTGACGAACTTCAGGACCAGCATAGCGAGGACAGCCATGAAGATGTGGTGGGGGCGAAGATCAGCATCGACCGTCTGCTGCACCAATTGCCCGCCGCGCAGGCCATGGCGATCCGGCTTGTGAAGATCGACGGCCTGAGCATCGCCGAGGCCTGTGTGAAAAGCGGGCAGTCGGAACCGCTGGTCAAAGTAAATATCCATCGTGGTTTGAAGAAGTTGGCCACGCTAATTGAGAGTGAATGATATGAATGCTAAATTTGATCTGGCGGCATTGGTCGAGGATCTGGAACCTGTAAAGCCAGTCCGTAAGGCGATTCCGCTAGCGGCATCGGCGGTGATCACTCTGGCGGCAATCGGATTGATTATTGCCTTTCAAGGCATGCGTCCGGACCTGCTGGCCGGCCATCCGGATGAGATGTTTCTGATCCGCTCGGGCGTGCTGTTACTCTTGGGCGGGGCGACGGCGCATGCGGTTACTTCCATGGCCAGCCCCTTAGTGGGGCGCAACCAAAATGGCTGGCAAATGGCGCTGGCGGCAGCTGTGCTTTTCCCGCTTTCCGCTTTAATTGTTGCTGTGACGGGCGATATCGGCCCTGCAATTTCGGCAATGGAATCAGGTTTCCGTTGCATGGGCTATAGCCTGATCGGCGGGCTGGCGACGGCCGTACCAATGGTGCTGATGCTGCGCAATGGCGCGCCAACCTCACCCGAACGCGCAGGCTGGCTGACGGGCATATCAGCAGGCGGTTTGGGTGCCTTTGCCTATAATCTCCACTGCCCGTTCAACAATGTCGTCTATATCGGCCTTTGGTACAGCCTGGCGCTGATCATCTGTGCGCTGGTCGGGCGGTTGGTGGTGCCACGGCTGATCCGCTGGTAATCAGCCACGTGCGGGCAGGCCCGCTGCCCGAAGCGCGGCGTGCGCCTCTGATATGCTGTACGTGCCAAAGTGGAAGATTGAGGCAGCCAGTACAGCGCTGGCATGCCCCTTGGTCACGCCTTCGACCAGATGGTCAAGATTACCGACGCCGCCGCTTGCGATCACGGGCACGTCAACAGCATCAGCAATGGTGCGAGTGAGTTCGAGGTCGAAACCGATCTTGGTGCCGTCCCGGTCCATGCTGGTGACGAGCAGCTCGCCTGCGCCCAGCTCGGCCAGTTTTAGCGCATGGTCGATGGCGTCGATCCCGGTCGGTTTGCGCCCGCCATGAGTGAAAATTTCCCACCTTCCGCCAACCCGCTTGGCATCGACCGAAGCAACCACGCACTGGCTACCGAAGCGTTCGGCAATGTCAGCCACCACCTC
>CAYVQO010000058.1:0-12423 GCA_964452835.1 uncultured Sphingorhabdus sp. | reverse complement strand
CCCCAGCGCCAGATGACCCACAAATATATGCCCAATATTGCGGGCACGCCCAGCGCCAGTTCGGCCCATTCGGGCAGCTGGGTGGCGCCCACACCGACAATGATCGCGGCGGCGATTGCGGGCAGCAGGCTCCAGCGCAGCAGGTTGATCGGATGGCCCAGCAGCCGTGCCAGCAACACCGCCTTGGCAAAGGAGGCCGCACCCAGCGCCAGCATCAACGCACAGGCAACTGCCGCGGCCTGGGCAAGGCCGTGATATTCAGCCTTCAGCGGCAGCATGGGCACAGCGCGGATCAATAGGATGCTCAGCACCAGTTGCAGCGCCAGCATCCCCACACTCAGCATAAGATTGCGATGGCGGGCCATATAAACGAGCGTCCCTTCGCTGACCACAGCGGCGGCAGCGACCACTTCTGCCGCCAACAGAAAGGCCAAAGCCGCCGTGCCGCCGACAAATTCCGGTCCGAACAGCCCCATCACAGCCTCGCCCGGAATGCCCAGCGCCAGCGCAATCCCCGCCTGTGCGGCAATGATCCAGAAGCACACCTGCCCCGTCTGCCGCGCAATCTCGGCAAAATTCCGTTCTTTCAGATTGCGGGTGATCACTGGGCCAAGAATGGGATCAAAACTGGTCTTCAGCTTTTGCGGCAGGCTCGCCACCTGTTGCGCGGCGTAATAGATACCGGCGACAGCCGGGGTTGCAAACAGGCTGAGAATGTAGAGATCGAGCCTGCGGCTGCCCCATTCAATGGCGTCCGCCAGCGCCAGCGGCAAATTGCGCTGCGCCAACTGGTAAAGCTCCAGCGGCTGCGGCTTCCACCCCCAGGGCAGGCCATAGCTGCGCCATAGCGGCCACAGCGCAACCACCATCGCCGCCAGCATCGAGACGATATAGGCAATGATTAGGCCATCTCGTAAGGAATAGAAGGGCATAAGCGGCCAGGCAAACAGACCTGCCACGATGCTGATTGTCCAGGGTTCGACCACAGCGCGGGCGCGCACGGCCGAGGCAACATCAAAACGATAGGCAAGGGCGGCCAGCGCAATATCGGTTGCGACAATGGCGAAAATGACCACCGGCAGAAAGCGGTCCAGCCCATTGATCTGGCTGTTGGGAAACATGATCTGCGGCACGGCAATCAGCACTGCCGCGCCCAGTGCAGAGGCCAGCAAGCCGACCAGCATGGCATCGGCAACGACATGGGCGGCAGGCTTGTCCTCACGCGATAATCGCTCTGCCAGCCCGCGTCGCAGCCCCAATGTGGCCAGTTGCGCGACAAATTCGACTGCCAGAACCGCAATGCCAAAGCGGCCCAGCGCCTCTGGCCCAAAATAGCGCGTGCCGATAATCAGGAAGGGAATGCGCGCCGCCAACCGCAGCAGAAAACCAAACACGCTGGTCCGTCCGCCTTTGGCGAGTGCCTTAATATCGGCATCATCCTGAGGTTGCGTGGCTGCCGTCAAACTCCCCTCCGTTTTCGGGCCTTACGCAGCATCTTAGGCCGCAAAGTGGGGTTTGTCACCTTTCCGCCTTTAACGGGCGAGACAGCAGTGCTTCGACCACATGGCCGACTGTTGCTGCACCCGCCAGCAAGGCGCAAACTGCCTCGACAATCGGCATCTCGACGCCCAGCCGCTGCGCCGATTGCAGCAATACAGGAGCCGTCGACGCGCCCTCTGCTACCGTGCGGCGATCCGCCATCAGGCTGGCGGCAGTCTGGCCTTGGCCAAGCCCACGGCCAAGCGCGAAATTGCGGCTGCTCTCCGATGAGCAAGTCAACACCAGATCGCCCAGTCCTGATAGCCCCGCCAGCGTCTCTGGCAGCGCTCCGCGGGCCAGGCCGTAGCGCTGCATCTCGGCAAAACCCCGCGCAATAAGGGCCGCCCGCGCATTCAGCCCCAGCCCAGCCCCATCCACAACGCCGCAGCCAATGGCGAGGACATTTTTCACCGCACCGCCAATTTCCGCGCCAACCACATCGCTGGACCAATAGGGCCGGAATGCAGGAGCCGCGATCAGCCGGGTCAATTGCGCGCCCAGCGCCTCGCTTTTGGCAGCAAGCGTGATTGCGGTTGGCTTGCCCGCTGCCACTTCATGCGCAAAAGTGGGGCCGGACAGTACGGCAATGGGCGAATCCGGTCGCGCTTCGGCTGCAACCTCTGACATCAACAGCTGCGTCTCTGCCTCAATCCCCTTGCAGCATAATATGATCGGCTTGTCGGCTTTGGGCAGCGCGGCAAGAGTGGCGCGCAGATGCTGGGCCGGGGTTACCAGCAAAAGCGCATGACAATTGGCCATTTCGGTGAGGTCGCCCGTTGCGCGGATGCCATCAGCCAACGTCTTGCCCGGAAGGAAAAGGCGGTTTTCGCGGTCCTTGTTGATGCTTTCAACAACCTCTGCTTCGCGTGCCCATATCAGCGCATCGCCATGGATTTGGCGCATTACAGCGGCCAGTGCCGTGCCCCATGCCCCGGCGCCAACAATTCCCACCGGATATTGGAGCGCCCTCATGCTCTAACTCCTGCGCCGCGCACTGCCTCTGCCTTAGGATCAAGCGGCCAGCGCGGGCGGGCGGCGACGTCAAGACTATCGCTCAGCCCGGCTGCAAAGCGTTCCGCCCCCGCCCAGGCAATCATCGCGCCATTATCGGTGCACAGCCAATGCGGCGGGGCGACAAAGCGCATGCCATGCCGATCGGCCACTGTCTGTAGCATGGCGCGCACGGCATCATTTGCCGCTACCCCACCTGCAACGACAAGCGCGTTCAGCGGATCGATTCGCGACAGGCTATAGTCCAGCCGGTCTTCAACACATTCGACCACCGCGAGCTGAAAGGAAGCCGCGATATCCTCGGCGCGATACTGCCCGCTTTCATGTGCGCGCAAAACTGCGCTCTTCAACCCCGCGAAGCTGAAATGCGGCTCGTCAGCCCCCTTTAACGGGCGGGGCAGCGGGACTGACTTTGCATTGCCAATCTTTGCCGCTTGCTCAACCGCAGGGCCGCCGGGAAAGCCAAGCCCTAATATTTTGGCGCTCTTGTCAAACGCTTCTCCTACGGCATCGTCAATGGTGGTCGCCAGCCGGTCATAATCGCCAACGCCGTTCACGCGCAGCAGCTGGCAATGACCGCCAGACACCAGAAGCAATAAATAGGGGAAGTCCAGTGTTGGATCGACAAGCCGCGGAGAGAGCGCATGACCCTCCAGATGGTTGACAGCAATCAACGGCTTGCCTGCTGCCATCGCCAGCGCTTTTGCTGTGACCAGCCCGACCATCACTCCGCCAATCAGCCCCGGCCCGGCAGTTGCGGCAATTGCATCGACATCACCCAGTGTCATCCCGGCGTCGGCCAGCGCCGTTTCCACCAAAGGCGTCATCAACTCAGCATGGGCGCGCGCCGCAATCTCCGGCACCACGCCACCAAAGGCGCGGTGATGATCCTCTTGCCCCGCCAAAGCATGCGCCAAAATCGTCCGGTCGGAGCGGACAAGCGCCGCTGCCGTCTCATCACAACTCGATTCAAGTCCAAGGATAATCGCCATAGGCTTTGCCTTAGGGATGCAAGGCGTTATGGACAAGGCAGATGACCCCTACTGCAGAACGCCCCTTTCGCATCGGCACCCGCTCCTCACCACTTGCGCTGGCGCAGGCGGAAATGACCAAAGCCGCTCTGATGGCCGCGCATGGCTGGATTGAAGACCAGGTCGTGCTTGTGACCATGCTCTCCAGCGGCGACAAGGTGCAGGACCGTCCTCTCGCCGAAATTGGCGGCAAGGCGCTTTGGACGAAGGAACTGGAACGCGCACTGATCGATGATGAGATCGACATTGCCGTGCATTCGATGAAGGATGTCGAAACCGTCAGGAATTCGACTTTTGTGATTGCCGCCATGTTGCCCCGTGCCGATGTCCGCGACCGTTTGATTGGTGCGGATTCGATCAGCGGCTTGCCGCAAAATGCCCGGGTGGGAACGTCCAGCCCGCGGCGGGCGGCTCAGTTGAAGGCCATTCGCCCTGATTTGCGCACGGAATCTATCCGGGGCAATGTCGCAACCAGACTTGCCAAAGTCGCCGATGGAGAATTTGATGCCACCTTGCTGGCTGCGGCCGGACTAGACCGGTTGGGGATGGCTGGCACAGGAGTGGTTATCGAAACGGACGAACTGCTTCCTGCGGCCTCGCAAGGGGCTGTGGGCATTGATTGCCTGGCGGGGCGGCCGGAAATGGCTGCGATCCTGTCGGCCATCAACCATGAAGAGACCTTTGCCTGCGTAATGGCCGAACGCGCCTTTCTTGAGGGGCTGGGCGGAAACTGCCACTCGCCCGCCGCAGCACTTGCGCGAATGGAAGCGGGTAATGTGGTCCTGAAAGGCCAGATTTTGAGCGAAGATGGCAACGAGAGCCATATCGGCACCAGTGACAATCCGGCTGGGCTGGCAAAGCAATTGCTCGCTCAGGCCAGCCAGGAACTACGCACACTGTTTGAGGCATGAATCTCCTGATTATCCGCCCACAGCCGGGCAATGATGCAAGTGCCGCACGCGCACGCGACGCCGGATTTGTGCCCGTTCAACTTCCCCTTTTTGCTATTACCAGTCTACCATGGGACGCGCCCGATCCGGCGCACTATGACGCGTTATTGTTCACCAGTGCCAATGCCGTCCGGCATGCAGGCCCCGCATTGCAACGGTATCACGGCCTGCCTGTCCATGCCGTCGGCGCGCAAACTGCGTTGGCGCTCAGCAGTTTAGGTATTGATGCTAAAACAACGGGTAAAGCTGATGCCCATGCAGCGCTGACCAACGCATTGCAGCTGGGCCATCACCGGCTGCTATGGCTTGCTGGCGAAGACCATATTGATTTAACGCCGCCAGCTGGTTGCACCGTTGATAACCGCATCTGCTATGTTGCTCAGGCTTTACCCCTAACTGCAGATGCCATCGAACATATCGCATCTGCCGAAATCGTTGCCTTCCATTCCGCACGCGCAGCCATGGTTTTCTGTGAAACGCTTGGACGCTATGGGTTGGACAGAAGCAATTTTATCGCAGCCGCTTTTTCACCAGCTATTGCCGCTGCGGCAGGAACCGGGTGGCGCGCCGTCGCTGTCGCGTCGCGACCGTCGGACAGTGCCTTATTGTCGGCGGTTGCAGAGCTTGTTAAGCGTGACATTCGAGACATAACGCATAGGGACATCTCATGAGTTGGCGTTCGGTATTGGCCTTGTTGCTGCTTGCATTCGTTGGCGGTGGCATAGCCTTTGCGTGGCTTAACTCCGACGGGCAAATGCCATGGGATGCGCAGAAGGCCCCGATTGCCGATGCGCTGGAAGCGGTGGAGCAAAGCGCCGCGTCTTCAACCATAGCTCTGCCAGCGCCAACCATCATCCAGCCTAGCGCGTCGCAAGCAGAAGCTGCGCTTCTCGTTGTCAGCGCCCGGCAAGCTCTTGCTGCGGGCAAGCCTCTCGGCGATCTCGCCAACCGCCTGCAAGTAACCTTTGGTCAAAGCCAGCCACAGGCGCTGGCAACCATTATCGCCGCCGCACGCCAACCGATATCCAACGTAAAGCTGCTTGATGGCTTCGATGCAATAACGCCGCAGCTGCTCCAGCCTGGCGGTACGGCATGGGATCGTGGTCGTTATGAACTCGCCAATCTGTTTGTCATCCGGCGCGGTGACGCGCCTCCCAGTGCAATGGCGATGCGGATAAAAAGGGTGCGCGAGGCAATCATCGCAGGCGACATTGACGTTGCCGCAAAAGCCGTGCGTGCGATGCCAGGGGCGGATCATGCGCGGATATGGTTGCTGGATGCGAACCGCGCCATTGCTGTGGATAGGGCTTTCGATACCTTGCAGCAAAGCGCTATGACGCTGGCAAGTCCTCCATCGGTTGTAACGGAGCCCCAACCGTCTTCGCCATCACAGGCAATCCCCGCACCGGAATAATCTGATTATCGCCATCCCAAAACAGTTCTGCGTCATAAATCTTCCATAAATCTGTTCGCGGGATAAGATGGTCGAATGGCCATGTCCCGAGTCTCTTTGTCCACCAGCCTCAGCCCTTCTGCTCCGCCACTACCCATGTTGCTGCGAGAGGCTGGGGCCTTTGCCGCCATGCGCGCCAAGGCGAGCTTTGCATCCGCTGTGCCAACGGGCGTAACGGGCGATGGTCGCGATGTGCTTGTCTTGCCCGGCTTTTTGGCGTCCGATGTGGCAACAACACGGCTGCGCAAATCGTTAAATGCGTCGGGTTTCCGTGCTCATGCCTGGGGCATGGGGCGCAATTTGGGGATAAAGCGTGATATTTTCGACCGGCTGGATGCCCGGCTGGATACCCTTGCTGTCAAGGGGCAAGTGACTCTGATTGGCTGGAGCCTGGGTGGTTTGATTGCCCGGGAATATGCCAAATATGCACCGAACCGCGTTGAGAAGGTCATTACACTGGGTAGCCCCTTTTCCGGCGATTTGCGGGCCAATAATGCCTGGCGGCTCTATGAATGGGTGGCTGGGCATGCCGTTGATGCGCCGCCAATTGAGGCTGAACCATCCATAAAGCCACCTGTGAAAACCATTGCGCTCTGGTCCCGGCGCGATGGTGTGGTGGCTCCGCAGTCAGCCTGCGGCAAGCCGGGAGAAGCCGACACACAGGTTGAGCTTGGTTGCACGCATATGGCCTTTGTGGCGGATCCAGCCGCCATCCGTACGATTTGCCAAGTGGTACTCGCCGACGATTAAGCCGATACTGACTGCCGTTGCTCGAGCGCCGAAGTAAGCGCATCTTCAAATTGATCCGTGCAATTGGCCCATGAAAAAGTCCGGCCATAATCCGCAGCCGCACGGCGATCTATGCGAAGAGCATGCGACATCGCCTTGCCCAGATCCTGATCGAGCACGCCTACGGGCTTGGCCAATGCAGCATGTGGCCCGTGCCCGGCACGACCGATAATATCCAGCGGCCCTGCCACTGGATAGCCTGCAACCGGCACTCCACAGGCAAGCGCCTCGATCATGACCAGCCCAAATGTATCGGTCAGGCTCGGGAAAACAAAGACATCCGCTGCGGCATAAGCCCCCGCCAACGCCGCGCCTTGCAATGCGCCGGTAAAACAGGCGTCGGGATAGCGGGCACGAAGTTCGTCCAGCATCGGGCCGTCTCCAACAACAACCTTTGAGCCGACCACCGGAGCGCGCAGGAAAGCTTCCAGATTTTTCTCTTTTGCAACGCGCCCAACGGACAGGAATATCGGCCGCGGCAGGCGCGCAATTGCCGAAAGCGGCTCTTGCCCGGAATGGAACAGCTGCAGATCAACCCCCCGGGACCAAAGCCGCGTTTGGGTGATTCCGCGCCCGGCCAGTTCGTCCATCAGCCCCGGCGTTGCTGCCAGAACGGCCCGCGCCGGCTTGTGAAAGCGCCGCATGATGGGCCAGAAACGGTCTGGTGAAACACCTGTTCTGACCGCTGCATAATCGGGAAACCGCGTGTGGAAAGCAGAGGTAAACGGCATTTGGCGCGTCAGGCACCAGCGCCGTGCGCTCCAGCCAATGGGGCCTTCGGTGGCAATGTGCACAATGTCCGGTGCAAATTCTGCAAGCGCCTTACGCGCGCCAAAACGCGGCGCAATTGCCAGTCGGATTTCGCGATAACCCGGCATGGGCACTGTCAAAAAGCGCTCAGGTGTAATCAGCTCGACATCATGGCCGCGCATCAGCAGCTGGCTTACTGTCATGCTTAGCGTGCGGACGACGCCGTTGACCTGCGGCTTCCATGCGTCGGTGGCGATGGCTATTCTCATGACAATACTTCCATCTTGGCGGCAGCATCGCGTTTGACTTTTGCCCAATCAACAATGCGGAAGCTGCCGTCGGGTTCTTCAACCAGTGCCGTGCAACTTTCCACCCAATCGCCATCATTATAATAGGTAACATCGCCGATTTTGCGGATTTCCGCAGTGTGGATATGCCCGCAAACCACGCCGTCAAGGCCGCGCTCGGTTGCCGCCCGGGCAACTGCTTCTTCAAAATCGCTGACAAATTCGACGGCGTTTTTGACCCGGCGTTTCAGATAGGCCGATAATGACCAATAGGGCAGATTGAGAAGGCGGCGCGCCCGGTTCAGCACAACATTCAACCGCAACAGCAGCGAATAGGCCTGATCACCCAGAAAGGCGAGCCAGCGGGCGTAAAGCACCACAGTGTCAAAGGCGTCGCCGTGCGTGACCAGCAATTTGCGCCCGTCCGCGCATTGATGGACGATGTCATTGACGATTTCGACCCCGCCCAAATTCATCCCGGCATAGTCGCGCAGCATCTCATCATGGTTGCCGACGACATAGACCACGCGGGTTCCGCGGTGTGCCATTTTCAGGACACGGCGGACGACTTCATTATGCGCTGCGGGCCAATACCAGCCCTTTCGCAGCTTCCAGCCATCGATAATATCACCGACCAGATAAAGCGTGTCGCACTGGATTGCCTTTAGAAAGTCGACCAGCATTTCCGCATTGCAGCCGCGTGTGCCCAGATGGATATCGGAAATCCAGACCGTCCGATGTTTGGTCGGTGGGCGAAAACTGCGGGGTTCGGGAAGATGCAGCCAGGGCGGTACAGTCCGGCCATCGTGCAATTTTTCGTTCGGCCGCGTCAGGTCGGTCGCTTCGCTCATCAACAATGCCCTCCATTGATGAGCGCATCGCTTAGCAGTGTTGGTTGACAGATTGACGGCAGAGCAATGACAGCTTTGTGTCGGCGCAATCAGCGGACGGCGCCAACCGCCTCTGCGACATTGTCGCTGAACAGGCCGTCTACCCCTGCTGCGACAAAGGCCTTGATCTCGGCTTTCAGGTCACCATGCCCAGCCGGATTGATGCCTGAGCGCTGCGCCAGCGGCAGGAAGAAATTTTCCCGGCGGAAGGTCCATGGGTGCACCGCAAGCCCAAGCGCGTGCGCATCTGCGACCAGTGTTGTCGGTTCGCCCAGATTGCCCAGGATCGTGCGCGGAATGACCATGGCTTTATTGGGGCCAATACCATTGGCATAGGCTGCAACTGCCCTCAGCCCTTCTGGCGTTGCCATTTGCGTATAGGGCAGATCAGGCCGGTCGGCAGGCACGCCTTTTTCGTCCATCAACTGGATCAACCGAACCTTGGTTTTGGGCCGCAAAGCCTGCAAATTGCCAACTTCAAAGCTTTGGATGAAAACTGCGCTGTCAGCCTTGTCCATGCCATATTGCGCCAAAACATTCAGCAAAGCCTGTTCATGCGCCAACCCGATCGAGGCAAAATAGCTGGGATGCTTGGTTTCGGGATAGACGCCGATCACGCGGCCCCGTTTCGCACTCTCCGCCTTTGCCAGAGCAAGTATCTCGTCGAATGTCGGAATTTCAAACTGGCCATCAAAGGCCATATTGGCGCTGCGCAGCATCGGCAGCCGTTCCCTAGCGCGCAACGTCTTCAGCTCGGCGAGCGTGAAATCCTCAGTAAACCAGCCGGTAAATTTTTGACCATCAATGATCTTGCTGGTTTTGCGGTCAGCAAATTCCGGCTTGGCCGCAACATCAGTCGTTTCGGAAATTTCATTCTCATGTCGTGCGACAAGCACGCCGTCTTTGGTGAGTACCAGATCAGGCTCAATATAATCCGCGCCTTGCTCAATCGCCAAGGTATAGCTTGCAAGCGTGTGTTCGGGTCGCTCTCCGCTGGCACCGCGATGGGCGATGATGATCGGGCTGCCGTTCGCCAAGGTCGCCCCCTCAGCACCCGCCATGGTGGATGCAGGAAATGACAACAGCAGCGACAAGGCAATCAGCAAACGCATCACCCAAGACTATTCCTCGCATAATGTTTCAACCCTGTGACACAGTGAAGTACGGCGCAAGCATTACGCAAAGGCCGCTTCCCATTCGGGCAGCTTGAAACCAATCAGCAGCCCACCCGGATATTCGACCACGGGCCGCTTGATCATGCTCGGCTGGTCGAGCATCAGCCTGATCGCCTTGGCCTGGTCCAGCCCGTCTTTGTCCGCCTCGGGCAGTTTCTTGAAAGTGGTGCCAGCACGGTTCAGCACCGTCTCCCACCCCTTGGCATTGCACCAGTCTTGAAGCTTGGCTGCATTTGCGCCAAGCTTTTTATAGTCATGAAAGGCATAAGCCACGCCCTTCGCATCCAGCCAGCTACGCGCTTTCTTCACCGTGTCGCAATTGGGAATGCCATAAAAAGTGACGCTCATTCGCTACCGCCTTCCGGAGAGGTTCCAGCGAGCACAAAGCTCATTTTGTTGCCATCAGGGTCGCGGACATAGCCGCCGTAGAATTCCGGCCCATAAATCGGGCGCGGGCCGGGATCGCCTTCATTGCTGCCGCCATTAGCAAGGGCTGCGGCATGGGCGGCATCGACCGCCTCTTTGGAGGGACAACCGAAACCCGGCATCGAGCCATTGCCCGGCACCGCAGCCTCGCGATTGTTCGGACGCGCCACCCAAACCGTCACACCCCCCTTCAGCGCATAGCCAAAGGTGATGCCTTCATATTCATGCGCGATTTTCCCACCGATATGCGGCATCACAGCATCGTAAAAGGCGCGCGAGCGTGCAAGATCATTCGATCCGATCATGATATAGTCGATGGACATTGTCTGATCCTCCATTTCCAGCCATGATCTTTGCGGCAGGAAGCGAAGGGAGGCAAGTATGGTTCGGGCAAGATTTGCAACAGCAGTTTTGGCAGCTGTGGGACTGGCCAGCGCTGGCTATGCTCTGGCGACAACCGCAAAGCCGCCCAAAGGCTTTCTGGTTGCCGAAATCGAGGTGACAGATGCGGCGGCCTATAAGGACTATGCCGCCAAGGCAGGGCCCGTGATCGCGGCCTGCGGCGGCAAATATCTGGTTCGCGGCGGCAGGGTAGAGGGGCTGGAAGGTGCGGCTCCCGGATCGCGTTTCGTGATCGTCAAGTTCGACAGTTTCGAAACGGCCAAGGCCTGTTACCAATCCAAGGCCTATCAGGACATCGCCCCAATCCGGCAGAAAGCAAGCAAATCACGCTTCTGGCTCAGCGAGGGTTTGCCGCATTAAGCCTTGTTGACCAAATCATAGGCCTGTCATTCAACCAGCAAGCCATCAGGTCAAATGGCTAATCAACACCGGTATCTTTGCCTTCACCTTGAAAAAGCCGGCAGTGGCAGCAGGCCAGACATTGCTATCCCATTCGCGACGGAGTGGGATGAGGCGGATGCCTTCCTTGCCAAGTGCAATGCGCAATCTCTCCAGCTGCTGCGCCATCAGGCCCGTCGGGGCATAGCCGGTTACGATTTCAGCAATCCCGGCTTTTTTCGCCCAGCCAATCACAGCATCGGCCTCGATCAGTTCCGCTTCCGCGCCAAAATGCTGTGCCGCCCGCGCCATGCCATCGGCAATGGCCCCTGTTGAAAAGCGCATGGCCGGGCTGTCTGCCGTGCTGACATGGGCAGTTGGCAAAGCCGCGATGGCAGTGACTATGGCACCGATAACCCAGCTTTCCGGATGCAAATCCTCTTCTGTCAGCAGCAGGCCAACCCGCTCCGCCATCACCGTCTGCGGCGGCGAGATAGGGCTGGCTGGCGGCAATGGGCCTTCTTCATAATGCGGCAACGCCTGTTCATTCAGCTGCCCCATCGGATTGAAGCGGCCAAGCGTGTTGCGTTCGATATTCTCAGCCCGCGCCAGATAATGTTTGCCCTGCGTGTGCAGCCCAGCCACCCAGCGCCAGGACAATGTATTGGAAGCCGGATCGGCATCCAGCAAATGTTTGTAAAAGAAATCGGCCCCCAGCTGCCAAGGCAGACCCAGGGTAAAGATCCATATGCTGGCAAACCACATGCGGCTGTGATTGTGCAGCCAGCCATATTCGATCAGCTCTGCAACCCAAGCATCGAAACAGGCAATGCCAGTGCGCCCTTCAACTGCGCTTATGAAACGGCGGCGCAATGCGGAATCGGCTTCCAATCGCTTTTTCAGTGCAATGCACTCTGCATCAAAGCGCCACAGCACCGACGGCCGCATTTCCAGCCAGCCCTTCCAATAGCCGCGCCAGACGACCTCTTGCACAAATTTCTCAGCCGCAGAAAAGCTGTGCCGCGCCAGAACCGCTACGATCACCTCTTCCTCGGTAATCAGTCGCCGCCGAATCCATGGCGACAGCGCAGAGACGTTCGAACGGTCGTCAGGTCCGCGATCGACATTGCGGTTGGCGGCATAAGCTTTGCCAGCATAAGGCAGAAAGGCATTCAGCCTGGCAAGGCCAGCGGCGCGAGTGGGTTCGAATATCATCGAACTCGGTTAGAGGAGGCAGCCGGTCCGGGCTATACGGCAAAAGGCGCAAAGGCGCTGCTTTCGACACGGCAAGCGACTATCATTAACTGGCCGTATGCGATCAATCGCTTAGGGGTTTGCGCGG
>CAYVQO010000057.1:0-12914 GCA_964452835.1 uncultured Sphingorhabdus sp. | reverse complement strand
GTGTCGGCGATAATCAGCCCGCCCGGGCGAAGTGCTGTGACATTGGTTTTCAGCGCCGCAGGGTTCATCGCCACCAGCACATCGGGCTGGTCGCCTGCGGTGGTGATTTCGCTCGACCCGAAATTGATCTGAAAGGCGGAGACGCCGAACAAAGTCCCTTGCGGCGCACGGATTTCTGCGGGAAAATCAGGGAAGGTCGCAAAATCATTGCCCGCCAGCGCCGACGACAGCGTAAACTGTCCCCCTGTCAGCTGCATGCCATCACCACTATCGCCCGCAAAGCGGACTACGATAGTTTCTGGCTGGTTGGTGTCGTCTTGTCCTTCGTCGTGAATGGTGGCTGCCACACTGGCCATTTGAACTTTTCCCGCAACTTTTAATTGGTCCGTTAAGCGTCCCCTATGCGCGCTTTTGCGCCAAATCCAAATAGGAAATCTGCGCCGTGCAGCAGTTTCGCTTTGCCAGTGGACGCGATGGAATGTGCCGGTTAGATGTGCGGCCAATATTGGGAGAGAATTTATGAGCGAGCATTTTGTACGACCCGATGTGGCTGCTTTCCTGGCCTTCCTGAACGCGCAACCTGGGCCGAAAATGCACGAAGTTGATGCATCCATGGCGAGGGAAATGATGAGGGCGATGCGTCCCGTGGCAGAAGCCGACACCGGTGAACTTGCGATCATTCGCGACCTGTCGATTCCTGGTCCTGCGGGAACCATTGCAGCCCGGCTATATGATGCAAGGGAAGAGCGTGAAGCCGGACCAATCATGGTGTTTTACCATGGCGGCGGTTTTGTGATCGGCGATCTGGATACGCACGAACCCTATTGCGCCGAAGCAGCGCGGCAGTTGGACATGCCGGTGATTGCCATTGACTATCGTCTTGCGCCCGAACATCGCTTCCCCGCCGCGGCGGAGGATTGCGAGGCAGCGACGCGCTGGATTGCTGAAAATATCCCCTGCACCGGGCTCGTCACTTCTGGCGACAGCGCGGGCGGCAATTTGACGATCGTGACCACTATGGCCCTGCGCGACAATCCGGCAGCCGTTCCCGTGATTGCGCAGCACCCCATCTATCCAGTCGTCACTGACAACGATGACTGGCAGAGTATGCGCGATTTTTCCGATGGCTATTTGCTGACGGCTGATTCTATGGACTATTTCCACGCGGCCTATCAGACTGACCCCAATGACTATCGCGGGGCGCCATTGAATTTTGACCAGACAGGCATGCCGCCCAGCCTGGTGACCACGGCCAGCCTTGATCCGCTACGCGATCAGGGCCGCGCCTATTTTGACAGGCTGATTGCAGAGGGTGTGCGCGCAGAGTATCGCTGTGCCGAGGGGAATGTGCACGGCCATATCGGCCTGCGCAAAGCCATTCCTTCATCGCAAGACGATGTTACCGGCAATCTGACGGCGCTTAAGGCGCTTCTGGCCGAGGTTATGGCCGACGCATGACAGACCATGAATTATTGCCCTACCGCCCGTGCGCCGGGATCATGCTGGCGAACCGGGAGGGGAAAATCTTTGTTGGTCAGCGGATCGACAGCATCAGCAACATTGCCTGGCAGATGCCGCAAGGCGGGATTGATGATGGGGAGGAGCCCGAAGAGGCTGCGTTGCGCGAGTTGGAGGAAGAAACTGGCGTTTCGCGGCATCTGGTTGATGTGCTGGCGCGCTCAAAAGAGGAGTATTTTTACGATCTGCCTGAAGAGCTGATTGGCAAGCTTTGGAAAGGCAAATGGCGCGGGCAGCGGCAATGGTGGTTCCTGCTGCGTTTTCGCGGTGAAGATAGCGACGTCAATATCTTTACCAAGCACCAGGAATTTTCGGAGTGGCAATGGGTCGAACCTGCCGAGCTGTCCGGACTGATCGTTCCGTTCAAACGACGGATTTATGAAGGATTGGTGGCGGAGTTTGGTGATCTGATCTGACACCCCCCGCCCGCTTGCGGGAGGGGAATAAGCGTCAATTCTTCTCGTCCCCAACCTCACCGACGACTGGCTTGATCTCTACGGCGCTTGCCTGCACCGAAGGCTTCTCCTTGGCTTTGTCGATTGCCAGCGCAATACGGTCAGCGGCGGAACAGTCGGTCCGACACAATAGCCTTAGCCGAGCCAGATTTTTCTGCGCCGCCTCAATCGCGCCTTTGGAGATCATGACATTGCTTTGTGCAGCAATGATTTTTTGATCATTGGGATCGATTTCCAGAGCCTCGCGGTAGAAACGGATTGCCTTGCCTTTCAGCCCCTTGGCCGTTGCCACTTCCGCCAGCCCGACATAGGCCGCGCGGTTCAATGGATCGACCGCCAGTGCCGTTTCATACCAGCTGATGGCACCTTCATGATCGCCGGTCTTTAGCGCCGCGTCTCCTTCCGCCGCCAAAGCCAGCGATTGCGGATTGACCTGATAATCCGGGCGCTTGCCAACGCTCATGCTGGAGGCAGTGGCGAGAAGCAGTGACAGGGCAATAGCGGCAGGCGAAAAACGCATGATCAGGGTCCAAAGGTTCGACTTATCCGCCATGGCTATCACAGCTTTCGCATCCTCGCGAAGAAAAATCCGTCGCAACCATCATGCGCAGGCGTCAGCAGCAGGCCCGGGCCATGGGTGCGGCCCGCTGGAAGCGACGTAAGCTCTGCCTGCCAAGCTGGTTGGTTATCGAGAAATGCCTGCACTTGCCCCCTGCCTTCTGCCTCCAACAGTGAGCATACCGCATAGACCATTATCCCTCCGGGCGCGACCATTTCCGCGCCCAGCCGCAGCAATTTTGCCTGTTCCTCCACAACGCGCTTAAGCCGTGCCGGGGTAAGCCGCCAGCGTGTTTCGGGGTTTCGCCGCCATGTCCCGGTGCCGGAACAGGGTGCATCGACCAGCACAAGATCGCATTGCCCCTGCAAATCGGCGAGCATCGCCAGTTCCTTATCCGGATTGAGCAAGCGCGGTTCAATATGGCTTGCACCTGCCTTTTCAGCGCGAGGTCGAAGCTGATCAAGGCGGTTGCGGTTGGTGTCGCTTGCAACCAGCCTGCCGTTTGCCATCATTTCGGATGCAAGCGCCAATGTTTTCCCGCCCGCCCCTGCGCACAGATCAAGCACAGTCATATCGGCAGTGGCAGCGCAGGCAGCGACAATCAGCTGGCTGCCATAATCCTGCACCTCAACCTGCCCTGCCTGATAGGCTGGGTGCTGGTCCAGGGGGTAATCGGTTGGCAGGCGCAGCGCATTTGGAAGCACCAGCTTTTCGGCTTCGGGCAGTTGGCTTGTTTCGAAGCCAGCCTTCAACCGGTTAATCCGGATGTCAAGCGGGGCGCGTTCCAGCAGAGCGACCTGCTCGGCTTCGTCCATGAAACTGGCAAACTGGCCTTGCAGCCAAGCAGGGAGCGGCGATAGCCCGGCGCGTGGCTCATCCTTACCGATGGGTGCGGCACCATAAGTGCCGCCAACAAACAGCGCCGTCAGGTCTGGATCAGCATCAGCCAAAGCAACAATTGCCGCCCGCCCATTGTCGGGCCGTTCGCCAATCGCCCTTATTGCACGCCAGGCCAGATCCCGGATGGCGCGGCGGTCCTTTGAACCGGCATAGCGCCTGCCCGCAAAGAAGCGTTTGGCGATCTGGTCGGCCGATGCACCGCCGTCGCGTGCGGCAATAATGATGTCGTCGAGCAACTCAATCGCTGCCTGAACGCGCGCCTGCGGTGTCATCGCGCGATGCGATCAACGCGTGGGATAATTTGGCGCTTCGCGGGTGATGGTGACATCATGTACATGGCTTTCGCGCAAGCCGGCGTTGGTGATGCGCACAAACTGCGCCCGCTTTTGCAGATCTTCTATAGTCGCAGACCCTGTATAGCCCATTGCCGCTTTCACCCCACCAACCAGCTGGTGGATTACGTCCGCCGCAGGCCCCTTGAACGGCACTTGTCCCTCAATTCCCTCAGGCACCAGTTTCAGTTGGTCTTTGATATCCTGCTGAAAATAACGGTCTGCGGAGCCGCGCGCCATTGCGCCGACGCTACCCATGCCGCGATAACTTTTATAGGCGCGCCCCTGATACAGGAACGTCTCACCCGGTGCTTCAGCGGTCCCCGCCAGCAATGATCCAACCATGACACTGGATGCCCCTGCCGCGAGCGCCTTCGCCACGTCGCCAGAGGTTCGCAAGCCGCCATCAGCAATTACGGGAATGCCGGATTTTGCGGCTTCCGCCGCTGCATCCATAATGGCCGTAAGCTGAGGTACGCCGACGCCGGCAACGACGCGCGTGGTGCAGATAGAACCCGGGCCAATCCCCACCTTCACCCCGTCAGCGCCGGCATCAATCAGTGCGCGGGTTGCCTCTGCCGTGGCGACATTGCCGGCAACAACCTGAACCTTGTTCGACAGCTTCTTGATTTCGGCGACTGAGGCGCCGACCATCTTGCTATGGCCGTGTGCGGTATCAACCACGATCAGGTCACATTCGGCATCAATCAGGGCGCGGGTTCGCTCAATCCCCTTTTCACCTACAGTAGTCGCCGCCGCTACGCGCAGCCGCCCTGCATCATCCTTGGTGGCATTGGGGTAAGTTACGGCCTTTTCAATGTCCTTCACCGTAATCAGGCCAACACAATGATAGGCGTCGTCGACGACCAGCAGCTTCTCAATCCGCCGCTGATGCAGTAGCCTGCGTGCCTCATCCTGCGAGACGCCAGCGCGCACCGTCGCCAGATCGTTATGCGTCATTAGTTCGGACACTGGCTGGTTTGGGTTCTCCGCAAAACGGACATCGCGGTTCGTCAATATGCCAACCAGCTTGCCGCTTGCTTCCACCACGGGGATGCCGGAAATTGCATTGTCGGCCATAATCGCCCGCGCTTCGGCCAATGTGGCATGGGGCGCGACAGTTATCGGGTTGACCACCATCCCCGATTCATAGCGCTTTACCTGCCGCACGGCCGCGGCTTGCTCTTCTATGCTCAAATTGCGGTGAAGCACGCCAATGCCACCCAGTTGCGCCATCACAATCGCCATGCTTGCCTCTGTCACCGTATCCATGGCCGACGATAATATGGGGATGTTCAGCGCAATAGATTGGGTAATGTGCGTCCGCGTATCGGCCTGGCTGGGCAATATGTCGCTTTCGCATGGCTGCAAAAGCACATCGTCAAAGGTCAGGCCAAGGCGGATATCTGTCATGGTGCCACTCGGTTAGGGGTCGATTCGTGGCGGCCCATGTAACCAAGTGCTGCACTATCCGCCAGTGCTGTCTGGCGTCTTTTCCGCTGGCATTTCCAATGGCTGCTTCTTTGCATTGGCAAAATGCTTGCCAAGCGCGACATGCAGCATCGCATCCTCGGCGGCACCACCCAATTGTGTGTCCTTGGTCAGTTCATCTTCAGGCCCGTGATAAGCGCCCTCCAAAAAGCGCTCCATCAGTGCGAGGTCCGCAAAAGACCCACCAACCATTAGCGCAGGAACGCCTTTTTGCGTCAGCGCCCAGCCATCCTGGCGGCGGAGAAAGGCGTTGGCATCGGTTGACGGCTCAATCTTCCGCCCTGCCTTTTTCGCAATTTTTTCAATCACGGGTTCCAGCTTGGTTGTACCCCGCCCAATAATCGCAACTTTTGCCCCACGCGGTGCGACAGCGATGGTATCGATATTCAGGGCAATCACGATTTTTTCCAGCGGCATCACCGGCCTTTCGACAAAGGCATAGGCCCCAAACAGACCGCTCTCTTCAGCCGTGGTGGCAATGAAATAGATATCGCGATCATGACGGCTTTTCGACAGACCACGCGCAACCTCGGTCAGCACAGCCATTCCGCTGGCATTATCGACTGCGCCATTGCAAATCCGGTCTTCCGCGCCTTCCGGACGGCAAATGCCCAGATGGTCCCAATGGCCCATATAGAGCACCGCACCGCTACCCGGTTTTTTGCCGGGAAGCTTGCCGATAACATTATAGCTATCGAATTTGCGGACATCGCTTTTCACGTCAAAATCAGCCGTAATGCCAAGCGCAGTCCCCGCATAATCACCAGCATTGGCACTATTGCGCAACTTGTCCCAATCACCACCGGCAGCCGTCACCATGGCGACGGCGAAGCGCGCACCAACAACGCCTTCCAGGGGCGCCCGTTTATCGCGTGACACCAGCTGTATAGGACGCGCTTGCATCATGCGGCGAAGCAAGGGGTATTCGGTCTGCTCGCCGCCCACAAAAATCACAGCTTCTGCCCCAGCCGCGATCAGGGCCTCTCGGCGCGCACGCGGCGACTGCATCTCTTCCTTGGCAAAGGCAGGGCGATCAGCAAGAACCAGCACTGCCTTTCCCGCTACATCCCCGCCAACGCTGCCGTCGGCCATCACGCCATAGCCTGCAAACCAGAGCGGCAGTTTTTCCCGTGCGTAAACATCCTCTTTGCCAACCAGTACGATTTCATCATCGGCAAAACGCAGCTTCTCACCACGGACGCGAAAGGCAAAATCGGCAGATGCCGGGCCACGGCGCACCAGCGCCACGGGCTCCAGCCAGCTGCCGTCGCTAGCGGCTGGCTTCAGCCCTGCCTTTGCCCATTGCTCGCTCAGATAGGCTGTCGTTTTGCGCTCACCCTCTGTGCCCGGCTCTCGCCCTTCAAATGCGTCGCTTGCCAATATCTCGATATGCGGCCGCAGATCATCCTCGCTGATCTTGGTCGCAACAGCGGCGGAACTGAAAAGTCCCGCCATGATCAAACCCAGCGCAATATACTGCATGTTAGTTCGCTCCCCGTCTCCGGTCGTTCGTCCGGCACGCTCTATCGTTGCTGGTGCTTGCCCTACAGGCTTATTGGCAATCATGCGACCCGGAAAACGAATGGCTAATTCCGATTTCGCTTGTGGTAACCTTCCGAATCTAGGACATGAAGAGGAGTTTAACAGGAGGAAATCATGGGTGGGCTTGCTATCGCGTTAGCAGTTGCTGCGCTTATCTTTGTTATCATGGGAATTACAGTGGTCCGGCAGGGCTATGTCTATACCATCGAACGGTTCGGACGCTTTACCCATGCAGCAAATCCCGGCTTCAACTTCATCGTACCCTTTGTCGATCGCGTCGGTCGCAAGGTAAATATGATGGAGCAGGTACTTGATATTCCCGGGCAGGAAATCATCACGAAAGACAATGCCATGGTGGGCGTGGATGCCGTGGTCTTTTTTCAGGTGCTTGATGCGGCCAAGGCCGCCTATGAGGTCAGCGACCTCTATGTTGCGATCATGCAAATCACCACAACCAACCTGCGCACCGTGATGGGGTCATTGGATCTCGACGAGAGCCTTTCAAAACGCGACGAAATCAACGCCCGGCTGCTGAATGTTGTTGACCATGCAACAACGCCCTGGGGTGTGAAGCTGACCCGGGTTGAGGTTAAAGATATTCGCCCGCCTGCCGACATCAGCAACGCAATGGCCCGGCAGATGAAGGCCGAACGTGAAAAGCGGGCGCAAATATTGGAAGCAGAAGGTTTGCGTGCATCGGAAATTCTGCGCGCCGAAGGAGAAAAGCAAAGCCAGATACTGCAGGCCGAAGGACGCAAGGAAGCCGCATTCCGCGATGCAGAGGCCCGCGAGCGTGAGGCCGAGGCAGAGGCAAAGGCCACCGTTATGGTATCAGAATCCATTGCCGCATCCGGCACGCAGGCGCTCAACTACTTTATCGCGCAAAAATATACCGAAGCGGTAAGCCAGTTTGCCACTTCGCCCAATGCCAAGACAATCCTGTTCCCAGTTGAGGCAACGCAGCTGATCGGCTCACTCGGCGGCATCGGTGAGCTCGCCAAGGACGCGCTGGGCAAGGACTCCGATAAGGCGGGGAGCAAATAAGATGAGCGAATGGCTTTCCACGCTGGAACAGCACTGGGTGTGGCTGTCGCTCGGCTTCATTCTAGCTGCGGTTGAAATGATCGCACCCGGGTTCTTCCTGATGTGGCTGGGTGCCGCTGCCATCATTGTCGGCGTGCTAACATGGGCGCTGCCGATCAGCCTTCCCTTGCAGGTCGCGCTATTCGCAATCCTGTCCGTCCTGACCGTTTATGCCGGCAAGAAATTCCTGAAAGACAATCCCATTGTTTCTGACGATCCCAAGCTGAATGACCGCGGCGCGCGGCTGACGGGTGAAATCGTGACGGTTGTCGAGGCGATTGCCGACGGACGCGGCCGTGTCAAAGTCGGCGACAGCGAATGGAATGCACGTGGCGAAGACGCTGCGGCTGGAACACGAGTGCGCGTCACCGGAGCCGATGGCGCGGTATTGCTGGTAGAGCCTGTCTGAAAAGGATGGCTGGCGGTTAACGCGCCAGCTTGCCCGCCATGCCGATAATATCGTCGAGCGGGTTGCCGTCACCGTCCATGTCCAGCAGCGAGCCAAGGCCACCCAACCCGCCACTGGCAGGAGCAGCGTTCTGACCGCCGCCGAGCACTGATCCCAATATACCGCCCAGGCCTCCGCCTCCGGCTGACTGGCCACCACCAAGCACGCTTCCCAGCAGCCCACCCAGACCACCGCCAGCATCTGCTCCGCCTTGCTCTCCACTGCCCTGCTTGGCGAGGTAGCCTGCGACCAGCATAGCAAGCAGTGGCAGCATCTTTTTCAACAGTGACGAATCGAGTCCCGTTTGCTCCGAGGCATGCCCCGCGACCGAGCGGCTGACATCTTTGGAACCGAAAATCTGGCCGAGTACGTCATTGCCTTGTTCTACTGGTGTCGGTTCAGGCGACACGACCGAGTCGAACAAGCCGCCGCCGCCAAGCTGCCCCAACAGTCCGCCAAGGCCTTCGATCCCCGAGGGCTGCGCCTGCGCCGTCTTTTTAAAGCCGCCCAAGATCGCAGGCAGCAGCGCATTTGCTCCCATTTCTGCGACCTGTTCATTGACCCCAAGTTGCTGTGCAATTGAACCGATCGCACCCGACTGCTTCAATATGCTGGCGATATCCATTCCAAGACCTCCTGATTTTCACGCAAGCTGGCCCTGTTTGGTACGCATTGCAAGCGGCCTGCAACTGGGAAAAGCGAATTTACATCCTGATGATGCTTTGCTCTCCCAATTGTCATGATTCAGGCTTAGTCTGGCACGCATTAGCAACATGGTCCCGCAAAGGAGGAATTCACATGGGTATTTTCAGCAAGATCAAAGACGCAATTTTCGGCAAAAAGGCTGTCGCAGCCGAACCAGCCCCTGAGTCGCCGGTTATCGCAGCCCCGGTCGAGGCCGCTCCCGTCGCGATCAGCGAAGTCGATGTGATCGCGCATCTGGAAGAAATTGATGCCAATGATGGTCGTAACCTCAACTGGCGCACGTCCATCGTCGACCTGATGAAGATGCTGGGCATGGAAAGCTCGCTGCAGGAGCGCAAGGACCTTGCCATGGAGCTGGGCTATACCGGCGACCTGGAAGGCAGCGCGGAAATGAACATGTGGCTGCACAAGGCCGTGATGCGCGAACTGGCCGCCAATGGCGGCAAGGTTCCGGCGGAATTGCTGGACTGATTTTGATCCGACAGGAAAACACAGAAGCCCGGCCATTGTGCCGGGCTTTTTTGTTGTGCGGTTGACGAGTGGCGGCGACCGCTTATCACTGTAACAAGAATTGAGAGGAATCCGCCGTGTTACACCCATCCCCTACCCTCACCCGCCGCCAGACAATGGCAGCCCTTGGTGCAGGGGCCGCTACGCTCGCGCTTCCAGCCTGCGCGAACAAGGCTTTGTCGGCATCCATTGCGGGGCCGCTCGATGAAGCAGGGGCCAAGGCGCTGCTGGATTCTATTGCAGACCGGCTGCTTGCGTTATCGCCAGAAAGCGCGACGTCGCTCGGCGTTGATGTTGGAGAGAAGGCGGCATTGCGCGGCAAGTTGGGGGACCGCTCTGCCTCCGGTCAAGCCGCGATCGCCGCGTCTCTAAAGGAAGATATTGCCCGCATCCGCGCCGCCAACACATCGCAACTGAGTTATGCCACACGAACAAGCCTTGCCGTCATAGAAAGCGCCTATCAAACCTCACTTGATGGCTTTGCTTTACCCTATGGCGACATCACCGTCGGCGGCTGGCGCAATACGCCCTATGTGGTGATCCAGAATGTCGGTGCTTATCTCGATATCCCGCGCTTTCTGGACAGCGACCATCCTGTGCGCAACAAGGAGGATGCAGAGGCCTATCTGTCGCGGCTGTCCGAATATTCCTTCATTCTCGATGGCGAATTGCGCCGTCTGCAATTGGCGGCTGAAAAAGGCCTGATCGCACCTGCCTTCCTGATCGAGAAGGCGATCAAGCAGATGGAGCAGAGCCTTGCTGGCGCGAAAAGCGGCGGTGGATTGGTTGACAGCATCAGGCAGCGCACGGCGGAGCAGAAAATTGAAGGCGACTGGGCCGAACGCGCTGAAAAGATTGCGCAAACCGATGTCGCCTTTGCCCTGCAACGCCAACTGCATGAACTAAAGACCCAGCTTCCCAAAGCCACGATGGACCCCGGCATGTGGGCACGGCCATTTGGCGATGAATTTTACGCATGGGCGCTGCGTGCCAGCACCACGACGCGAATGACACCGGAAGAGGTGCATCAGACCGGACTGGATGAGCTTCGCACGCTGCACGGCCGGATGGACCCGATCCTGAAAAGCCTTGGCTATACGCAAGGTTCAGTCGGTGAGCGGATGAATGCGCTGGCCAAGGACCCGCGCTACAAATTTGCCGACGGAGATGCTGGCCGCGCGGAGATCATGGCCTTCATTCAGGACTGGCTGGGCAAGATCCGCGCCGAAATGCCTCGCGCTTTCCGCACGCTTGTGCGGGGCAATTTGGAGGTGAAGCGCCTGCCGCCTGAGGAAGAACCCGGCGCGCCCGGTGCCTATGGCGGTGCTGGTTCGATTGACGGAACCATCCCCGGCAAATTCTGGATCAACCTGCGTACCACCGATTTGCACAGCAAATATAGCCTGCCTGACCTGACCTTTCACGAAGCGATACCAGGCCATGTCTGGCAGGGCGAATATGCCAACCAGATGCACCCTATTCGCGCCATATTGGCCTTTGGTGCCTATTCGGAAGGATGGGCGCTTTACGGTCAGCAATTGGCCGATGAACTTGGCCTATATGACGAATATCAGGTCGGCAGATTGGGCTATTTACAATCGCTCGCCTTTCGCGCCTGCCGCCTTGTCGTCGATACAGGCCTCCACGCCAAACGCTGGTCCCGCGAGCAGGCCGTGCGCTTCTTCGTTGAGGAAAATGGCTCCAACCCACTGGAAGTTGGCAGCGAGGTTGACCGCTATTGCAGCTGGCCCGGACAGGCATGCAGTTACAAGATCGGCCATAGCGAAATCGTGCGTCAACGCGGGCTGGCACAAGCCGCGCTGGGCAGCCGTTACGATCTGCGCGATTTTAACGACACGGTGGTCAAGGGCGGCAATGTGCCGCTTGACGTGCTGGCGAAAAATGTCGCGGAATATGTGAGCGCGGCAAAGGCCTGACGATTACTGTTTTCCGCCGAACAGCCCCTTGGCCATATCGCCAAGGTCATCCATCATGCTGCCGTCACCATCCTTGTCGATCATGCCGGTCAGCTTGGAAAAAATGCTGCCCTCGCCATCGCCGCCCAGCATGCCTTTGATCGAGTCAACGGAAATGCCATGTTCCTGCGCAACATCCTGAATGGCCTGCATCTTGTCACCATCACCGGATAGTTTTTCCTGAAGCGAGCTTGCCACTTCCTGTGCCTTGTCGGCAGGAAGGCCCAGCTTCTCTGCGATCCCGCCAATATTGCCCATCAAACCGTCCAGCATTCCCATTGCATTTCTCCTTCTGATGGTTGTGCAGGCTAACAGATTTTCGCCATTTCCGAAAGCGGAAGCAGGTCAGGTGCGACGAATTTACGTCTTGCCGCAACCGAAAAAAGAAGACCGCCAGTGTAGAAACGCAGCGGCCAATCGCGCTGCCCGCGCTTGCCCAGCAGCAATGCGTTGACTGCCTCGGTGAGGGGCAGCTTTACGGTCTCGGCATGATGCACGCGCACCGTGGCAATATACAGCTGAGTCAGCGTTTCATGATAGCCCTGAGTATCGTCATTCACCCCGCCGACACTCTCGTTATAGCGGCGGATAATGTCGGGCAGTTCGGTTTCCAGCTTTATGTCCGGCCGCTCGCGTACCAGCCACAGGCAGGCGGCGAGATGCGCTTCGTGGGTCCATTCGGCACGCGGCAGGGTGCAGGCGAGCAGCCCCTCACCCACATGGGCTATAGCTGCATCATCGGTGAACAGTCTTGGTTCAAAATCAGTCATTTCCGGGTCCTTGTTACACCCGGAGAGACCGGGCTGCTTACGCGGCTTTCGGGGCCGCCTCTATCACGCCTGCATCGACATGTTGTTCAAATTGCGCAAAATTATCGATGAATTGCTGGACCAGCCGTTGCGCCGTGACATCATATTCTGCCTTATCCGCCCATGCCTCACGCGGATTAAGGATTTTGCTATCCACGCCCGGCACGGCAACCGGGAATTCAAAACCGAAATTGGGGTCTTTTTGGAATTCTGCATTGTTCAGGCTGCCATCAAGCGCGGCGTTCAATAGCGCACGGGTGGCCTTGATTGGCATCCGGCTGATCCCCGGCTGTGTTGCCTTGCCGCCCGTCCAGCCAGTGTTGACCAGCCAGCATTTCACGCCACCCTTGGCAATGCGTTCCTTAAGCAGATTGCCATAGACGCTGGGATGGCGCGGCATGAAAGGTGCGCCAAAACAGGTTGAGAAAGTGGCGCTCGGTTCCGTCACGCCGATTTCGGTGCCAGCAACACGGGCGGTGTAACCCGACAGGAAGTGGTACATCGCCTGATCAGGTGTCAGCCGGGCAATTGGGGGCAACACGCCGTAAGCATCAGCGGTCAGGAAGATGATATTCTTTGGCACCGG
>CAYVQO010000056.1:0-13182 GCA_964452835.1 uncultured Sphingorhabdus sp. | reverse complement strand
TCCGCAACAATTTCGGCCCGATGCTCGCGCATCGACAGATAAAGCAGCACGCCGGTGCGTCCGACGGTCTTGCTTTGCGTGCCCACCTTGAACAGGTCAATGGCGCGCGTGCGGACGCGGTGCTGCTTGATATGCTTTGGCGTCAGCGCCAGCCGTAGCGGCATCCATTTCATCAGCAGCCATGTGCCCAGCCATTTCAGGCCCATGAACAGGAACAGCAACGCCAGATATTCGCCTGCCGCCCAATGCTGATCCCATCCGCCAAGCACGCGGTGCGCCAAGTCGAGATAAAAATCGGGCATGAAGGCAATGACGGACAAGGCCAGAAAGGCAATTGCGCTTGCCCAGGCCAAAGCGACATCGTCATAATCATCTGACAGATCCGTGACGATCGTGACAATCTCTCCGCTGGTGTCGCGCTCTGCTTCGGCCACTGCGGCGCTGACCAGCTGATGATCGGCTTCACTGACATGGGATATTTTACGCAACGCCATGCTCACCATCCCCCCGATGCGCCGCCACCGCCGGACATGCCGCCGCCAAAGCCACCAAAGCCGCCTCCGCCGCCGCCGAATCCACCACCGCCCCAACTGGAGCCGGACCCGCCGCCCCATGAATGGCCGCCACCGCTGCCACCCCAGATGATTACCGGGCCGCCCCAATCATCATCGTCATCATCATCGCCGCGCCGCCGTCTTTTACCGCGATATTTTCGTCCGCCGCGAGCAAAGGACATGATTACTGGCAGGATGAAGAAGAAAAAGACGAACAGCCAAAAAATGACCATGCCTATTTCGCCGTCGTCATCGCTGCGGTTCTGTCGCGAGGCGCGTTCTGCCGCCGCGGCTACCGCCTTTGCGTCGGTTGGCTCGCGCCTCAATTGTTCAGCAACGGAATCTGCGGCAGATGCTATCCCGCCGCCAAAATCGCCTGCCTTGAAACGCGGGATCATTTGCTGGTCGATAATCCGCCCAGCCAGCGCGTCAGGCAATATGCCTTCGGATCCTAACCCAACCTCTATCCGCGTGCGTCGTTCATTTGGCGCGACCAAAATCAGCGCGCCTTCGTCCTTTTCGGCGTCGCCAATGCCCCATGTTTCAAACAGCTTGACCGCATATTCTTCGATCTCTTGGCCATCAAGTGAGGGCACAGTGGCCACCACCAGCGTTTTGCCGGTTTCCTTGCTCAGCGCACGTAATTTTGTGTCGATCCCCGCCTCAACTTCGTCAGGGATTATCGATGCGCCGTCATAGACCGGACCTATCGGCCGTTCGGGAAGCTTGGCGTGCGCCATCGATACCCAAAACAGGGCCATACAGGCGAGGGTAGCGGCCAGTAGCCGTTTCATCAGCGGGGTTTTCCGCCTCCCTTTCGGTTCAGAATTTCACTTCGGGCGCTTTTTCGGCACCGGCAGCGGCTTGGAACGGCGTCATCGGTTTGGCGCCGTGAATAATTTTGGCACCGATGATGTCGGGGAAGGTGCGGATAGTGGTGTTATATTGCTGCACCGCTTCATTATAGCGCATGCGGGCGGTGTTAATCCGGTTTTCGGTCCCTGCCAGCTCTACATTCAGGTCGCGGAAGCCCTGCTGGCTTTGCAGCTGCGGGTAATTTTCTACAATCGTGCGGAGTTGGCCCAGTGCTTGCGTGAGCTGGTTCTGGCTTTCTTCGAATTTGCGAAAAGTTTCGGCGTCCGGAATGTCGCCTGCGCTAATGTTGATCGAAGTGGCACGCGAGCGGGCTTCGGTAACCTGAGTCAATATTTGCGTCTCAGAGCTTGCAGCGGCCTTTACCGTTGCAACCAGATTGGGGACCAGATCGGCGCGACGCTGATATTGTGCCTGTACGTCAGCCCATTTGGCCTTCGCATTTTCCTCAGCCGTCGGCACGCTGTTGATGCCGCAGCCAGCGAGCGACACTGCCGCTACGGGCACGAGCAGAAATTTGGCATAGTCAGGACGCATCGGGTTCTCCTTCCCCATATGGAATGTGTGTTGCCTATGTAGGGCAGCAACTTGTAACTTTCAATCGCCACCCTCGACTCTGGTTAATTTATCGTGCAAATTGAAAGGGCTTATATGAAGCCAGATGGGGAGAATAGATATGTGGAGTGACTTTAAAGCGTTTATCGCGGGCGGCAATGTGCTTGACCTTGCGGTAGGTGTGATGATTGGTGGTGCTTTTGCGACAATCACCAAATCATTGACCGAAGATGTGCTGATGCCAATGGTGTCGGCGATTTTTGGCGGTGTTGATTTTTCAAACCGCTTTTTCATTCTTGGTGCAGTGCCGGAGAAGCTTCAGGAAGCAGCGGCAGCTGGCAATTATGCCGCGCTAAAGGCAGGTGGCGTGCCGATGCTTGGCTATGGCGCGTTCATCACAGCCATTATCAACTTCCTGATCTTTGCCTTTGTGATCTTCATGATCGTGCGCTGGGTCAACAAGATACTGAAGACCAAGGTTGCAGAGGCCGGACCGACTGAAGTCGATCTGCTCACCGAAATCCGTGATGCGTTGAAGAAGTAATTCAACCTGTCTAGGGCCGGTGTGATGAACGCACCGGAAACCAAAAGAGGCCACCACTTGACCCGCAAGGCAGCATTGCCTGGATCAAGGGGTGGCCTTTTTGCGTGGCTTACCGCGCCTGCCTTTCACAAGATTTTGGACCGGATCGATGCGGGTTTGTGCGCCGGCACGATTGAGGGACATTTGCCTGATGGCCAGGTGCGACTATTGGGTGGACGCGCACCCGGGCCCTTTGCGATTGTGCATGTCCGGCACTGGCGGGCTCTGACCCGGCTCGTGCGGGGCGGCTCGATTGGCTGGTATGAGGGTTGGGCCGCGGGTGACTGGGAAAGCCCTGATCCTGTTCCAATTTTTGATCTTTTCATGCGCAACCGCGTGTCATTGGGGGCAGTTGCGCGGCCCAGCGGAATGGCGCGGCTGCTGGCAAAGGCTGCGCATTTCCTGAATCGCAACAGCAAGGCCAAGGCGCGAGACAATATTGAGGCCCATTATGATCTGGGGAATGATTTCTATGCGGCCTGGCTTGATGCAACGATGAGTTATTCATCGGCAGTGTTTGCCGGGGATGAGGCGCTGGACGTGGCGCAGCGACGAAAAATTGACTTGTTGCTCAACCGGCTGGAACTGCAGCCGGGCGACGCACTGTTGGAAATCGGCTGCGGCTGGGGTGGGCTTGCAGACGCCGCGCTGGAACGTACGGCGATCAGCTACCATGGCATTACGCTGTCGCCGCAGCAAAAAGCCTTTGCAGATGCGCGGCTGTCGGGGAAGGGCGATGCGGCGATTACGCTCACCGATTATCGCGACGTAAGTGGCCAATATGATGCCATTGCCAGTGTCGAGATGGTCGAAGCGGTGGGGCAGGAATATTGGCCTGCCTATTTGGATTGCATCGCCCGCGCCTTGAAACCGGGGGGCAGGGCCGCGCTGCAATATATCCGCATAGAGGATGATGTATTTGATGCCTATGCGAACGGCGCGGATTTCATTCAGCACTATATCTTTCCGGGCGGCATGCTGCTTTCTGAAAGCCGGTTCCGTGCAATGGCAGAGGCGCGTGGTCTAAGCTGGACGGATCAAAGGGATTTCGGACTGCATTATGCCGAAACGCTGCGTTTATGGAGAGAGCGCTTTGATGCGGCGGTGGAGCAAGGCCGGTTGCCAGCAGGCTTTGACGCGAAATTTGTTGCGCTTTGGCGCTATTATCTGATGTATTGCGAAGGTGGGTTTCGCGGCGGCGGGATCAATGTGGCGCAAGTCACGCTAATCAAAAAATGATGGAGGAGGGACGCGCATGAAAAAATGGATCATCGGCCTGCTGGTCATATTGGTCGCAGCAGCCGGTATCGGCTGGTTCAGCATGGACAAAGACATGCGCAACCTGGCCTCCAACCTGCCAACGGACCGGAACGTTCTGTTCTGGTCGATTCCGCAACGCGACGCTGCTTTCCGCACCATGGACCGGCTGCCTGTGCTGGCGAAGGCCAACATCATCGAGGCTGGCGAAACTGTATATCCGTTGCCCAAAGGGGAGCCGATCAAGCTGGACGATGTCGATGGCTATATGAAGGCGCAGCGTACTGCTGGTTTGGTGATCATTCATGACGGTAAAATCCGCCTAGAAAAATATGGCCTTGGCTTTGATGGCAATGGCAAATGGACCAGCTTCTCGGTTGCCAAGTCGCTGACCTCCACCATGGTCGGCGCGGCGATCAAGGATGGCTTTATCAAAAGCATTGATGACAAGGTGACCGACTATATCCCTGAAATGAAAGGATCGGCCTATGATGATGTCAGCATCAAGCAGTTGTTGACGATGACATCCGGCATCAAATGGAATGAGGATTATGAAGATCCCAAGTCTGATGTCGCCCGCTTTAACGAGCACAAGGCGGAGCCGGGCGTTGATGCAACGGTCAGCTATATGCGCAAATTGCCGCGCGAGGCACCGGCCGGCACAAAATGGGTGTATAAAACCGGTGAGACCAATTTGATCGGCGTTCTTGTCAGCAAAGCTACCAAAAAGAAGCTTTCTGACTATCTGTCCGAAAAAGTTTGGGCGCCTTTTGGCATGGAGCAGGATGCCAGCTGGCTGCTGGGTTCTACTGGCCATGAAATCAGCGGCTGCTGCATCCAGGCATCAACCCGCGACATGGGCCGCTTTGGCCTGTTCATGCTCGGCGGCGGAATGATCGGCGGCAAATCCATTTTGCCCGAAGGCTGGATTGCGGAGGCAACAGTCGATGGTCCGAACCATAGCGGCTATGGCTATCAATGGTGGATCACTGGCAAGGGAGTTTACGCGGCGCAGGGCATTTTCGGCCAGGGGATTTTCATCGACCCCGAACGGAAACTGGTTATTGCGTCGAATAGCAACTGGCCGCGTGCGGTTGGTCCGGAATGGGCGCAGGCGCGGGAAGCCTTTTACAGGCAAGTGCAGCGTGCAATTGACGCAGAGGCCAAGCCTGCCAGTTAGGAAATAGGCACGACCACGCCAAAACGGTTCAATATGGAATCCAATATGGCGCGGTTAAGCACATTGCTGAAGGCGCAGCCGACCGTTCGGCCATCATTCCACACAACTTCTGCCTGCAGCGGAGAAAGGCCAGGCAATGTGAGCCAGCACCGTGCACCCTTTGGCATGCCAGTGGTCGCCTCGCAGCCAAAACCGGTGATTGACAGGTTGGTCACACGCACCGAAAAACCGGTGATGCCTGATGGTCTAAGCTGGGCCGGGATGTTAAGCGCAATGCGCGGCGCACTGCGGTCTTCGAGAGCGGCATCATCATAAAACATCGGTGTTTTATCAAGCGTGCTGATACCCATGCTGACGGCCTCCTGCCACTGATCCTCTAAATCTAGCATTGCGTATCAGAACAGGGTGAGCAGTTGGTGCATGGATTTGGCTAGCGATATTTAACCACTTAAATCGTTCAATTTGGTACGGTAATTCTTGGATGACCGCACTGCTTGCATTTTCAGTCTATCATCGCCATATGCGCGACCGGGAGTCGGATGGGCGCTGTCGTCGCCAACCCGGTCAGGTCCTGACGGAAGCAGCCGTAACGATTTTTCGGCGGGTCATCCGGCTCCTATTTTTCATTCACCGATAAAATCCAGCATCGCCAGCCAGCGTGCCCGGGCCTTTAGCCAACTGTCGTGGATTTTTCCGCCGAAGCGCCCCGCGGGCGGCACCGACATGGCAGAAAAATCGGCGCTGGCGATACGGACCTCATGGAGGAATTTCCGCCGCTGCTCTGCATCGACCAGTTCCATATGTGCCAGACGCGTGCGCAACGGATCGAAACCCATGCCCGACGCACGCTTCACGTCTAGCAGCCAATCCTCTAATGCTGCCCGACCAGCGTCAGTAACGCGGTAATCAAGCCGGGTGCGTTTGCCGTCAGCATCAGCCTGAGCAGCAAGCAATCCACGCGCTGCCAATCGTTTGATCAGGGGATAGACGGCCCCTGCCGAGCCGGACCAATATTCGGATGGAGAGGCGGCGAAAGCGCGGGCCACCACATAGCTGGTCGTCGCGCCGCGCTTGGCAATTTCTGCAAGCACAGCACCTTCCAGATCAGTCAGCGGCTTCTGAGTCATTACGATCATGTTGACAGATGTAGTCGCAAAGGTCAATATATTACGAATCGTAATATAAAAGGAGCCTGCCATGCGTGCCAGATATTTCATCCTCCCACTGCTCTTTGCTGCATCCGCGATCGGTGGCGGCATATTGCCGTTCCAGGCCGCGACTGCTGCAAAAACAGAAATCCCTGTTGACTTGTCCACTGGCCGTTTCCGGATTGATGCGCAGATCAATGGTAGTGCACCAACAAAGATTGCGTTTGACACCGGCTCACAGGGCATGGTCATTCCGCGCAGCCTGGTCGAGCGCTATAAGCTGGAGGTGGTCGGAGAAGCATTGATGGGCAGCCCCTATGGCGACGACCCGGTAAAGGTCGATGTCGTCCGGCTAGAGAGCCTTATTGTTGGCGGTGTGGCGGCGAAGGCGCTGGATGCAATTGTAATGGAAGACAATGTCATGCCCGGTCTGGAGCCGCTGATTATCATTGGCGGAGCGCAGTTTCCGGACAAGGTGATTGGCATCGACTTTGCCAGAAACCTGCTCACGCTATCGGAGACTGCCCCCGATGACAAAGGCAAATGGCAAAAACTGGATGAACGCGGTCTACCGGCCGGGTCGATAAGTTATGCCGGAAAAACCTTTCCGCTGCATATCGACAGCGGCAATCCCGGCCTGCTCAATTTGCCAGCGGCAATGGCGCCACTGTTTGGTGTGAAAGAACCCATGGCACAAATCGGACAAATCAAGACCGTCGATCGCACGATCCCGCTTAAAGCGGGTACGGTCAACGCCAAAGTCGACATTTCGGGCATAGCCGTTCGTCTTGGCACTGTGACATTTGCAGACATCCCATCGGCCAATATCGGCCTGCGCGGGCTGAAGCCGTTTCGTATGGTAATAGACAATCCCCGCCGCCGCTGGCGACTGGAGCGTGATGGTAATGCAACAGCCGTTCTGACGATGCCGTCTGCGGCCACAAAAGCAATTTGACTAGGCTGCCACCCAATTACCATGAAAGCCAGGAGGAATGCGGTGGGGCAATGTAATGATAGCTTGTGCTGGTCCGGCAAAGTTGGCGGCGTCCAGAATTACCAAATCGGTCGTCTCGCTATCCATATCGACAACATAGCCCATCAGCCAGCCATCATCCTCGGCGACTGCACCTGCCTTTGCCACAAAGACAAATTCCCCCGGCACACGGCCGGCACCAAAATCATGGGTCTGCTTGCCGCCTTCGACCATGTCATGCTTGTAAAGCTTTGACTGGTTGGGCGACCCGGCGTCAAAGCCGTCGGGTAGCGACATGGCATAGGCATAGCGATAGGGCTTGCCGATCAGCGCTTCATTGGGGCGGGGGAATTCCTGTGAATCCTCATCCACCACTATGCGGGTAGTCGTCCGCGCCACGGGATCAATTGTCCAGCGCTCAAATGGCACTTTCGCGCTATCTGGCCCAATCCTGCTTTCGGCGAACATGCTGTCATGCGCGCAGACGTCCATGATCACTTTGCCGTCTGCATCCTCATAGGCGTTGCAGGGGTGAAAAACATAGCAAGGCGCTACATCACACCAGATGACGTCCTCGTTCTTGCCATCTTTCGGCAACAATCCGACGCGCGCTTTATGCTCCGGGTTCCACGCATAGGGGAAGGGATGTCCGGCGAGCAGCGTCTTCATTGAGAATGTAACTGGCAGGTCCAGTATGATGACGTAATTTTTGGTAATCATGCAGTCATGGATTGACGGGCCGTCTGTCACCTGGATGCGTTGTTCGCGCCGGACTTTGCCATTTGCGTCGACTACGACGTGGCGGATCACCGACTGGATGTCGGCTTGATAGCAGATGGCGTGCATTTCTCCGGTATCGGGATCGAGATGCGGGTGCGCAGAAAAGCCACCTTTCAGCGTGCCGCCAAAGGGATCGAAGGCAATCGTCTCCAGCTCCTCATTAATCCGCACCGGATAGCCGCCCGCCTCAACAATTGCCCAGGTTTCCCCGGCATGGCCGAGCACATTGGTGTTGACCGTATCACGGGGGCCGTTGCGCAGGCCGGGGGCTGTCGGCAGACCCAGCGCTTCGGTGACGCGGGTGCTTTTGATCCAGCGGTTGCGGTACCACAGCGCCTTCCCACCCTGAAGACGCACGCCATGCACCATGCCGTCGCCGGTGAACCAGTGATAAGAGGCATGGTCAGCCCCGATCGGGTTGGGGCCAATGCGGATGTAACGGCCATCCAGTTCGGCCGGGATCGTACCCGAAACGGCAAGATCGGTGAGCGTCAGTTCTTCCTCCATCGGCTTGTGGATGCCGGAGAGATAAGGATTTGGCGCGTCGGTTTTCATCCGTGCGCGGTTGAAATCAGCGACTTTGGTGACACCTTTGGTCACGGCTCCTCGGATTATGGTTTCCACGACACTGGCCACTGGCTTGCTCCTTGCTCTTGCCATTCGACTCGACAATGTTTACACTGATAACATGATCCGAAATGATAACAGTGTCAACATTAAATCCTACCACCATGGTGATTTGCGTTCCGCGGTTGTGACGGAAGGGTTGCGGTTACTGCAAACCCGCGAGGCAGACGCGCTGTCCCTGCGCGAAATTGCGCGCAATGTAGGGGTCAGCGCGACGGCTCTATATCGGCATTTCCCGGACAAGGCCTCGCTGCTCGTGGCGCTTGCCGAGGCCGGATATGCCATGCTGGCACAACAGCAGCGCGAAGCGGCAACGGGTGAGGGGCAAGAGCGGTTTTCCCAACTTGGCCGCGCCTATGTGCGGTTTGCGCTCGCCCGTCCGGCGCTGTTCCGGCTGATCTTCGTCAACAGCCCGGCCCATATGCACGCCCGCACAATTGCGCCGGAGGGTAGTGCCGCGTCATTGCTTGAACAGGGGGTGGTACAAATGATGGGGGAAGGGGTGTCGGATGAATCCCGCTTCGCCGTCATGCTGCGCGCCTGGGCATTGGTGCATGGGCTCTCGATGCTGATGCTTGACAAGCAAGTGGTTGCTGACGATGCGCTGATCGACCAGGTTGTTTCGGCGTCCAGTATCGGACTTGATCCTGCATCGTGATGTGAGCGCGAGTATTGACCATCACATTTTGATGTGAAATATGAGGTTCATGTCGACTCAACTCATCGAAAAGCTCCGCACCCTAGTCACCGATGGTGGCCTGTCGCGCTCCGGTCTTGCCCGCGCCGCTGGTCTGCACGCCAACACGCTGCGCGATCTCGATCAGCCCGACTGGAACCCCACCGCCGATACGCTGCGCAAGCTGGAAACCTATCTCTTTGCCAATGATGACAGCCCGGCGCTGGTTCCGATTGAGGAGATTATCGAGGAAGCGCGCAACGGCCGCATGTATATATTGGTAGATGATGAAGACCGCGAGAATGAAGGCGATCTGATTATCCCTGCGCAAATGGCCACGCCGGACGCAATCAACTTCATGGCAACCCATGGTCGCGGCCTCATCTGCCTGTCGATGACCAAGGAACGCTGTGATCAACTGGGCCTTGCGCCCATGGCGCAGAACAACCGTGAAAGCATGCAGACGGCCTTCACGGTGTCCATTGAGGCGCGTGAGGGCGTGACGACCGGCATTAGCGCGGCAGACCGCGCCCGCACGGTGTCCGTTGCCATTGATGCCTCAAAGGGGCCAGATGACATTGTTTCGCCGGGCCATGTCTTTCCGCTGACCGCGCGTGACGGCGGCGTGCTGGTGCGCGCAGGGCATACCGAGGCAGCAGTGGATATTTCACGGCTTGCGGGCCTCAATCCCTCGGGCGTGATCTGCGAGATTATGAAGGATGACGGCACCATGGCGCGGATGGATGATCTGGTTGCCTTTGCCCGCCTGCATGGCTTGAAGATGGGGACAATCCGCGACTTGATCGCCTATCGCCGCAAGCATGATCATCTGGTCGAGAAGCGGGCGGAGATGAAGTTCACCAGCCGCTGGGGTGGCGAATGGACTGCAATGACCTTTTTCAACAAGGCGACCGGCCAAGAGACGATGGCGCTGCAAAAAGGGCGCATTGATCCCGACAAGCCGACCTTGGTCCGCATGCACACAATGAGCATGTTCGTTGATGTCTTTGGTGAGGAACATGAGCGTTCGGGCCTGCTCGCCAATTCGATGAAGGCCATTGCTGAAGAGGGAAGCGGCGTTGTCGTGGTGATCAACAAGCCGATGCAAGGCGTGGTAAGCCGTTTCATGGAACTGCGCGCGCAGGGCAAGGCTGCGGGTGCGCCGGAGATAGAGGCAATGCGCGACTATGGCGGCGGCGCACAGATCCTGACCGAACTGGGCGTGCACGACATGATCCTCCTCACCAACACCCACCACACGATGGTCGGGCTGGATGGCTATGGGCTGTCGATAGTGGGTGAGCGGCCGATTCCTGGTACGGCTGGGGAATAAACAATGTCAGTCAGCGCTGGGCTTGCGCTGGCCGGGGTCTCAGCGTTCACCGCCGCTACGTCGCATGCCTTTTTGAAGGCGGGCGAGGACAAACTGGCGGTGCGCATATGGTCGGCCATTGTCTGCGCTGCGCTTGCTTTGCCAGTGGCGCTGTGGGCGGGGAATTTGCCGCTGAACCTTTGGCTGCTGCTGGCTGGCTTTGCGCTGTTAAGTTTCATCAACCAGCTGACTTTGGTGAAGTCTTACCAGCTTAGTGACTTCTCTCACGCCTATCCGGTGGCGCGTGGCGTGGTACCGCTGGCAATGGCGGTGCTGGGGGTTGTCTATCTGGGCGATGCTCTGACGATACCAGCGATGGTTGGTATCCTGCTCATCACGCTGGGCATATTGTCCCTGGCACTGGGCAGGGGTATGAGCCGACACGGCTGGGGGGCCGCGGCTTTTGCCGGGCTGACGACGATCATTTACAATCTGCTTGCTGCGCAGGGCATGCGCGAGGCGGAAGATGTTCTTGCCTTTATAGCATGGCTGTTTGTGACCGACGGGCTGTTGCTGCCAAGCTATTTGCTGCTGCGGTTTAAGGGTGAGGCGCACGCACGATTGCGGCGTGCATGGCCCATGGGCTGGAAGGCGGGGTTGCTGATGCTGGTATCGTTCACCAGCTGGTCCTACGCCGTCAGGCTGGCTCCGGTCGGCATGGTTGCAGCAATCCGCGAATCCAGCGTGCTGATCGCGCTTGTCTTGGCGGCGTTCATGCTCAAAGAGCAGATGGACCGCTGGCGGATCATGGCCGGGCTGCTTGTCGTCGCTGGCGCAATCGCCATTATCTTGGGATCGGAGTAAATCATGGCAAAATTCCTTATTGTTGAAGCGCGCTTTTACGACCATTTGAACGACATGCTGGTCGCAGGAGCGTCGGCGGCGTTGAAGACTGCCGGGCATGAGGTGGAGGTTTTGACCGTCCCCGGTGCGCTGGAAATCCCAGGGGCCATCGCGCTGGCATCAGAAAGCGAGCTGTACGACGGTTATGTCGCGATTGGCGTTGTGATCCGGGGCGAAACCTATCATTTCGAAATTGTTGCGGGCGAAAGCGCGCGGGGGATCATGGCGCTGACCATGGACGGGCTGGCCATCGGCAACGGCATCCTTACGGTGGAGAATGAGGAGCAAGCACTTGTTCGCGCTGATCCCAAGCAGAAAGACAAAGGCGGCGAGGCAGCAAAGGCAGCAATTGCGCTGCTAGACCTGCGCAATCGATTCGGCTAGCACTGCATTTTCGGGGATTGAGTTAAACGCCTGCACGGGGGAAGCGGGCAGCAATGCTATGGGTCACTTCATGACAGTTTCTGCACCTTCACCCCGACAGACCGGTTTTCTTGGCGTTATTGAGCGCGTTGGCAACAAGCTGCCGGAACCGGCAATGATTTTCCTCTGGCTGATCCTCTTCCTGATGCTTTTGTCGGCTGTGGGGCAGGCAATGGGCTGGTCAGCGTCGCTTGCCTATACGGGCAAGGAAGCGCCGCAATGGGGCGAGTTGAAGGACGGAACGCTCACATATGCCGCAACCAGTCTGTTTAGCGAAGAGAATATTGCCCGGCTAATTACCGAAATGCCAAAGACATTCACCGGCTTTGCGCCGCTGGGTCTGGTGCTGACGTTGATCTTGGGTGCAGCAGTGGCAGAACGCAGCGGACTATTTTCCGCGCTGATCCGTGCCAGCCTGCGCAAGGCTCCCCATGCCATACTCACCCCGATTGTGGCGATTATTGGCATGGTCAGCCATCATGCTTCTGATGCGGCCTATGTTGTCTTCATTCCGCTGGCGGCCATTCTTTACGCCAGTGTCGGGCGGCACCCGCTGGCTGGGCTGGCAGCGGCTTTTGCTGGCGTCTCGGGCGGCTTTGCCGGCAACATCACACCCGGACAAATGGACGTGTTGCTCTTTGGTTTCACGCAAGAGGCGGCACGGATCATTGATCCCAACTGGTCGATGAATCCGCTCGGCAACTGGTATTTCATCCTGTCCATCGTGGTCGTGTTCACGCCGATCATCTGGTACATCACCGACAAGATTGTCGAGCCACGCCTGGGCACATGGGGCAGCGAACCCGATGAGGAATTGAAAGCCGAGTTGGCGCGTTCCGAGGTTACCCCAGCTGAGCGCAAGGGGTTGCGCGCTGCGGGGCTTGCGGCACTGTTGGTGGCAATTGCATTTACTGCGCTGGCGTTGTGGCCAGGCTACACACCGCTGATCGATGATGCAAAACAGGGCACGGCGCGGCTGCAACCCTTTTATGCCGGGCTGGTCGCTGGATTTTTCATCCTCTTCCTTGTCTCCGGCATTGCCTTTGGCCGCGCCACCGGGACGGTGAAAGATTCCAAGGATGTCATCGCGATGATGCAGGAAGGCGTAAAGATGCTTGCGCCTTATCTGGTCTTCGTCTTCTTCGCCGCCCATTTTGTCGCGATGTTCAACTGGTCGCGGCTCGGCCCCATATTTGCCATCGACGGGGCAATGGCATTGCAGCAAATGAATGTGCCTGCACCTGCTTTGCTGGCCGGTGTTCAATTTGTATCGTCATTCCTTGACCTGTTCATTGGCTCGGCAGCGGCGAAGTGGAGCGCGATGGCGCCTGTCGTGGT
>CAYVQO010000055.1:9747-13520 GCA_964452835.1 uncultured Sphingorhabdus sp. | reverse complement strand
TGGAAAATGCCGTGCTGCTCGCAAATCCAGCGATTCTGTTCGCTGACGAAGGGCTTGATGATCGCCGCCGCCACATCGGGGTGGTTGAAAGTGCCCAGCGTATCGCCAATGTCATGCAGCAGCGCCATGACGACATATTGCTCGTCTCGCCCATCGCGGTGCGCACGGGTTGCGGTCTGAAGGCAGTGCGTTAGCCGGTCCACCGGAAAGCCGCCAAAATCGCCGTCGAGCAGTTTCAGGTGATCGAGCACACGATCAGCGACCTTTCCGGCAAAGCCCATATATTGGCCGCTGATAATGGCCCAATCTTCTTGTGTGCCATTGTCCATGGCAGTAAATTTGGCGCGGGGTTCATCTGCATCGGTCATGTCGGGCTCCTATTCAGCTGCAATGCTATCGCCTCCTCCGCCATGAAACAAGGGCTTCCGCCGTGCGCCAAATCCGCTAGTGAAGGGCTATGAGTATACTGCAATCCGGGCTGCAGCGCCGTGCCGACCGTGCCATCGAAAGGCAGCTTGTCTATCAGCAGGCCAAGGCGCAGCGTTTGTCGGGCCGCGAAGAAGCGAAGATGGCGCAGATGCAGGCGCATTCGGCCAAAGTGCGCGCCAAGCTGGAGGCGGTTCGCCCGATTGCGCCCGATGCGCGCGTGCTGGAGGTCGGTTGCGGCGCGCACGGGCTGATCTTCTTTTTCGGCGCTGAAAATGGTGTGGGCGTCGATCCGCTGGCCGACCATTATCGCACGCTGTTTCCGCTCTGGCAGCACCGGGCGAAAACCATAGCGGCGTCGGGCGAGGCATTGCCGTTCGACGACGCCAGCTTCGATGTCGTGCTGTGCGACAATGTTGTCGATCATGCGCATGATCCAGCGCAGATACTGCGCGAAATCGCTCGCGTCATGGCGCCTGGGGCGCTTTTATTTTTCGAAGTCAATGTCCATCATCCGCTTTATCATGTGGCGGCAAGCGCGCATGCGGGCTGGCGGGCGCTGGGCGTGCCATTTGAAATCACGCCCTTTGCCGACCATACCTATCACTATACGCTGAACGCGGCGCGGCGGCTGTTTGATGGCTTGCCGCTCGATCTGTTGCATGAGCGCGACACGGTAGCCGAAGAAACCGAGCGTCAGCGCAATGCTCCGCGCCGACGGACCAGCGACCTTCTCAAACGCCATTTCTTCAAAAACGCAATTTATGAGGTGATTGCGGTGAAGCGGCCTGCCTGACGGACAGGGCATTTGCGACGAACCGAAACTAACGCTTCCATCTGATTGGCGCTGGCTTTAAACCCCTGCCATGGCCGTTCTCGACCTTGGCGAACAACCGTTTTTCTCTAACAAGAGCCGTGCGTTCTGGAATCTCCACTGCGCGGGCTGGGCTGGCGTAACGGCGCTCTATTCGGTGACGATCATCACGGGTAACCAGCCGCTCAGCCGGTTGAGCGAAGTCCTGATTTCCACGCTGACCGGCTTTTCCATTTCGCTGCTGATGTCGGTTGTCTTCCGCTATGTCATCAACCAGCGGCCATTGATGACCTGGACAACGACAGCGGCGGGCGTGGTGCTGGCGACATTGCTCTATGCCTATATCGATAGCTGGGTGCTGCAGACGCTGCGCGAAGGCGCCGATGAAACGCCCTTTGCCCAGCTGGTCGTGCAATCGCTGTTCCGCTGCGGGCTGCTGCTGGGTGGCTGGAGCGCGCTCTATTATGCCATCAACTATTTCGTGCGTGCAGAGGAGCAGGCGGACCAGCTGATTCGGCTGGAGGCAGCAGCCACCAGCGCGCAGCTCACCATGTTGCGCTATCAGCTCAATCCGCATTTCCTGTTCAATACGCTGAACAGCATTTCGACGCTGGTGATGCTGAAACAGACCGATCAGGCCAACGCCATGCTGTCGCGCCTGTCATCCTTTCTGCGCTTTACGCTGATTAACCAGGCAGAGGCAAAGGTTACGCTGGCGCAGGAAGTGGACACGCTGAAACTCTATCTGGACATAGAGAAGATGCGTTTTGAAGAGCGGCTGCGCACCGATTTCAATGTCGATCCTGATGCAGGCGACGCACTGGTCCCGTCCATGCTGTTGCAGCCCATTGTCGAAAATGCGATCAAATATGCTGTGACGCCGCAGGAGGATGGCGCTGATATCTCTATCATTGCGCAACGTGCAGGTGATCGGCTGCGGATCATTGTGTCCGATACCGGGCCGGGGTTGCAAGGGCAGGCCAGCGACCCCAAATTATCAACCGGGGTTGGCATGGTGAACACGCGCGAGCGATTGATCCAGGCCTATGGAGACGATCAACGCTTTGACCATTATTCCCGTAGTGGCGGGGGGTTCGAGGTTGTGATAGAGTTTCCATATCAGACGAAACGAAGCGGGGGCGAAACGCCGGCAATCGGCGCTGCAGCAAATGCGGCGACGGTTGCGCCACAAGGAGTAGTGAACGCATGACCATCCGCACCATTCTCGTCGATGATGAAAAACTGGCGACGCAGGGACTCGAGCTTAGGCTCGCGCCCTATGACGATGTTGAAATCGTGGCGACCTGTTCAAACGGGCGAGAGGCGATCCGCAAGATCAAGACGCTGAAGCCTGACCTTGTTTTCCTTGATATCCAGATGCCCGGATTTGACGGCTTTTCGGTTGTGCAGGGGGTGATGGATATTGATCCGCCGCTGTTCGTATTTGTGACGGCTTATTCCGAGCATGCGATAAAGGCGTTTGAGGCGCAGGCCGTCGATTATCTGATGAAGCCTGTCGAGCCCGACCGCTTGGCCGACACCATGGAGCGGGTGCGCGGAAGGCTTGCCGACCGGCGCACGGCCGAGGAAGTGGAGCGGCTGCGCACCGTCATCAGCGAAGTGGCACCAGAGGCGGCGGAGAAAATGCCGTCCGCTGACGAGGAAATGGTCACCAGCCGATTTGAAAAGCTGATCAATGTAAAGGATCGCGGGCAGATTTTCCGTGTTGATGTGGAAAGCATTGAACGCATCGATGCAGCTGGCGACTATATGTGTATATACACCGCCGACAACAGCTTGATCCTGCGCGAAACGATGAAGGATCTGGAAAAGCGTCTGGACCCGCGCACCTTTCAACGCGTGCACCGCAGCACAATTGTGAACCTTGATCAGGTGCGGCAGGTGAAGCCGCACACCAATGGCGAGTGCTTTCTGGTGCTGGAGTCAGGCGCACAGGTGAAGGTTTCGCGCAGCTACCGGGATGTCGTTGCGCGGTTTGTACATTGATATGACCGACCGCAAGACAGCCGCTGACTTCCACCCCTATATCCTCGAAATATTCGACGGCTATGTCCATGGCCGCATTAGCAAGCGCGAGTTCATGGCTGAGGCAGGGAAGTTTGCCGCGGCGGGTGTGACTGGCGCAATGATCCTGTCGCAGCTTGCGCCCGATTATGCGCTGGCGAGCCAAGTGAAGCCCGACGACAAGGCGATTATGACCGAGCGAGTCACTGTTCCCAGTCCGCAAGGCCATGGCAGCATCAATGGCCTGCTCGCTCGCCCGGCCAAGAAACGCGGCAAGCGCCCTGCGGTGCTGGTGATCCACGAAAATCGGGGGCTCAACCCCTATATTGAGGATGTGGCGCGGCGGCTGGCAAAGGCTGGCTATCTGGCGCTTGCCCCCGATGCGCTGACGTCACTGGGCGGCTATCCGGGCAATGATGACAAGGGCCGCGAAATGCAGGCCAAGCTCGACGCGAAAAAACTGTTCGAGGATTGGCGTGCGTCATTTGAATGGCTGCGCGATCACAAA
>CAYVQO010000055.1:0-9647 GCA_964452835.1 uncultured Sphingorhabdus sp. | reverse complement strand
CATGGTTTCCACAATGACTCGACCCCGCGTTATGACAAGGCGGCGGCGGATTTGTCTTGGCAAAGGACGCTGGCGTTTTTTGGAGAGCATCTGGGAAATTAGCTGTGCAATGGGTGGCTTTGTTTCGCGGGATAAATGTCGGCGGTAACAACAAGCTGCCTATGGCCGATTTGCGAGCATTGGCGTCAGAGCTTGGATTTGATAATCCGCGTACTTACATCGCCAGTGGCAATCTCGTTTTCGGCTCGGACAAGGCGGTTGCCGAATTGGAGGAGCTGCTCGCCGCTGCTGTTCAACAGAGCTTCGGGTTTACGCCTTCAATTATCATGCGCAGCGTGGCGGAGTTGCAAAGCGCTTTGGCGAGCAATCCGTTCGCCGGACGCGTGACCGAAGGCAAGCAATTGCATCTGTTCTTTCTGGATGAACCGGCCAGCACATATGACGAAATAAAACTGCGGGAATTGGCAGTCGCCAGCGAAGAGTTCGCACTGATCGGTCGCGTCTTCTACCTCTTTGCGCCCGAAGGCATTGGCCGGTCGCGGCTTGCCGAGAAAATGGAGCCCTATTTCCCCCGACGCATGACAGCAAGGAATCTCAACAGTGTCGCGGCCATAGTGGCGCTGGCCGAAACTTAGCGCCGCTTAGCAAAAAAGGCGCGCAGTTCCGCCCCGGCTTCATCCCCACAAATCCCGGCATAAACCTCTGGCCGGTGATGCACCGTTGGCTGCTCAAACAGCCTCGGCCCATGCTCAACAGCGCCGCCCTTTGGATCGCTTGCGCCATAATATAGCCGGGCGATTCGGGCATGGGCGATGGCGCCTGCACACATGGCGCAGGGTTCCAGCGTTACCCACAGGTCACAGCCAGAAAGCCGGTCAGAGCCGAGCGCCACTGCCGCCTCGCGCAGGGCAATGATTTCGGCATGAGCAGTGGGATCTTGCGTGCCGATAGGCCGATTTGCGCCGCGTCCGATGATCACCCCATCCTTCACCACCAGCGCGCCAACCGGGACTTCACCCGCCTCTGCTGCGGCGCGGGCAAGCGCCAGTGCCTGCTGCATCAGCGCACGGGGCTGTTCCAGCGGCACTATTTGGCGATGAAGCTGCCGGGTGCCGGCTCGATGGTTGCGACCTTTGCGGCCTGCACCTCACGCACTTCAAGCATCCGTTCCGACTGGCCATTGGCAAAGAAACGAAACGCGCCATCGATGCCGATAAAGCCTTCGGGATCGGTCAACCTGCCAACGGGGAAGGCTGTGCCCACTTTCCAGTTTTGCGCTACACGTGCAACGAGCAGAACTGAATCATAACCCAGGCTGGAAATCCGAAGCGGCACTGTACCAAAGCGGAGTCGGTATTTCTCTGCATATTGGCGGTACATATTGTCAGGCACAGCGGCGAACCACGCGCCGCGCATCCCTGCATTTGTTACAAGCCCGCTTTCGACATTCCACCGGTCCGTACCCAGGATTTTCGCTGTCCTGATCCCGTTTTTCCGCAATGCAGGAACGGTTGCCAGGGCAACACGACCACTGTCGGCAATCAACACGGCGTCCATTGCCCCTGCTGCATTCAGCCTTTTGGTTGCGGCTTCGATAGAAGCGGTTGAGCCGTCAATTTCCTGAATGGAAACCAGCGTGCCTCCTGCTGCCCGCACCGAATTGGTAATGTTGGACAACGCACGCTGACCATAGACATCCTTGGCAACGATGCCGCCGAACCGGTTCATCCCTTGAGCCTTGGCATATTTGACAACCCGGTCGATCGACTGGTTGGGCAAATGTCCCATCAGAAAAACATTGCGGCCAGCCGCACCAATATCATTGGAAAAGCTGATGACCGGAACCTTTGCCGGCGTCGCTACATTGGCAACGGCAATCACATCGTCGCTGCGCAGGGGGCCAAGGATCAGCTTGTTGCCATCGGCCACGGCCTTGCGCGCCGCTGCCTCTACGCCAAGTGCAGTATCATAGGTGGTCATCCGGATGCTGCTGTTGCGTGTATCCAGCAAAGCCAGGGTAGTAGCATTGGCAATGCCCTGACCAACATCGGCATCGGGCCCTGTCACTGGCAGCAGCAGCGCAACACGGTGGCGGTCTCCATCTGCTGCAACCACATTGGCACCATCGGGTGCGGCAACAGGCGGCGCGCCTCCGGGTGCCTGTCCGCCTTTGGGAATAACAGACTGGCAGGCGGCAAGCAGCATCAGCGTGACAAGCGCAAGCAGTCGCATGATCGGCATTTGCGCCAAGGCCGTCCGTGCTTGCGGCAACGGCGCGCTTGGATATATGGCGGTCTGCATGTCCTCAACCCCTTATGATTATAATGCATCAGAGCCGGAAAGTTCGGCCAAGGCAATTGATTCGGGGCTTTACATCGTTGCCACCCCCATCGGCAATCTGGCAGATTTGACACAGCGGGCCATAAAGCTGTTGGCGGCAGCGGATATTGTCGCTGTGGAAGACAGCCGGGTAACTGGCAAATTGCTCCACCATCTGGGCCTGAAAAAGCGGATGTGGCCCTATCATGATCATAGCAGCGAGGCGGACCGACAGGCCCTGTTGGCAGCGGCGCGTGACGGGGTTGTGGTGCTGGTATCGGACGCCGGAACCCCGCTGATTTCTGACCCGGGCTATAAGCTGGTACGCGCCGCACGGGAGGCAGGGATCATGGTGTCAACTGCGCCCGGGCCCAGCGCAGCAATTGCCGCCCTTTCGATCAGCGGCCTGCCAACCGATCGGTTTCTTTTTGCCGGTTTCCTACCCACCAAGACCAAGGCGCGGGCAGATATTTTGCGGGAATTGGCAACCGTAAAATCTACATTGCTGTTCTATGAAAGCGGGCGCAGGCTGGCTGCGTCGCTTAACGCAATGGCCGAGATACTGGGCGAACGCGAAGCGGCTGTTGCGCGGGAGTTGACCAAGAAATTCGAAGAAGTTGTGACAGGCAGCCTTGCTGAGCTGGCTGCACGTTACGTGCTGGATGAGCCCAAAGGCGAAATTGTCATTATCATTGGTCCCCCTGCAGAAGTTTCCACTGAGGCTGGGGATTTTGAATCTGCATTGCTTGCCGCGCTCGAAGATCTACCGCCGGCCAAGGCCGCCAAAGACATCGCCAAACGGTTCGGGCTTGATCGCAACATCGTCTATGACCGCGCAATGGCCTTGAAGCAGGGCGAATGAGCAACCGGCGCGAGCTCGCCGAAAAGCGTGGCCGGCGTGGTGAACAAATCGCTGCATGGTGGTTGCGGCTGCGCGGCTGGCGCATAATTGGCGAGCGGGTGAAGACCCGGCGTGGCGAAGTGGATTTGGTCGCCCGACGCGGCAAGACATTGGCCTTTATCGAAGTCAAAACTCGCACCAAGGACAGCGACCTTTCGCTTGCCATTGACAGCTCGCGCCTGCGCCGTGTGGCAGCCGCGGCCGAGCTGCTCTACCCCCGCTATGCCAAGGGCGCTGAAAATGTGCGGATCGATGTAATTTTGGTTGCACCCTGGCGGTTGCCGCACCATCTGGTCAATGTCTGGCACGGTTAGGATAGGAAGAGGCCATCAATGAGCTTACGCGTGGCGTTCCAGATGGACCCGATGGACGGGATCAATATCCATGGCGACAGCAGCTTTGCACTGATGCTTTCAGCGCAGGCTCGCGGCTATGCCATCTGGCATTATGATGTCGGCAGCCTGAGCCTGGATGCCAATGACCGGCTGACCGCGATTGCTCATCCGGTGCATGACGTGCAGCGAGTGGAAGGCGCACACTACCGCTTTGGCGAGGCGAAGCGGATCGACCTTGGCAGCGATGTCGATGTGGTGATGATGCGGCAGGACCCGCCTTTTCATGTCGGCTATATCACCGCGACGCATCTGCTAGAGCGGATCGAAGCCGAGACGCTGGTGGTCAATAATCCGGTTAGCGTGCGCAATGCGCCTGAAAAGGTGATGGTGCTCGACTACCGGCAATATATGCCGCCAACCCTGATCACCCGCGGCGCCGACGAGGTCCGTGCGTTTCAACGCGAGCATGGCGCAGTGGTGGTCAAACCGCTGCACGGCAATGGTGGCAAGGCGATCTTCAAGGTCGAGGCCGATGGCAGCAATCTTGGCGCGCTGTTCGAGGTGTTCAACTCGACATGGCCCGAACCGCATATGGTGCAACCGTTCCTGCCCGATGTGGCGAAGGGCGACAAAAGAATCGTGCTGGTCGATGGCGAAGTGGCAGGCGCGATCAACCGCCGTCCGGGCGAAGGCGAATTCCGTAGCAACCTGGCCGTCGGCGGCAGCGCCGAGGCAACTGAACTGACGCAACGCGAAGCTGAAATCTGCGCCGCCATGGGGCCGCGTCTCAAAGAACTTGGCCTGATCTTCGTCGGTATTGATGTCATTGGCGGCGAGTGGCTAACCGAGATAAATGTCACATCCCCTACCGGAATTGTCGCCATTGACCGGTTTAACGGCACCGATACCGCTGGCGCGATATGGGATGCGATTGCGCGACGATTAAAGAGCTAAACGACAATGGAAGACTGGATTATCGACCTGGTCGACTGGGCCGGCTATTGGGGCGTTGCCCTTTTGATGCTGCTTGAAACGGTGTTTCCGCCCGTGCCATCCGAAGTGATCATGACCGTCGCCGGACTATCGGCATCGCGCGGCAACATGACGCTGTCCGGAACCATCGCAGCTGGGACGGCAGGGGCAATGCTTGGAAATTGGCTGTGGTATTGGCTGGCGATGAAATTCGGTCGCGGACGGCTGCAGCCCTTTATCGAAAAGCACAGCCGCTGGCTGACGCTCGATTGGGACGAGGTCGAACGCGGCGAGCGAATGTTCCAGAAACATGGCTCGATCATTGTGCTGGTGGCACGGATGATTCCGACGCTCAGGTCGCTCATCTCTATTCCCGCCGGGCTGTTCGGCATGTCGCTGCGGCGGTTTTTGGTGTTCTCGACCATCGGCACCGCCGGCTGGAGCGCGGCGCTGGCAGGTGCTGGCTATTTCCTTGGGAGCCAGTTCGAGGATGTCGAGAAATGGCTGGGGCCGCTGTCCACCGCAGTAATCGCCTTCATAGTGCTGACATATGTCTGGCGGCTGTGGCGATGGAAACCGCGCGCCAATAATTAGTCGACCGCCGCCAAATTATGCGCGCGGATGCGAATTCAGATATTCGTCCAGAAGCATCGCGGTATCAACGGCTGTATAGATTTGCGTTGACGACAGGCTGGCATGGCCCAGCAGCTCCTGCAGACTGCGCAAATCAGCTCCACCAGCCAGCAAATGGGTGGCAAAGCTGTGGCGCAGCGCATGCGGAGTGGTCTTTTCCGGCAGCCCCAGCCGCTTGCGTGCGCCCTGCACCACACGGCGGATGAGGGCAGGGGATAATGGGCCGCCGCGTGCACCACGGAATAGTGGTTCGCCCTTGGAAGGCGGGTAAGGGCACAGTTCGAGGTAACCCTCAATGGCTTCACGGACATTGTCGAGCAGCGGGACAATGCGCGTCTTGTTACGCTTGCCGGTAACGCGCAGCGTCTGGCCCAGCGGCAGCACATCGCCCATTAGCCCGGTTGCCTCGCTGACCCGCAGCCCGCCGCCATAAAGCAAAAGCAGCACGGCCCAGTCGCGTGCGCCGACCCAGCTGTCGTTGGCACCATCCGCCACATCCCCTGCCAGTGCCAGCACAGCTTCAGGCTCAATCGGACGCGGCAGGCTTTTCGGCACACGCGGGCCTTTGATCGCGGGGATGGTTGCTTCCTCGCCCAATGCCCAGTGGAGGAAATTGCGCACAGCGGATAGTTCACGGGCAGTTGACCGATTGGTCAGCCCATCACCGCGCCGGTGGGCCAGGAAGGCGCGCAGGTCAGCAGCAGTCAGTCTCGCAAGCACCGGGCGGTCTATAGCTTCTCCCAAATGTTTGCCGAGAAAATCGCTCAGTCGCTCCGCCGTTGCCACATAGGCGCGCACGCTATGCGCTGACCGGCGTCGATTGTCGGCAAGGTAGCTGCGATATTCGGCAATTAGCGACATGGCGCGATGCTATCAGGCGACTGGCGCAGGCTCAATCGCCACGATTTGCGGAAGGATCGCGTCGAGCAGCGGAAAGCCCTTTGGAGTCACCCGAATTTTCCACATATCCCTGTGGACAAAACCCAGCCCCACCAATTTGTCCACAGCCTGCCAGTGAAGTAAATCGGCGGAGTCGATTGCAAAACGGTCGCTGAGGGAAGAGATATCCACACCCTCGCGTAGCCGCAGCCCCATCAGCAACGCTTCCATCGCTTGTGTTGCGGTATCGAGCTCCTCTTCGATTTTCAGGCCATGACCATTACGCGAATTCGCGCTCAGGAAGTTTTCAGGCTTTTTGTGGCGCTGTGTCGCCATGCCGCCGCGCCTGCCATGCGCGCCGGGGCCAATGCCAATATAGTCGTGATACCGCCAATATGCGAGATTGTGGCGGCTCTCTGCGCCATCCGCGGCATGGTTGCTGATTTCATAGGCCGGTAGGCCCGCTGCTTCCATCCGCATTTGTGTGAGCGCGTAAAGATCGGCGGCGATATCGTCGTCGAGCGGTTCCCAGCGGCGCTTGGCGACGTCTGTTGCGAAGCGCGTCCCGGGCTCTATTGTCAGCTGATAGAGCGACATGTGCGTGGTGCCGAACCCGATTGCCAAACCCAGTTCAGCTTCCCATTGCTCGGGCTTCTGATCGGGCCTGGCATAGATCAGGTCGATACTGACTCGGTCAAAATGGGTCTGTGCGGCCTCAAGTGCCTTCATGCCCTCGTCCACGCTGTGGGCACGGCCAAGGAAGTCCAGCATCGCATCGTCCAATGCCTGTAAACCAAGAGATGCTCGATTGACCCCGGCTGCTGAAAGATCGGCGAAACGACTGGCCTCAACCGAAGAGGGATTGGCCTCAAGCGTGATTTCTATATCAGGCGTAAAGCCCCAATGCCGCTCTGCTGCCGCAATTAGCGCTGCTGCTGTTTCAGGCGGCATTAGGCTAGGCGTGCCGCCGCCGAAAAAGATCGAACCCAGACGGCGCCCTTCGGTTACCCGCGCTTCATGCGCCATATCGTCCAGCAACGCGGCCGCCCAAGCTTTATGATCCACGCCCTCCCGAACATGGCTGTTAAAGTCGCAATAGGGGCATTTTGAGACGCAAAAGGGCCAGTGGATATAGAGGGCGAGCGGCTCGCTCAAAACTCCGCCTCGACCAACTTGCGAAAAGCATCGGCGCGGTGATCGACCCGCTGCTTTTCTTCCCAATCGATCTCGCCAAAGGTTTTGGAACTGCCAAGGGGCATGAAAACCGGGTCGTAGCCAAAGCCTTTCATCCCGCGTGGCGGCCAGACGAGCTGGCCATCAACACGGCCAGCGTAGATTGCATATTCGCCGCTCGGCCACACCAGCGCCAGCGTGCTGTTAAAGCAGCAACTCCGGTCCACATCAGGCCCAAGCGCTGCCAGTAAGCCCTCCACTTTTCCCATCGCCAAATACCAGTCGCGGCCTGGTGCGCCCTCAAATGGCTGCCGTTCGGCCCAATCGGCAGTGTATACCCCCGGTCTGCCGCCCAGCGCATCGACGCAAAGGCCGCTATCGTCGGCCAATGCAGGGAGGTTCGCCGCTTCTGCCGCAGCCTGGCCCTTGATCAGCGCATTTTCTTCAAATGTGATCCCGGTCTCCTCGGGTTCCTGCAAGCCAAGCTCGCCCGCTGAAATGCAGTCCAGCCCATAAGGGCCAAGCAGCGCACGCATTTCCCTCAGCTTGCCCGCATTGTGCGTGGCAATCACAAGACGCCCTTTATAGTCGCCTAGTCTCACTTCACCGCATCCGCCTGCGCTGCGAAAATCCGGTCGCAGCCCATGCGGGCAAGGCGGAGCAAGCGGAGCAAGGCTTCCTCATCATAGGGCGCGCCTTCCGCAGTCGCCTGTGCCTCTGCAATCTTCCCGCCTTCGATCAACACAAAATTGGCATCGGCATCGGCGCTCGAGTCCTCGTCATAATCAAGATCAAGCACGGGCGTGCCCTGATAGATACCGCAGCTGACGGCGGCAACGCGGCCAGTAATAGGGTCTTCCTTCACCCTGCCTTCAGCCATCAGCTTGTTGACGGCAATACGCAGCGCGACCCATGCGCCGGAAATAGCCGCCGTGCGTGTGCCGCCATCGGCCTGCAAGACATCGCAGTCCAATGTGATCTGAAATTCGCCCAGTTTCTTCAAATCGACTACTGCACGCAAACTGCGCCCAATCAGCCGCTGGATTTCCTGCGTTCGGCCCGATTGCTTGCCCTTAGCCGCTTCGCGTGATCCGCGTGTGTGCGTCGCACGCGGCAGCATGGAATATTCTGCCGTTACCCAGCCTTCACCCTTGCCGCGCAACCATGGCGGCAGCCGGTCTTCGACACTGGCAGTGCACAACACCCGCGTGCCGCCAAAGCTGATCAGCACGCTGCCCTCTGCATGTTTGGTGAAACCGGTTTCGATTGCAATGGCGCGCATTTCATCGGGCGCACGACCTGAAGGACGCATGGATAATCTCCTGATAATGGGAGCGCCCGCCTTAGCGGCCCGCTCTTGCTTTGCAAGACCGCTGCGCTAACATTCGCGCCGTGAGCACCGCCATTACCGAACTGAATGACCGAACCCGCACCATCTTTCGTGTGGTGGTGGAGAGCTATCTTGAGTCTGGTGCGCCAGTGGGATCGCGGACATTGTCCAAGCTGAGCGGGCTAAATCTTTCTCCTGCCTCGATCCGCAATGTGATGCAGGATCTGGAAGAGGCCGGCTTGCTTGCCGCGCCGCATATCAGCGCGGGGCGCATGCCGACGGAAAGCGGGCTGCGCCTGTTCGTCGATGGCATGATGCAGGCAGCGGAGCCGACTGTGGAGGAACGTCGCGCGATTGAATCGCAGATCGATGGCGGCGGGCCCATCGAAGATGCGCTGGCCGCGGCGACTGCTGCACTGTCCGGCCTCTCGGCCTGTGCTGGGGTGGTTATGGTGCCAAAGCGCGATGCGGTGCTGAAACAGTTTAGCTTTGCACGGCTCTCGGGTACGCAGGCGCTGGCAATCATGGTTGGCGCAGACAGTAGCGTTGAAAACCGGCTGGTCGAGATCGCGCCATCGGTCAGCGACAGTGCGCTGGTCGAAGCAGGCAATTATATCAGCGCCCGACTGTCTGGTCTGACTTTATCCGAAGCCGTGGTCCGGCTTGATGCTGAAATCCGTGCAGAAAAGGCGGCACTGGACCGGGTCAGCGCCGATTTGGTGCGCAAGGGGCTGGCGATGTGGTCGCTTGATGCCAATGACCGCCCCGTGCTGATCGTGCGCGGCCAGTCGCACTTGCTTGATGAAGCCGCCGCTGCTGATCTGGACCGCGTCCGTCAATTGCTTGATGAGTTGGAGAATAAGGAAGAAATCGCCCGCCTTATTGACAGCGCACGCGAGGCACAATCGACCCGTATCTTCATTGGTTCGGAAAATAATCTGTTCTCGCTCTCCGGCTCCTCGGTCATCGCCGCACCCTATCGTGAAGCGGGCGGCAAGATTGTCGGCGTGGTTGGCGTGATTGGCCCCACCCGGCTCAACTATGCGCGCATCGTCCCCATGGTCGACTTTACCGCCCAGGCGCTCAGTCGGTTGATGAAGTGATT
>CAYVQO010000054.1:0-13646 GCA_964452835.1 uncultured Sphingorhabdus sp. | reverse complement strand
ATTCTCGCCATCGACGATGAAGAGGCAAATGTATTGCTCCTTAGCAGCGTCCTGGAGCGGGAAGGTTATAGCGACATTCATTGCCTGACCGATCCGGAGAAGGCGCTCGCCACTTATTTGGAACTGTCACCCGATCTGGTGCTTCTTGATTTGATGATGCCAAAAGTCGACGGCTTCCAACTTCTTGAGGCTTTTGCTCGCCATGATCAGCCAGATGCGTTTCGTCCGGTTCTGGTGCTGACTGCTGACACCACATTGCAAACGCGACGCCGTGCGCTCGCTTTGGGCGCCAAGGATTTTGTTGCAAAGCCGTTCGACGTGATCGAAGTGGCGTTACGGATTTCAAACTTGCTGGAAACCCGAATCCTGTATGAGCGGTTACGGCAAGCCTGACTCTGGCAGCCGCTCATGGCATGAGGTGACCCTAGTCTTAAGAAGGCTGCACCAATCGGAGACCCTAATTTTGCGATTTAGAGACAATATGTTTGGAGGCCCGAGCCGGAATCGAACCGGCGTCAACGGATTTGCAGTCCGGTGCGTAACCACTCCGCCATCGGGCCTCATGGGTGGTTCAGGAGCGCTCCCCTAGCGGCACTGCTGCTGTTATGCAATGGGGCGTCGTTGTTCGCGCCCATGAAATTGCCATTTGGTCGGAATCCCGCTTGGCCTTTGCCGCGCCGCAATCTACTAGGGAAGGCAACAAAGCTGTATTGCCTTTGCAATACAGTTGTGCCAGATTATTGCAGGCAATGGGTTTTATGATGCAATTACCGCAGTCGGAAGAAATGCGTCGCAACATGGTCGACAGCCAGTTGCGCACCAATGGCGTGAATGCCCCATGGATTTTGACAGCTATGCTGGCAACGCCGCGTGAGGCCTTTGTGCCAGCAGAGGCTGCTCCTGCGGCCTATATGGATCGCTCGATTCCCCTGGGCAACGGACGGATGCTGAACCCGCCACTCGCCGCTGGCCTGATGCTCAGCCTTGCTGAACCTGTGCCGGATGACCGGATGCTGCTGATTGGCGCTGGTACTGGCTATATGGCAGCCCTGTTGGCGACACGCGTGGCGACTCTGGTGGCTGTGGAAGAGCCTGGCGCCCTCGCCGACAGTTTCAGGGCGAATTTACCTGCCGCTTTGCTGGTGGAAGCGCCGCTGGCGCAAGGATCAGTCGAGCATGGTCCCTATGACCTGATTGTGATCGATGGAGGCATCGAGCAATTGCCTGATACTCTGGTCGACCAGCTGGTTGAGGGCGGCAGGATGGTGACTGGCGTGATTGAAGGGGCCGTTTCGCGCCTTGCTTTCGGTGTGAAGCGCGGCGGTCATGTCGCGTTGCGCCCGGCAATAGACACGGAACTTGCGCTGCTTCCTGGTTTTGCCCGTGCGCAGGAGTTTGTATTTTGAAGCGTCGCGGTTCTCTCATTAGCTTGGCGCTTGGCGCTGCTGTCATCGCCTCACCTGCGCAAGCTGATACTCTGCGCGATGCGCTGGTTGCAGCCTATGAAACCAATCCGAATATGACTGCGGCTCGCGAGGGGCAGAAGGCAATCGACGAGGGCGTGCCGCTGGCCAAGGCCACTGGCAGGCCTGACCTGACCGTGCAGCCTACTTATTTCGAAAACATCCTGGTCGATGGCGGCTCTTCGGTGGTCCAGAAACGCGGTTTCAGTGCCGTCGGCACGATATCGGCACCCATCTACGCCGGTGGCGCGGTCAAAAATACCGTGCGCGCGGCGGAGAACCGGGTCGAAGCAGGCTTCGCCAATTTGCGCGCAACCGAAAGTTCGGTTTTTTCCGCCGTTGTCGGCGCCTATATGGACGTTATCCGCGACGAGGCAGTTGTCGATCTCAACCGGGCACAGGTGGGCGTGTTGCAGGTCAATCTGGAGGCGACCAAGGACCGGTTCGAAATCGGCGACCTGACCCGCACCGATGTTGCCCAATCCGAAGCGCGTCTGGCCTCGGCGATCAGCAACATGGAAACGGCGCGCGCCAACCTGATTCGGTCGAAAGAAAATTACATCCAGCTGGTCGGAAAGGCCCCGGAGAATCTCGAGGCACCCCCGCCCCTCCCCAATTTGCCGGAAACACCAGATAGCGCTGTCAATGTTGCACTCGACAGCAATCCGGATCTGATCCAAGCCCGTGAGGAGCGGGAGGCGGCAAAATTCGATCGCAAGGCTGCCAATGCCCGACGGCTCCCGACGGTAAGCGTCTTCACGCAAGGCAACTACAGCAATGCCCTGAATTCTATTTCCTCAAATATTCCGGGCTTTCAGGCTGACAATGCATCAATGACCGCGCAGGCGGGTGTTCGTGCAACCATCCCGATCTATCAGGGTGGGCAGCCAGCGGCGGAGATACGGCAGTCGCAGGCGCGGCTTGGACGAGCACAAGAGCTGGAAATCGCAGCCGAGCGCGATGTGATTGCCCAGACGCGGGCATCCTATGCCAGCTGGAAAGCCTCGTTGGACGTAATTGCGTCGTCCGAACGCGCGGTGGCGGCGAATGAATTGTCTCTGGAAGGCGTCCGCGCCGAGAATAGCGTCGGCAACCGCACAATTTTGGACATATTGAATGCCGAACAGGAATTGCTGAACAGCAAGGTTCAGTTGGTGACGGCACGGCGCAATGCCTATGTTGCCGGCTTTTCGCTTTTGGCAGCGATGGGCCGCGCAGAGGCACGCGATCTGGGACTTGAAGGCGGCCCCCTTTATGATCCTGTCGCCGAATATGAGCGTGTTGATGAGGCATGGAACGACTGGTCGTCGCAGCCGGATCCCGTCACCAAAGCTACCCGCACAGTTGACACGCCCGCCCAAAAGGCGGAAATAGAACCCCTTCCGCAATATTGATCTTCAATATTGGCGGTGCGGTGGGGAAAATTCAAAAGGGGCAGCAATGATGGCTGATGAGCGGAGCGAACCTTCGATGGAAGCAATCCTGTCATCGATCAAAAAGATCATCGCAGAGGATGACCGTGTTGGCGCCCGGGTGCGCCGCACCGCTGCGCCGCAGGCAGAGAACAGGTCGGAGGCGCGGGCTGAAGAGGATGTGCTTGAGCTGACCCAGCCTGCTGAGGAGTTGCTCGATAATGGCAAGGCGCAGAGCCTGGCGCAAAGCTTCTCGGTGCTGAAGACACTGGCCGAACCCGGCGTGGCACCGCAGATTGTCCGCAGTGGCGAGACGTCGCTTGAAGGACTGACCCGCGACCTGCTTCGACCAATGCTCAAGGAATGGCTTGATGCCAACCTGCCGTCGCTTGTTGAGGCGATGGTGGCCAAGGAAATCGAACGGATCACCAAGAAAGGCTGATGCCTTTGCGCCTGCCTTTGGTTGGCGCTTTCTTCGTCTGCCTTGCGCAGCCCATATGGGCTAAAGCCGCCGAACCGCTGACCTACGTCCGCACAGGCCAACTCATTGATGTCGAATCGGCCACGATGCTTTCCGGTCATTGCATAATTATCGCTGGAGAGCGGATTGCCCGAGTGGAGCCTTGCGCAGACCAGCCGCCAGCGGAGGCGAAATTTCTCGACTGGTCAGCCTATACCGTTTTGCCGGGGCTGATCGATCTCCACACCCATTTGGCGGATGCGGGGCAAAGCGCCGATCTGGCCGCGCCGATCAAGACCTCGCCGCAACTGACGGCGCTGCACGGCGCGCACAACGCGTTGCTGACATTGCGGGCTGGCTTCACCACAGTGCGCGATGTCGGCACCTATCGGGGGCTGACCGACGTGGCTCTGCGCGATGCAATCAACTCGGGATTGGTGCCGGGGCCACGGATGTTTGTGGCTGGTGCCTATCTGACTCATCCGGGCGGAGGGGGGGAACTGAACGGTGTGGTGCCAAATGATGAACTGCCTGCCGACATGCGGCTCGGTGTGGCGCGGGGACCGGAAGTCGTGGCGCAGCGGGCAAGTTTTCTTCTTGATAACAAGGTTGATTTCCTGAAACTGATGGGGACGGGTGCAGTGCTTGCCATTGGCACTGAGCCCGGCGCGCCCGAACTGAGCGAGGCAGAAATGCGCGCCGCAGTGCAGGTGGCAAAGGCCCGTGGTACCTTTGCGACTGCCCACGCCCATGGTGCCCAGGGTATCAAAAACGCCATCCGTGCGGGCGTCCGTTCGATCGAACATGCCAGCCTGATTGATGATGAGGCTCTGCAAATGGCCAAGGATGCAGGCGTCTGGCTGGTGATGGACATCTATAATGGCGACTATATTGATGATGTCGGGACCATAGAGGGCTGGCCCGAGGAATATTTGCGAAAGAACCGTGAGACCACCGATGTGCAGCGGCAGGGCTTTTCCAAGGCGGTCAAGCTGGGAGTCAAACTGGCCTATGGTACTGACAGTGGCGTGTATCCGCACGGAGGAAACGCGAAGCAATTCGCTTACATGGTGCGATACGGGATGACGCCGATGCAGGCGATTCAGAGCGCCACCATCGAAGCCGCCCGCCTGTTGGGCAAAGAGGCAGAGTTGGGCAGTATCACGCCGGGGCGCTTCGCTGATCTGGTGGCGATTAAGGGCGACCCGCTGATTGACATCAGCGCGCTGGAAAAGGTTGAGGCGGTGATGAAGGGCGGAGTGCTAGTCGATTGATCGCCAGACAGCTACGCCAGCCGGGGCCAAATCAGCACTGCCAAGGATAAAATCGACATCGGACTCAAATTTGAGTCTCGCTAAGTCAGGCCCATAGTTGAAAGCAAAAAGCAGTGCGCCGTTGCGGCGTAAACGGACACCATCGGGCAGCAGCAATGCCTTAAGGCCTGCCTTTGCGGCGAGCTCTTCGATGATTGTTTTGAGCAATGCTTGGTCGGGACATGCCGCGCAATAGTGAAGTTGGCCGTGCGCAAAGAGGATGCCCTTTCCACTATCGGTGGAGTGCAACGGCGTAAGAACGCTGTCCACATGCTCCAGCCAATGAGCGCTGCTGGCTTCGCCTGCTGTCTCGACCAAACCCGGGCGCAGCGATTCGACGCGTACTATCTTCAATGGCAGAACAGCCTGCAAAGGCCCGGGCGGCAGATTGGCGGGAATGGAAAAATCGCTTGTCTTGCTGCCACTCCGCGGGCCAATCAATATTGGGCCACTGAAGTCTGCCAGCTGCTCGACAAATCCATCCGGCATGATTGGCATGCATGGCACCACTGCCATTGCATATCCCTCCAAACTGCGGCTTGGCGGTACGATATCGACATTCATGCCGCATTGGCGCAACGCTGAATAATATTCGAACGCTTGGCGAAGCGCGCTGAAGCCTTTGCCCTGCGGCTGAATGTCCGTCACCCAGTCGCTCTGATAATCGAAGATCAAGGCGACCTCTTTGACCGGATCGCCAACCTCTCCAAGCGCGGCCATGTCGGCCACGGCTTGGGCAACCTCCTCCACCGCGACATCGTCGCTGCGGTCGGGTCGCAATAGCCCGGCGTGCATTTGCTCCTGTGCAAAGGGAGCCTGACGCCAGCGGAAATAGCTGACCAGTTCTGCCCCGTGCGCCATGGCCTCCAGCGTCCATAGTCGCACCATGCCGGGCAGCGGTGCAGGGTTGAACCGCGCCCAGTTCACTGGCCCCGGCTGCTGCTCCATCACCCACCACCGACCATTGGGGTGCAGGCCGCGGTAGAGATCATGGTGAAAGGCAGCAATATCGGGATGGCCTTGGCGCGCATATTTCAGCTTTTCGGCGTCAGAGAACCAGAATTGTTCAAGGAAACCGAGCGGATAGCTGTCCCAGCTCGCTACATCCAGATCGGCAGCCACGGCGTGGTGATCAAACTGGGTGAAAAAACCCATATAATTATGCACCACATCGCGCCCCGGTGAAGCATCGCGAATAATCTCCACCTGTCGCCGGTTAAACCGTACGACCTGATCGGAGGAAAAGCGGCGGAAATCCAGCCAGTGCGCCGGGTTCGCTTCGGTCACAGTCAAATTGGGCAAGTCGATTTCGGCAAAGCTGCGATATTCCATCGACCAGAAGACATTGCCCCAGGCAGCGTTTAATATGGCGACTTCCCCATATTTCGCGGCAAGCCAATAGCGAAAAGCATCGGCCGCCGCCGCCGAGTAACTGACGGCGGTATCGTGACAGCCATATTCATTGTCGGTCTGCCACGCGACGATGGCGGGATGTTCGCCATAGCGTTCGGCCATTGCCGTAACGATACGGTCGCATTCCCGGTGATACCCTTTGTGGGAAAAACAATAATGCCGCCGCGAACCAAAGCGGCGCGGGCGGCCTGCTTCATCCAGCGCGATCATATCGGGCATGCGATCAACCAGCCATTTGGGCGGAGTCGCGGTTGGCGTTCCCATGATGATGCCGAGGCCCGCCTTGTGCAAAGTCTCGACCACGCGATCCAACCAGCCCCAATCATAACGCCCCGGATCTGGCTCGATCCGGCTCCAGGCAAATTCGCCAATGCGCACGCGGCTGAGACCCAGTTCGGCCATGCGCCGCGCATCGTCCGCCCACCAGTCTTCGGGCCAATGTTCGGGATAATAGCAGACGCCGAGTTTCATCGCGCTTCGCAATCTTCCTAATTACAGCTTTCGTCAATAACTGCTGCTTGTGTCGCTGTCCGCAATGCGCCAAGAAAGCGGCGAAGGGGAGAGGGAAAATGGAAACAGGCACGCCCATAGACTGGCTGCAAGCGACGGTCTTTGTCGGCATCATCGCTTTGCTCGGCCTTGCCACTTGGGCAAAGCTGCGTAGCGGTCCATCGGAGCATGATGGATCAGGCAAGGATGTTTTCCTCGCTGGCGGAGGCCTCAGCTGGCTCTATGTCGCGGGCGCGATTACCATCACCAATCTTTCGACTGAACAATTGGTTGGCATGAATGGCGGGCAAATGCTGCTGCTCGCCTGGTGGGAGATTTGCGGCTTTGTCGGGCTGATGATCCTCGCCTTTGTCTTTGTGCCAATCTATTACCGCAACAATTGCACCACGGTGACCGAACTGCTTGAGCGGCGCTATAATGGCGGCAGCATCCGCACGGTGATTTCGCTGCTGTTTCTCGTCGGCAACATCCTCATTTATCTGCCTGCCTCGCTTTATAGCGGCAGCCTTTTCCTGAAATCGATGTTCGGGCTGGATTGGCCGCTTTTGTATTTTGCGGTGCCGATGGCGATCATCGCTGCAATCTATACGATTACCGGCGGGTTAAAGGCGGTGGCCGTAGTCGACACCTTTTCGGGCATTGGCATGCTGGCGATGGCGTTGCTTGTGGTTATCCTTGCGGTCAATGCAATCGGATGGGACTTTTCCGGAATCCCTGCCGAGCGACTGTCCATGATCGGTAGCACGGATTCACAGATACCGTTCCACACCCTGTTCACGGGCATGCTGTTCATCCAGATTTTCTACTGGTCCACGAACCAGAATATCACGCAAAAGGCGATGACTGCGCCGACGGTGAAAGAGGCGCAGAAGGGTGTGCTCGCCGCAGCGAGCATACGTATCCTTGTGATACCATTGATCGTCGCAGTGCCGGGGGTTGTGGCGTATAAGCTGTTCGGCCCCATTGGCGACAAAAGCTATGGGCGCATCGTGGCGCATGTGTTGCCAGCATGGCTGTCGGGTGCCTTCGCTTCGCTGATGACTGCAGCGGTGATCGCGCATACAGCGGCGATCCTGAATTCGTCGGTCGCGCTCTACTCGGTCGATTTCCATGACAAATTTATCGCCAAGGTGAAGGACCACTGGCGGCTGGCGGCGACCGTAAGCGTGCTGATGACGATCAGTTCTATCCTGATCGTCCCGCTGTTTGAAACGACGAAAAAGCTGATCGATACCTTGCAGCAGTTGAACGGACTATCATCGATGCCGATCTTGTCGGCCTTCATTGTCGGGCTGCTTTTCCGCAATGTCGATGCACGCGCCGCAATTGTCGGGCTCGTCTTTGGCGTTGCAACCTATGCGCTGCACACCTTTGTCCTCTATAAGCCCGATATTCTCTTTGCGGGTGAAACTTTTTACCAGCATTATGGCTTTGGAGGGCTGCATTATATCGACATCATGCTGTTCGTGCTGATTGCCTGCGTCGGCGTGGCCCTTATCACAAACCGGCTGCTGTTCGGTAACCGTGCGCGCTTTGTGGGCTGGCGCGGGATTACCACGGTCGACTAGCCCCGCTTGAAAGGCCCCAATTCGCCGAGAAACTCTTGCTCGCGCTGGACGGCGGCCGTTTCGCGTTCCAGAAAATCGGCAATCGCCGTGCGAAAGCCGGGGTCGGCGATATAATGGGCGGACCATGTCGGTACCGGCAAATAGCCTCGCGCCAGCTTATGCTCGCCCTGTGCGCCAGCCTCTACCCGCGGCAGGCCATGCGCAATCGCAAAATCAATGGCCTGATAATAGCATAGCTCAAAGTGCAGGAAGGGAATGTCCTCTGTACAGCCCCAGTAACGGCCATAAAGACAATCCGGCCCCAGTAGATTGAGCGCACCTGCCACCGGTCTGCCATCGCGGCTGGCGAGAAACAGCACCAGATTGTCGGTCATGCTCTGCGCGATCAGATCAAAAAAGGCCCGCGTCAAATAGGGCCGCCCCCATTTGCGCGCACCCGTATCCTGATAGAATATCCAGAAAGCGTCCATATGCTCAGGCCGAATTTCGCTACCGCGCAAAATGGCAATTTCCACTGCCGCTTGCGCTCCGGCCCGCTCCTTGCGGATTGCGCGGCGTTTGCGGGATGAAAGACTGCCGAGAAAATCATCGAAGCAGGCATAGCCCGCATTGGCCCAATGAAATTGCGTGCCCTGTCGGATCAGCCAGCCCGCCGCTCGAAAAAGGTCCAACTGCCCTTCCTCAACAAAGGTAGCATGCGCAGAGGACAGGCCATTTTGCAGCACCACATTTTCAGCGGCGCGCAGCAGGTTCATCGCCGTCGCGTCATCGGTTGCCAAAATGCGTGGGCCCGGCACCGGCGAAAAAGGCGAGGCAATTTGCAGCTTGGGATAATAGCGCCCGCCGGCGCGCTCATAGGCATCGGCCCAATGATGGTCGAAAATATATTCGCCTTGACTGTGGCTTTTCAAATAGCTGGGGAGCGCCCCTGCAAGCACGCCGTTGTCGGCACGGATGACAATGGGTGCCGCTGACCACCCGCTGCCCGGGCCAACGCTACCCGATTCCTCCAGCGCGGCAAGGAAGGCATGGCTGACAAAGGGATTGCCCGAACGGTTGAGCCCATCCCATTCCGCTCCATCCAGTGCGGAAAGGCACTGCGCGATCTCGGCAATAACCTCGGTCATGTGCGCTGTGTCAAAACCCTATGCTCTGATCTTTACCACCGCATCAATCTCAACTGTCGCGTCCAATGGCAGCACGGGGACGCCCACGGCGCTGCGCGCATGCTTGCCAGCTTCGCCAAATACCGCCTCCATCAGGTCCGAAGCGCCATTGGCGATTTTTGGCTGGCCGCTGAAATTGGGTGTTGAGGCGACAAAGGCGCCCAGCTTTACAATCCTCTCTACCCGGTCGAGCGAGCCAAGCGCTTTCTTCATCTGCGCTATCAGCATAAGCCCGCATCCGCGCGCGGCCGCAGCGCCTTCCTCCTCGGTCCGCGTATCCCCGACTCTGCCGGTCATCAGCTGACCGTCAACAAAGGACACTTGCCCGGAAATATAAAGGAAGCCTCCAGCCTCTACCGTTGGCACATAGGATGCCACGGGGGCAGCAGGTTCGGGCAAAACAATGCCCAACGCGGCAAGACGGTCGTCGATCATGCGGTTTCCTTTTCTATCATCGGGGCAGATTTGCCCGAAAGCAGCTTCTCGGTAATCCATGTCTCGGCATCGGCCCATATGTCGATCCGCGCATGGGCGGCCCGGCTGGGCTCTACCCGGTCCCACAAAATGGGCTCACCCACCAGTTGCAAGCGCCAGACGTAGGGCAGCAATTCGGCAACCGAATCATGCTGATGTCCCAGATCATCAACAAAAACCGTCACGCTTGGTTGGTAGCGTTGAATGATACTCGCCAGCGCCTCGCCCTTCCCGCCTTGGTTTGTGTGCACCGGCGCGTCAATGCCCACCGCTCGCAGCTGCGCGCCGCGCCGTTCATTATGATGGTCCATCAAATTGGTCAGGATCGCGACATCGGCAACCTCGGATATGCGGGCTATGGCCTGGAGCGCACCATCAATTGGCTGCTGCCGGTGCATTTCGGTTTCAAAAAATCCGTTGAGCAAATTCCACACAGTGCCGCGCTCCACCTGCGTGCCATCATGCTTGTGCCGCAGTGCCTCTCCCCAGTCGCCGTGGATCAGGTCGAAATGGATATGATGGACCTCATCGAGCCATTCACGGAATGGCACCACCATATGCAGCAGTACCTCATCGCAATCGGATACCAGCAGGGGACGGCTCATGCCTCCAGCTCCTGCCGTGCACGGACAAGCGCCTGGGGCTCGGTGCCGATGTGGTCGGCTGCCGCAAGCAGGTCGGGCTCATGCGCTTCAAGGAAGGATAATATGGCCGCCAGCGTCGCTGGCTGCGACACGCCCTTGCGCAATATATCAGGCGTCAGCCCGGTCAGGTTCAGCATTCGCCCGGCGCGCTCGGCATCACCCAATATCCAGCCAAGTGCGCTGAGCGCCAGCGTTGCCGGATCAGCGTGAATCGCGCTTGTACTTTTCGCATTTGTTTCCAACATGGCTTTCGCTTAAGCGAAAGCAGGCGCGCTGCCTAGGCAGCAAAAAGGCCAATGTTTAAGGATAAAGCGTGAGCAAGAAGGTTCTGATTGTCGAAGATAATGAGCTGAACCTGAAGCTGTTCACAGACCTGTTGCGCGCCCATGGCTATGAAGTGACGCCGCTCCGCGATGGCCGTGACGCCCTCAACACAGCGCGTGCGTTTCACCCTGATCTGGTTATCATGGATATTCAGATGCCGCATGTAAGCGGGCTGGATTTGATTGAACGGATGCAGGCCGATCCGGTGCTGAAAGCGATCCCGGTGCTTGCCGTCACAGCCTATGCTGGCAAGGGCGATGAAGAGCGGATAATGGGCGCGGGGGCCAGAGCCTATTTGTCAAAGCCTGTACCAGTCATGCAGTTTCTGGCAGGCGTGCGGGCGATCATCGGATGAGATTTTTTGCAGCGCTGCTGGTTATTGCAACGCTGTTTTTCGGCGGGCAGCAGGCCCGTGCCCAATTGCCCGGAATGGAAATTCACGTTGCTGCCGGGCTGGAGGCAGAAACGCTACGTCCCGCTGCTGGCTCAACAGTCACTTTGGCGATCACCATGCGTCCCGATCCGGGTTGGCATGGCTATTGGTCCAATCCCGGCGATGCGGGGGAAGGGCTTTCTCTTGACTGGAAACTGCCTGTGGGTGCCAGCGCCGGCACGCCACAGTTCCCGGTTCCGGAAACGCTGATCATCAGCGGCTTTATGAACTATGTTTATGAACGGCCGCATGCCGTGCTTGTCGATCTGAAGCTGCCCAATGGACTGGCAAAAGGGACAAAGCTGCCAATCAGCGTTAAAGCCTATTGGCTGGCGTGCACTGACCGGGTTTGTGTGCCGCAAGAAGGGACGCTGTCGCTTGAATTGACCATTGGCGACGGGGCAGTAGAAGCCGCCAACCGAGCCCGCTTTGATGCCTGGCGTGCACAACTTCCGGTCCCGCTTGACCGGGAAGCGCGCTATGCAGTCACAGGTAAGCGCATAGAAATAGCCATTCCCTATCCGGCTTCTGCGCGGATTGAGCAGCCCTATTATTTTCCCGCCTCCGCCGGTGTTATCGACCATATGGCACCGCAAAGCCTGCGTCGCACTGGCGACTGGCTCGTGCTGGAAACAGCGCTTTCGCCGACCCTGACGAAAGCCCTGCCTGACACCATTTCCGGGCTGTTTCGCATTGGTGAGGGTGAAGGGCTCATGGTGTCTGCCCGCGCCGGGGCCGTGCCCAAAGGCGGAGAACCCGTTGCAGGTTTCGGCGCAGCCGACAGCAAAACCGAAACCCCCGCGATTGGCTGGCTACTGTTGGGTGCGCTGCTGGGTGGGTTGCTGCTCAATATCATGCCCTGCGTGTTTCCTATCCTTGGTCTGAAGGCGCTCGCATTGGCAAAGGCAGGTGGCGATGAAGCAAAGGCGCGGGCTGATGCGCTTGCCTACACCGCAGGTGTGGTGGCCAGTTGTATAGCACTTGGCGGCATCATGCTCGCCTTGCGCGCGGGCGGCGAGGAAATTGGCTGGGCCTTCCAGTTGCAGGAGCCGGGATTTGTTCTTTTCCTGCTGCTGCTGATGGTAGCGGTGACCGCAAATCTGGCTGGCTTGTTCGAGTTGCGTGGTTTCGAGGTCGGCCATGCGCTCACCCGCAATCCCGGGCTGATCGGCTCCTTCTGGACTGGTGTATTGGCCGCGCTCGTCGCCACGCCCTGCACCGGGCCTTTTATGGCAGCGGCATTGGGGGCAGCCCTGCTGTTGCCAACCGCCGAAGCGCTGCTCCTTTTTGCAACATTGGGGTTGGGCATAGCCCTGCCCTTCCTTGCTATTGCCTACATCCCCGCGCTGCGAAACCGCTTGCCCAAGCCTGGTCCGTGGCTGTCGATCTTCCGCAAGGCGATGGCCGTGCCAATGGGGCTCACAGCATTGGCGCTGCTTTGGCTGTTGTGGCGGCTCGCGGGCGATGCAGGACTGTGGATCGGCCTAGCCGCCATAGTCGCGATTCTGGCGATCATTTTGGCGCATCGCAGTGCGGCCAAACGATTTCGAAATGCCGGTCTCGCCCTGATCATTGCAGTGATCCTGGTTTTCAACGGGGCGGTCACCTGGTTGCCCAAGAATGGCGAACAGGTCGTCGATAACGCGCCCAATATCCTGAAGGCAGAGCCCTTTACCGAAACCCGCCTCGCCACCCTCCGGGCCGAAAGCAAACCCGTCTTCGTCTATTTCACCGCTGATTGGTGCGTCACCTGCAAGATCAACGAAGCAGCAGTGCTGGAACGCGACGAGACGGCACAGCTGTTCGCTGCGAAAGATGTGCAAGTGCTGCGCGGCGATTTCACACAGCGCAACCCTGCAATCGCCCGCTTCCTGTCGATACATGGTGCCGCAGGGGTTCCGCTATATCTCTATTATCCGAAAGGCAGTAAGCCAGAAAAGCTGCCGCAGTTATTGACCGACACAGTCTTGCGGGATGCGCTTGAAAATTGAACGCAGCCTTTAGGGGGTTTGGAGGCAGGCCGCTGTTGAGGTGCTGCGCGTTACCGCGCAAACCGGCCTGCCCCCGCCCCATGGCGGCAAGGTGCGACCCCTAAGAAAAGGCCTCGCCGTCAATATCGATCCGTTGAACCTGATTTGCCCCAATCACCGTGATTCCCCGCGTTCCGGTGATGCCGGTCAACGGCACCGACTGTTCAAAATTGTGGGCATCGCCAGCGTCGCCAGCATCATTGTCTGCATCGACGCAGGCAAAGGCAGCAACTTCAATGCCCCAATATTCAGGCCTGCCGTCACTGTAGAACCGCGGTGCCAGGCGGGGGGCAAAGCCCGCTGCTGGCATCCGGCCCCTTACCCATAAATATACGCCGTCCTGAAAAGGCAGACGCCGTAGCTCCGCTGTTTCAAAGTCAATTATGCGCCCACTGGGCATCATGGACAGCGAGCCGCCTTGCATGCCGCTCATAAA
>CAYVQO010000053.1:0-13653 GCA_964452835.1 uncultured Sphingorhabdus sp. | reverse complement strand
ATGATCAGCGTCCAGCACACCAGCACCGCATTGCCCAGCATCGTCTCGATAATGTCGCCAAAGGCCAGCCCCAGCGCAACAGCTGGAAAAAAGGCCACGGCCAGGTTGCGGACAAACGCCAGCGCACCACGCTCCAGCGAAAACAATCCCTTCGCCACATCCCAAAATGTGCGCCAATATAGCACTACGATGGCCAGGATTGCGGCAGGTTGAATGGCGATATTGAACACTTCCCACTCTGCCTGGTCAAATCCCAGCAATTCAGTCGCAAGAATCAAATGCCCGGTGGAGGACACCGGAAGATATTCGGTTAGCCCCTCTACGATGCCGAGGATTACGGCAGTCCAGAAATCACTCACGCAGCCGCGTTCCCGTTTGGATTGGTGCCGGCAAAACGTCCATGCTTGCGGTACAGCGTCAGCCAGTCATGTGCCACGGCATCCATCGGCGTGGCAGTAAGGCCAAAGGCCGCAAGCCCGTCTTTTCCGCTAACCACATTATCCTTGGCGAGCATTTTCAACTGATCTGAAGTAATTGGCGCAGCCGGCAGCCAGCCTGTTCCCACGGCCAGCGCCTTGGCGGCGATTTCGGGCACTGGCACAAAAAGCTTATCAGCCCGCCCGGTGGCGCGTGCGATCCACTGGTTCAGCTCCATCATGGACAGAATTTCCGGTCCGCCAAGCTCCAGCGTCTCCCCACCATCCGAACGCAATGCTGAAACCACCGCCTTTGCGACGTCGCCAACAAAAACCGGCTGGAATTTGGTGTCCGCGCCTATTACCGGAACCACCGGCAGCATACGGATCAGCCCGGCAAAACGGTTGATAAACTGGTCTTCCCGCCCGAATATTATGGAAGGACGCAGGATGGTTGCCTTTGGGAAGGCTGTGCGCACGGCTGCCTCACCTGCACCTTTGCTGCGGCCATAAAGCGATGGGCTTTCCACATCGGCACCAATTGCCGAGACATGCACCAAAGCCGCAAGCCCGGCGCGTGCGGCTGCTTCGGCAACATGTGCCGCACCCATGCGCTGGATTGCATCCATATTGTCAAAGCTGCCGACCAGATTGACAGCCATATCCGCGCCCGCCAGCGCGTTGGCAATGGTACCTGGCTTGGTTACATCACAAGCGCACAGCGAGACTTGTCCCAAATTGCCCAGCGGTTTTACATGCCCCGCAAGCGTTGGGGTGCGTACAGCCACCCGCACCCGCGCACCGGCGGCGCATAGAGCCTCCACCACATAGCGGCCAACGAAACCACCGCCGCCGAAAACCGTCACCAACTTGCCCGAAATATCGTTCATGTCTGTCCCGAAAAACTAAGCCTGCAAACTGGCAGGCGCTTTGCACCATGGGCAGGCGAGAGGCAAGCACGGGATTAATGGCCGGGACGCCTCGGCCGTTGGTCAGATCAGCATGCAATAACGTTGACGGCGAGTCCGCCCTGGCTCGTTTCCTTGTAGCGCGATGACATGTCGATTCCGGTCTGGCGCATTGTCTCGATCACTTGGTCAAGCGACACTTTTGGCCGTTCTTCGCTGTGCAGGGCAAGCCGGGCGGCGTTCACGGCTTTTACTGCGCCCAGCGCGTTGCGTTCAATGCAGGGGATCTGCACCAGCCCACCTACAGGATCGCAAGTCAGCCCCAGATTATGCTCCATGCCGATTTCGGCGGCGCTTGCGACTTGCACGGGGGTTCCACCCCAGATCGCAGCAAGGCCGGCAGCAGCAATTGAGCAAGCAACACCGACCTCGCCCTGGCAGCCCATCTCTGCGCCCGAAATCGAGGCGCGCATTTTATAGAGCAAAGCGATCCCGCCTGCCGTCAGAAGGAAGCGGCGTGCGACATCTGCATCCTGACCATCATTGCAGCAATAATATTTGAGGACGGCAGGCACGATCCCTGCGGCACCGTTGGTGGGGGCAGTGACCACGCGACCACCGGCTGCATTTTCCTCATTCACGGCAAGCGCATAGACATTCAGCCAATCCAGGAGCCGCTCGGCTTCATTGGCCCCTACACCTTTAGTCAATCGGCCATGGACTTCCGGGGCACGACGCCGGACGTTGAGGCCGCCGGGGAGTATTCCCTCGGTCTTCAGTCCACGGTCAATGCAACCAAGCATCGCAGTAACGATTGCGTCCAGACCTGCCAACGTCGCTTCACGCGGACGGAAGCTGTCTTCATTTTCCAGGACGATGTGGTCAAACGACAATCCCGTCGCAGCACTCAGCGAAAGCAAATCGGCCGCTGAGCCATAGGGATGTGATACACGGTGCGGTGCTGCAATAACATCATTGGGTGCTGGTGCAGCCAGCTGCTTTTCTGAAGCAAAGAAACCGCCTCCGGTCGAATAGAAGCTTTCCTCCGCCAATTTCGCACCTGTGGCATCGTAGGCGCGTAGCACCATACCATTGGGATGCAGATCGGGAATGACATGCGTATCAAGGCGGATGTCGTGCGCCTTGTCAAAGGCAATGGCTGGACCATCGGGCAGTTGTAGCTGGCCGCTTTGCGATATTGACTGCAAGATCGCCGGGACCTGGTCGGGGTCAATCCGCGATGGTCGTTGCCCCAGCAGCCCCAGAATGACAGCGTCGACTGAGCCATGTCCGATTCCGGTCAGCGCCAATGAGCCCTGCAAGGCAACTTCTATCCGGGCCACTGCGCGCAAATGGCCCAGTCGCGCCAGATCGCTGACAAAGCGCCGCGATATTCGCATCGGGCCAACGGTATGCGAGCTGGATGGGCCGATGCCGATGCGAAACAGATCAAGGATCGAAATCAATGGAGGTGGCTTTCAGGATCGTATCGGTTGGCGCAGGCCTGACTGTCATAGGGAATAGGCAGCGCCAGTCAAAGCTGGAAGTTGCAACTCTGCCTCATTACCCGGCAATGCAGGCGATATGTAAAACGTAGCAAAACGGCACAGCCCGATCAGGCCCTTCCATTAACCTTCTTTGTGCCTCGCCATTATCCCTAACAAAAAGTTAACAAGGGCCCAGAAAACAACATTAGGGGTCGGAATGATGCAGCGCAGGCTGGTTTTAACGGATGAAGGCCGGGGGCATTATATACGGCGGATGCTGGCGCCAGAGGCATTGCTGGTTAACCAACCGATCGTTCAGAAATCGCAGCGCAGATGGTGGCAAAAGGATGACACGCATTTGTTCATGATCAGCTTCGGCGCGTTCTTCACAGTCTTCTACACCTTTATCGCTTAATCGGTTGCCCGCTGCAGCGTGCGGGCGATCCAGGCCGATATCAGACAGGCAAAGGCGACATATAGCAACGTACCCTCAATCGTTGCGCCGATGCCAATCAGAGCGCCCAGCGACAGCGACGCCACCACCATGAAGCCTGAATTGACAATATTGTTGACGGCTATGGTGCGGGCTGTCTCGGTCTTGGCAACGGTGACTGTCAGATAGGCGTAAAGCGGCACCACAAACATGCCGCCAAAAATGGCAATGCCCAGCAGCGCAAACATTACGAAATCGGCGAGTGGATAGGTGATGAACGTGCCGATGTCATAAAGCGGCCCTGTTGATGGCCCCCAGCTCTCAACGGCATACCATAGCATCAGGACAAACAGACTCATGATGATAGCCGAGATGGGTGAATAGCGCGCCGAAACCGTGCCCTTCAGCAAGCGGTTTACAGCGACTGAGCCAATAGCAATGCCAACCGAAAAGATGGCGAGAAAAGCCGTTGCGACGCTTTCGTCAGCATGCAGGGCATTTTTGACCAGCGGCGGGAATTGCGCGCCGAGCAACGCGCCGATCGACCAGAAGAAACTGATACAGATAATGGCAAGGCGGATGCGGCGAACGTGCATAACATCGCGCATCAGCCGCCATGATGCTGTGAATATATTGAGATCAACCTTCAAATCGGCAGCGCCTGCCTCTGGCGGGGCGGATGGCACCATGCCGCCTGCTATCCGTCCGATTACGGCGACCGCGATCACCGCTGCTGCCATCGTCCATTCGGGGACCGAGCCATCGCGCACCAATTGCTGTCCCCAGCCGCCACAGATTGTGCCCAGCAATATCGCGATATAGGTGCCTGCCTCCACCAATCCGGTTCCCGCCAGCACCTCATCATCAGGCAAATGCTGCGGTAAAATGGCATATTTGATCGGGCCGAAAAATGTCGAATGAACACCCATGGCAAAGAGCGCAGCCAGCATAAGCGGAATATTGTGGAGCAGCAGCCCCGCCGCGCCGAACAGCATGATGATGATCTCAGCGGTCTTTATCATGCGGATCAGCCCGGCCTTGTCATGACTGTCAGCGAGTTGTCCGGATATGGCTGACAACAGGAAAAAGGGGAGAATGAAAAGTCCCTGCGCTATGGTGCTGAACTGAGCTTCGCGGGTGGGGTCATCATAAATTGAGTAAATGACCAGCATCACCATCGCGGTGCGGAACAAATTGTCATTGAACGCGCCGAGGAATTGCGTGATGAAAAGCGGAAGAAAATTTCGCTTTTTGAGCAATGCTGTTGAACCTTGCATGGCTGTATCAAATCCCCCTCTGTGCCGCCTTGCCCTAGCCGGGTGGTGGAGCGCGGCAAAGCAAATTTATGTGACAGCGATTTATCCCCGTGATTTTGCCTTTGGCTGGCGATAGGGAGACGATATGCTAAGCCTGCCCAACATATTGACGCTGTCGCGCATATTTGCCGTGCCAATCCTTGTATTCCTGCTGTGGCCAAGCTTGAAGCCAGGCGGGCTTCAGCCTGCTGCGCTTGACTATTGGCTGGCCTTTGCGCTGTACTGCCTGATGGGGATAACGGACTATTTTGACGGCTATTTGGCGCGGGCGCAGGGGACAGTTTCGAAATTGGGCGTGTTCCTCGATCCCATTGCCGACAAGATCATGATTGCAGCCGTGATCCTTTTGCTGGTCTTCACCCGCGATGTCGATGGCTGGCATGTCATTGCCGCGCTGATCATATTGCTGCGGGAAATTATCGTTTCTGGCCTGCGTGAATTTTTGGCGGACCTGCGCGTTTCCATGCCGGTGTCGCAGCTGGCCAAGTGGAAGACAGCAGCACAGCTGGTGGCCTTCGGCGGGTTAATTCTTGCGGGTGCACTGCCCGATTTGGCATTGCTGAAGCAGGCGGCGCTAGCCCTGCTATGGATCGCCGCTATCCTGACGCTGATCACCGGTTGGGATTACCTGCGCGTCGGCATCAAGCATATGGATTGACTATGCTGCGCATCATTTATTTTGCGCGGGTGCGAGAGGCGATTGGCATTGATGGCGAGGAGCGCGATGTTGCTACTGGTACCACCATTGGCGCGCTCGTTGACGCGCTGGCTGCCGAGCATAGCCGCTATGCTGAGGCCTTTGCTGATCGTGGCAAGCTCCGCTTTGCGCTTGATCAGACTATGGCGCACGCCAATGCAGTGCTTGATGGAGCCAGCGAACTGGCCATTTTCCCGCCGGTCACAGGCGGATGATTGATATTCGCGTTCAGAGGGATGCCTTCGATGTGACCGCCCTGCTAGCGGCGTTTCAGCTGCCGGGCGTCGGTGCAGTGGCTAGCTTTACCGGCATAGTGCGGGGCGATGACGGCGTGACAGCAATTGAGCTCGAGCATTATCCGGCGATGACGGAGGCGAGTTTGCGTGAACTGGCCGAAACAGCACAACAGCGCTGGCAGCTTTCGGGTTGCACTGTCATCCATCGTATCGGCCACCTGTTTGTGGGAGATCCGATTGTGTTTGTTGCTACAGCTTCCGCGCACCGGGCGGCGGCGTTGGAAGCCTGCACATTTCTGATTGATCGGCTAAAAACCGACGCGCCCTTTTGGAAAAAGGAATTTCGCGGTGCCGAAGCGCGCTGGGTGGAAGCAAAAGCCAGCGACGCGCAGCGTGCGGACCAATGGAGTTAAGCCATGCCAATATTATATGACGCCCCCAATCCCGCGCCCAATCCGCGGCGCGTCCGGATATTCCTGGCCGAAAAGGGTTTGGAAGTGCCGACATGCGAGCTGTCAATCATCAAGGGCGAGCATAAGGCTCCTGAATTTGTTTCAAAATACCCTCAGGGACAGTTGCCTGTGCTTGAGCTGGACGATGGACGAATGATTGGCGAGAGTGTCTCTATCTGCCGCTATTTTGAAATGCTGAACCCCGAGCCGCCACTATTTGGTTCCACCGCCCTCTCGGTAGCCGAAATCGATATGTGGATCAGGCGGGTGGAATTCACACTAATGAACCCCGTGGCACATATCTGGATGCACACGCACCCCTTCACTGCACGCGTCGTAGTGCCGCAATATACCGAGTTTGGTGCGAGCAACCGACCAAAGGCTCTAGCGGCGATGAAGCGGATGGATGCCGTGCTGCAAGACCGGGCCTTTATCGCTGGTGCCGGTTTTTCGATGGCTGACATTGTGCTGCTGACGACAATCGACTTTGCGACCTTTGTTGGCGTTCCCGTGCCAGACGATCTGACTGCCCTGCGCGATTGGCATGCCCGCATTTCAGCAAGGCCAAGCGCAGCGGCCTAGGAGGGATACAACGCCCGCATCGTCTCTGCCAGCAGCTCAAACTCTGATTGGCGCGGATTATTGGTGCGCCAGACCAGCGCGATATTGCGGCTGGCATGCGGCGCGTTGAGCGGACGGGCCACAACATCAGTACCGTCGAGCAACCCCGCCTTCACAGCCATTTCGGGGATCAGCGTCTGTCCCAGCCCATTATCGACCATCTGGATTAGCGTATGGAGCGATGTGCCCAGCATGGTTGCAGACGCCCGCAGTTCGGGCCGGTTGCAGGCAGCAAGCGCGTGATCCTTCAAACAATGCCCGTCTACCAGCAGCAGAAGGCGGCCTTCGTCGACCTGTTCGGGTGTGACGGTTGCGGGGGGATTTTCAGGCTCACCCTTCGGGAAGGCGACATAGAGCCTGTCTGAAAACAGGTCAGCATGCTCGATGTCGCCTGCGGCAAAGGGCAGCGCCATCAATACGCAATCCACTTGCCCCTTATGCAACGCCTCGACTGCTGCTGCGCTGGTTTCTTCGCGCAGATAGAGTTTCAACTCCGGATATTTCTGCCGCAATTGCGGCAGCATTCTGGGCAGCAGGAATGGTGCTATGGTCGGGATTACGCTCATGCGAAGCTCATCGGCCAGGGGCGTGCCAGCGGCACGGGCCATATCGGCCAATTCCTCAGCCTCCCTCAATATGCGATGCGCCTTGGCGACGATTTTCTTGCCCAGCGGGGTGAAGCGCACCACGCGCCGGGTCCGTTCTACCAGCACCAGCCCAAGCAGCGACTCCAGTTCCCGAATCCCCGCAGACAGAGTCGATTGGGTCACATAGCAGGCATCGGCTGCCTTGCCGAAATGGCCCTGTTCCTCCAGTGCAACCAGATATTGCAGCTGCTTGAGCGTGGGAAGGTAGGTGCTCACTCTGCGGGCCTTTCGATCAATCTGCCCCTATTAATCGAATGATCCGATATTTACCACCTGTTATCATGCGCCATGCAACCAAATTGCTGGTCAAAGCGAATTAGCCATTGTAACTTTCTAGTCGCGACCCAAATTGGAAGAAGGCAGAACAGCCATATGCCAAATCGGGACGCCGGTGCCGCAGGAGATTTGAGGCCGATGTTCAACAATTTTGTCGAATATCTTGACTCGATCAAGGCGCGCGATCCCGCTCCGCGTTCGCGTTGGGAGATATTGTTGTATCCGGGCGTATGGGCGCTTGGTCTGCACCGCGTTGCGCATTGGCTGTTCAAGGGCGAAATGTATTTGCTGGCGCGAATGGTAAACCATATTGCGCGCTTTCTGACCGCAATCGACATCCATCCCGGGGCCAGAATCGGCAAGCATTTCTTTATCGATCATGGTTTTGTTGTGATCGGTGAAACCGCGGAAATTGGCGATAATGTCACCATTTACCAGGGCGCAACACTGGGCGGGACCAACCCGACTGGCGGCGTGGGAGGCAAACGCCATCCAACCATCGGCGATAATGTGATCATCAGCCTGGGAGCGGCAATTCTTGGCCCTATATCGGTTGGTGCCAACAGCCGGATCGGGGCCAATGCGGTGGTGACAAAGGATGTGCCTGAAGGGGCGACGATGGTTGGCATACCGGCCAAGCCAACGCTGGTTGAAGTGAAGCCCGAAACCCAGAATTTCGTGCCTTATGGAACGCCCTGCACCGAACGGTTCGACCCCGCGACGCAAAAGCTGGAAATTCTGCAATGCGAGATGGAAACGCTGCAGAAACGGCTGGCAATTTTATTGGAAGAACGGGATGCGGCAGCCGCTGCGAAAAGTGCGGCACGCAAGCGGGGGGGACGGAAGTCGGCTTGAGCGCAGTCATTACGCCCTTTCCGCTGACCATGCGCTTGACCGCACAAGTTGGTTTTGAGCGCGCCGAACTTACCCGAATATTGGACCTTTATGGCCGCATGGTCGCCGCAGGAAACTGGCGCGACTATGCTATCGACCTTGGCCGCGACATGGCGATATTTTCCGCGTTCCGGCGAACGGCTGAGCGGCCCGAATATCGCATCATCAAAAACCCTGCCTTGCGCCAAAAGCAAGGAATGTGGGCGCTGCTCGGAGAGGGCGGGGCCGTGCTAAAGCGGGGGCACGAACTGGCCCCTGTGCTTGCTCCTGTGGAGCGGAAGCTGCTGAAACTGGTTGAGCTATAGAAGCTGCCAATCGGCTTTTGTTGCCCTTTTGTCGAAAAGCGCCTGCCACCCGGTCGCTAGCGTTTGTGTTTACACAGCGCCTCACTATGGTCCGCGCGCAGTATTTTACGACTCTTGGGGAGCATAAACATGATCCGTAGACTAACCCTTGCCCTGGCCTTTTCGACCACGGCCCTGTCCAGCGCGGCGTTTGCGCAAGGACAGCCAGCACCTGTCGCTGACCTCGTCAAACAAGTGAATATTCCCTATGAAGAATTCACTCTGGACAATGGCCTGAAAGTGCTGGTGCATGAAGACCGCAAGGCTCCCATTGTTGCAGTGTCGATCTGGTACGGCGTGGGTTCAAAGCACGAGCCCAAGGGGCAGACCGGTTTTGCCCATCTGTTCGAGCACATCATGTTCAATGGCAGCGAAAATGCGCCGGGTGATTACTTCCAATATACCAAAAAAATTGGGGCAACTGACCTCAACGGCACGACCTGGCTGGATCGCACCAATTATTTCCAGAATGTGCCGACCAGCGCGCTTGAATCCGCGCTCTTCCTGGAAAGCGACCGCATGGGTCATCTGCTTGGTGGGCTGACTGAAGAATCGGTCAAAACCCAGATTGGTGTGGTCTCCAATGAAAAGCGTCAGGGGGACAACCAGCCCTATGGTCTGGTGGAATATGCCCAATCGGAAAACCTCTTCCCCAAAGGTCACCCCTATCATCACAGCACCATTGGCAGCCTAGAGGATCTTGCTGCTGCCAAGCTTGATGATTTCAAGCAATGGTTCAAAGATTATTACGGCCCGAACAATTCTGTGCTGGTGCTGGCAGGCGATATCGATGCCAAGAGTGCAAAGCCGCTTGTAGAAAAATGGTTCGGTGACATTCCGCGTGGTCGTGACGTCCCGCCGGTAGATGCGCCGATTACGACATTGCCTGAGCGCAAGAAGATCGTCCTGAAAGACACCGTGCCCACGACGCGCATTTATCGCAATTGGGTGGTGCCGGGTCTTGCTGATCCCGAATTTACGGCTCTGCGCGCCGGTGCATCGGTGCTGGGTGGCTTGGCCAGCTCGCGCTTGGACAATATTCTTGTCCGTGAAGAGCAAAGCGCAGTGTCCGTCAGCTCCTATGTGCTCCCCTTTGTGCATGCCAGTGTGTTCCATGTCGAAGCCGATGTGAAGCCGGGCGGCGATGCCGCTGCGCTTGGCAAGCGGCTGGACGAATTAATGGCTGAATTTATTGCCAATGGCCCGACTGCCGATGAAGTCCAACGCGTTGCTTCCAGCGAGGCCGCAGCCCGAATTGATGGTTTGGAACAGATTGGTGGCTTTGGTGGCAAGGCCGTGGCTTTGGCTCAGGGCCAACTTTTTACCGGCGATCCCCAATTCTACAAAAAGGAACTGGAACGTCTGGCTGGATTGAATCCTGACACAATCAAAGCTGCGATGCAGAAATGGCTAAGTCGACCCGTGTTGGAAATTGTGGTCGAGCCGGGCCAGCGTGATACCTATCAGGAAGTGCCGGGCGGGGCTGGTGCCGTGCGTACCGGCGGGCTGACTGCTCCTGCTTTCTATATCCAGCCTGGCAGCGATGCTCCGGCGACGGTTAAGGCGTCCCCAGCCGCTGATCGCAGCAAGATGCCAGAGCCGGGCAGCACACCCAATGTGGATTTCCCGACGGTTGAACAGGGAACGCTTCAGAATGGCATCAAGGTATTTTTTGCGAAGCGCAATGCTGTGCCGTCGGTGCGCGTAGCAGTCAGCTTTGATGCCGGCTATGCCGCAGATCCCGTGGACAAGCGTGGTACAGCGGCAATGCTTAACACCATGATGATGGAAGGCACCACGTCGCTTACTGCAACGCAGTTGGCAGAAACGGAGGAGCGGCTTGGCGCTGACGTCAACGTTTTCAGTTCACCTGACCGCACAGTCGCCAGTGTGCGTGCGATCAAACCCAATTTGAAGGCGTCGCTGGCATTGCTCGCCGATGTGGTCAAAAATCCAGCACTCGCAGAAAAAGAGCTGGAGCGTGTTCGCGTCCAGCAGCTCAACCGGATTGCGCAGGAAAGTGCAGTGCCGCAGGGGATTGCATCACGCAAACTGCCTGCGATCATCTATGGCGCAAACCATCCCTATGGCGGTCCCCAATCAGGCAGCGGTAATCCCGAAGCAGTACAATCGCTCACCAAGGCGGACCTGGCGGCGTTTCATGGGGCGTGGATCCATCCGGCCAAAGCCGAGATTTTCGTTGTCGGTGATACCTCGTTGAAGGAAATCACTGCATTGTTGAACAAGGAGTTTGGAAACTGGAAGCCTGCGGCTAAGGCGGCACCGGCCAAAGCCTTTACCTCGCCGATTCCGGAACAAAAGGGCCGGATCATTCTCGTCGACAGGCCCAATTCGCCGCAGTCAATGATATTGGCCGGACAGGTATTGAACGCAAAGGGCGGCGATGATCTTTTCACCTTCCGCGCCGCCAATGACGTCTTTGGCGGCGATTTCACGGCGCGCCTGAATATGGACCTGCGTGAGACAAAGGGCTGGTCCTATGGTACATATTCGCAAATTCCCAGCCGGGTCGACCGGATTACATTCGGGATCGGCGCGCCAGTGCAAACCAACCAAACCGGCCCTTCGGTTGCGGCGCTTATCGGCCATTTGAAGGATTTTACTGGCGATAAGGGTACAACCTCTGCCGAACGTGACCTGACGGTCAATGGCAGCATATTGGAGCTGCCGGGCAGTTATGAAGTTTCTGCAGCAGTGATGGGGCAGATGCAGCAGGACCGGCTGCTCAAACGTCCCTTCACTTATGTGGAAACGCTGGCTGATCGTTATCGCAAGCTGACTCCTGCGGATATGAATGCTGCGTTCAAGGCAAAGGTCAATCCCGACAAGTTCACCTGGCTGGTGGTGGGCGATGCGGCAAAGGTGAAGCCACAGCTGGAATCGCTTGGATTGCCGATTGAAATGGCCGCCGAAGCTGCTACCAAGACTGCTGCTAACACTGATGTTACTAGCAAAAACGCAACATGCCCCACTAAAGAGAGGAATGCAGATATGGCCGCAGTAGATGGCGATTGGGACGTTACCGTAAAAAGCCCGATGGGTGACCAGAAGTCTGTTCTTACCGTCAATAGCGATGGTGGCAGCTTCTCCGGCAAAATGGCTGGCAGCCTTGGCTCGATGGACATTGCCAATGGCACCGTCGATGGCAACACGCTCAGCTGGAAAATGGACATGACTGTGCCAATGCCGATGACGCTGGAAGCGACTGCAACCGTCGATGGCGACAATATCAGCGGCGAAGTTAAGGCCGGCGCCTTTGGTTCAATGGCGCTGACAGGCTGCCGCAAGGGCTAACGATCTTTACGAGGCGCACGCTATGCGTCTCGACAAAGGACAACATAGGGGGCCGCTGACCTGAACAGGTGAGCGGCCTTGTTGTATCTGCGCGGCGTGCCTATGAAAGGCGATAGGGATTCTCGCAGAGGAAAGATGTTAAACCCATGAGTCAATTGGCTTCTCCCGGACAGCTCAGGATGTCGCTGGTACGTTGGGCTCTGTTCATCATCCCGCTGACGATGTTGCTTGGCTTCCTGTCGAGTAGCATTGCCGGTTCGGGTGAAGAAAATCGCTGGTATCAGGAACTGGTAAAGCCGGAAGCGCAACCGCCAGGATGGGTGTTCGGTGTCGTTTGGCCGATCCTCTATTTCATGACCGGACTGGCTCTTGCCATCATCCTGAATGCACGCAGCGCACCGCAGCGTCTGTTGGGTGTGGGTTTGTTCGTCGGCCAGTTTGCCCTGAACCTGATGTGGTCACCGCTGTTTTTCGGGCGGCATCAGGTGACGAGCGCATTTTATCTGATACTCGCCATATTTGCCGTAGCGCTAGCGACGACCTTTGTCTTTGGACGGATCCGCAAATCGGCGGCATGGTTGATGGTTCCCTATCTTGCCTGGTTGAGCTTCGCGGCAATCCTGAATTACCAGATCGACCGATTGAACCCAGAGGCTGAGCGCCTATATGTACCCGCAGTAAGCGGCGATATTGGAAACTGAACCATGCAAAGCGAGAAGCGGATTTTTGACGATATTTCAAAGGTGCTGACAGGAATGGCAGGCACTTTTGCCGGCATGGGCCGCGAGGCAGAGGCCGGTTTCAAGGAGCGTGCACGCGAATGGGTATCTGGCCTTGATCTTGTCAGTCGTGAAGAATTTGAAGCCGTCAAGCAGATGGCCGCAACCGCACGGGCCGAGGCGGACGAGTTGAAGGCGCGTGTGGCGAAGCTTGAAGCCGCAATGGGGACGACTACTGCCTCAAAAGCAACTGCGAAACCCAAGGCACCGTCCAAAGCGCGTACCCCAAAAAAATAGCCCGGCGAGCCTTATCCACAAACCGCCCACAGACTTGTGCGCGTCAGCGCGCCAAGCCGCTTGCGCCCGATTCCAGCAACGGGCATTTACACTTGCAACGACAAGGCAGGGCCGCAATGCGCGATCAGGAAGAGGAATATGGCGAGCTGGAGCGTGAGGAATCGGCGCCGCTCGACATGCTGGCGGCGCTGTTTGAGGCACGCGGCTGGGACTATGACATCATCAGCGATGAAGAGGTTACAGCCGAATTCAAGGGCAGCTGGACCAGCTATCAGCTGCGCGCCATCTGGCGCGAAGAGGATAATGCGCTGCAATTGCTGGCCTTTCCTGACATTACAGCGCCGTCCGACAAGCATGATGATATTTACAAGGCGCTGGGGCTGATCAACGAACAGCTATGGCTTGGCCATTTTGATCTCTGGTCACAAAATGGAATCGTCCTTTTCCGCAACGGCAGCCTGCTTCCACCCAATGGCATGCTGGGTGTTGATCAGGCACAGACGATCATCGATTTGGCGCTGGACGAATGCGAGCGCTTTTACCCGGTGTTCCAGTTCATCATATGGGGCGGGAAGAGCCCAGAGGATGCGATGTC
>CAYVQO010000052.1:8949-13680 GCA_964452835.1 uncultured Sphingorhabdus sp. | reverse complement strand
TCCGTCATCATCAATACCAAGGACGATTCCACCGGCCAGACGGCACTGCATATTGTCACCCAGCGGCGTGATATTGAATGGTTAGGCTTTCTTCTGGGCAAAGGGGCAAAGCCCAATATCGCCGATAAACGGGGTGTTACGCCGCTGATGCTGGCCGTCCAGCTGGGCTGGGGCGACGGTGCATCGCTGTTGCTGCAGCTGAAAGCCGAAGTCGATGCCGTAAACCGCGCCGGCGAAACGGCGCTGATCCGTGCGGTGCAATTGCGCAATGCCGAAATGGTCCGCCTGTTGCTGAAGGCTGGGGCGAATCCGGACAAACAGGACTCAGTGGCCGGCTATTCCGCACGTGACTATGCCGCGCAGGACGGACGCGGCAATGCTATCCTTGCGCTGATCGAAAGCGGCGGCAAGGATGATACTGCGCCCAAAAAGGATGGCGAAAAATCAGAGGGTCTCGATTTTTCAGGCATTGAGTAAACGTTAACCAGCGACGAATTTCATCGCGACTCCGTTCATGCAATAGCGTTTGCCGGTTGGCTTTGGCCCATCGTTGAATACATGGCCCAAATGCCCGCCGCACCGTGCGCAATGCACTTCGGTGCGGGCGTAGCCCAGCTTGTAATCCGTCGCGGTGCCAATAGCGCCCGCCAGCGGTTGCCAGAAACTCGGCCAGCCAGTGCCGCTGTCATATTTATGCGCCGAGGAGAATAATCGCTGCGCGCAGCCTGCACAGATAAATGTGCCTTTGCGCTTTTCCTTGTCAAGTGGGCTGGAGAAAGGCCGCTCAGTATCCTCTTGCCGCAACACACGGTAGGCCGCGGGCGACAGCTGTTTCTTCCATTCAGCGTCAGTCTTGGTGACAGCGAATTTGCCTTTTCGCGCATCTGCGGTTTCCCCGCAGCCAAAGGTAAGCGCAATCGCCCCAATCCCGGCAAAGCGAAGCATTTCGCGTTTTGTATAGTCCATGCCTGTCATCCTTTTTCTGATCAACTGATCGGAAATACGATGCGACTGGGCAAAAGGTTTCACGTCAATATTTAGAAAGCTCAACATCCATTTTGCGATAGCCATGCACAAAGCAACCGGCGACGCGCTCTGGCTCTGCCACCACATTGGGACGCAAGCGCCGCGTAGCCATTTCCTCCAGCAATATGCGAATCTGCAGTTCGGCCAGCCGCGCACCGACACAGCGGTGAATACCATAGCCAAAGGACAGATGTCGCCGCGCATTTTCGCGGTCCACAATCAGCTTGTCAGGATTTTCAAACACGCTTTCATCGCGGTTGGCGGAGAGATACCACATGATCACTTTGTCACCCGCCTTGATCGGAGCACCAAACAGGTCATGGTCCTGCATGGCGGTGCGGCGCATATGCGCCAGCGGCGTTTGCCAGCGGATGATCTCGCTGACCGCATTGGGGATCAGCGCCGGGTTCTGCTCCAGCTTCTCGCGTTCATCCTGGAACGAGTGCAGGCCGTAAGCATAGCCAGACATCGAATTGCGCGTTGTATCATTGCCACCAACGATCAGCAGGATCAGGTTGCCCATATATTCCCACTGCGTCATGTTTTTCATGGGGCTGTGGATCATTCGGCTGATCAGATCAGGGGCCTCACCCTTGCTGGCGCGCTCATCCCAAAGCCGCTGGAAATAGGCACCCATTTCAAACATTTTTTCGAGCCGCTTCTTTCGCGTTTCCTCTGTGCGGAACAGCTCAACATCGCCTGCCCAGTCAGACCATTCGGTCAACAGGCGGCGGTCCTCCCAGGGGAAATCAAACAGCAAGGCCAGCATGCCTGTAGTCAGCTCGATTGAGACCTTATCCACCCAGTCAAAGCTCTGGCCGATGGGCAAAGAATCGAGCAATTCGCCCGTGCGCATGCGGATTTCGGTCGACATCCGCTCCATTTCACCCGGCGTAAAGGCAGGGGCAATGACGCGACGTTCTTCAGTATGCTTGGGCCGGTCCATGGCAATGAACATCGGCATCACAATCCGTTCGTCCTCCGGGATCGCCTCTTTCAGATCGTCGTCAGCGACGATTGTGATACCCCCATTCTCATAGGAAGAGGAATAAATGTCCGGTAAAGCCTCCACATGCTGGATCGCCTTAAGCGTGGTGATATTCCAGTAATCGTTGAAATCGCTGCCGGTGATCTTGTTGATCGGGGCCTTTTCGCGCATCTCCTTGAAAATGGGATGCCAGCGGTCCTCAACATAGATTTGCGGTCCGGATACATCCCAATGGTGCGGAGCGGCGTTGACTTCCCAAGGGAGCGTTTCACTGCTTTGAGTGGCGCTGAAATCAGGTGCAGGGGCTGTGGCCATATTGGGATCCTCTTCTCAGGGCGGACAGTGCCATTGCTGACAATAATGTCAATCCCGTTTCGATATGCAACTGGATTCGCTGATCAACTCTATTTGCGCCCCAATGCAACCAGCCCGAACAGCTTCTTCCTGCCGCCATCCTTTATCCGGCCTGCGCTGCCCGATTTCATCACATTCTTTTTGAACAGCACTACGCCCAGCCGCAACAGCAGGATAGCGAAGAAGAATTGGCCGATTATGGCAACGGCATGATGCCACAGCACAGGCTCCAGCGCAGCACGACCAATCATCGCGAAGGGCGAGCTAAAGGGAAAGATGGCGGCAAAGACCTCCACAGGCTGCCCCGTCTTGGTCAGCGCATAGGATGCAAAGAAGAAATTGATCAGCTGCGCCATCGTCACAGGCATCGAAATCGTCTGCACCTCACGCACCGTTGCCGCCATGGCACCAATGCCCAGGAAAAGCGCACCGAGCATCAGATAAGCCATGATGAAATAGGTAAAGCAAAGGGCAATGAAGATCGGCCAGCCAACGGCGGGCATGGTGAATGCCGGAATGGCTTCCTTCGCAAAATATAGCCCCGCAACGCCGAAACTGGTCCAAACAAATACGCCAAGCAAGGCCATGGCAAGCATCGCAAAAAGCTTGCCCAGAAACACCGACTCCATGGGGATGGAGGCAGCCAATATCTCGATAATCTTGTTTGATTTTTCCTCCACCAGATTGGAGAGCACCATGCCCGCCAGCAACATGGTGATAAAGAAAACCAATATCTGCCCGCCCTGCGCGGTAATGGTGCGCAGCTGTTTGTCATTATTGGCGGTTTCAACGACGATATCGGCCTTTGCCGTTGGCAGCTTTATGGCACCGGGGTTCAGCGCATGCGCGGCAAGCAATTCGATATCGGCCCGTTCCCGGTCAACTGCTCCGCCGGTACCTGTAATCACAGGCTGTGCCAGTGTTCCGGTTACCACCACGCTCAGATTATCTTCCTTCTTTTTCAGATAATCCTGCGGATTCCGACTCGGTTCCTTGGCGGCATCGCCAACCACCTTCATTTCGGTGAAATAATTTTGCCCCATGTTGGCGGACAGCGTTTCCCGCGCCGCCAGGATTTTCTGTGAATCCGCCTGCGCCATGGCAAGGCCAACAACCGGCCGTGCAGCCTCACGGGCAATTTGACCGCCCAAGCTACCAGCCGCAATGCCTACCAGCACCGGGAAAAATGGTCCAAGAAGGAAGAAGATAAACGCCTTTGAATAGATGATCGCGGTAAAATCGCGGCGGGCAATCACAAATGCGGCGCGGATAATCTCTTTCACAGCAGCTCTCCTGCCAAGGGCTGATCCATTTCGGCAGCAACCGCCTCTCCAGCGATGGCTACAAAGGCGTCGTGCAGGCCGGGGCGTTCAATCGACAGCGACTTCACGCCTGCCTTGCCTTCCACCAAGGCCGTCAGCAGCGGCTCCACCCCGGTTTCGGGCAAGGTGAAATGCCACCAATGCCCTTGCGGTTTCACGTCGGCAGGCAGCGCGCTGCGCCATGGGCCATCCAGCGTTTCGGTTTCCAGATGCACTTGCGGCCGCAACCGGTCGCGCGCCTCGCTGACCAGCCCGTCGAAACTGACCTTGCCCTTGGCGATGATCGCAATCCGCTCACACAGCCGCTCTGCATGGGCAATGACATGGGTGGAGAAAATCACCGTAACGCCCTTTGCCGCCTGCGCACGGATCATCTTTTCGAGCTTTGCCTGATTGAGCGCATCGAGACCGGAAAAAGGCTCATCGAGCACAATCAGCTTGGGGTCATGAACAATTGTGCCCATCAGCTGCACAGTCTGCGCCATGCCCTTGGAAAGCTGCCGGATCTGCCGGTCTGCGGCATAGCCCAGCCCTGCCTCCTCCAGAAGCGCCCTACCCTTTTCCGCGCCTTCCTTTAGCGACAGCCCACGCAACGCGCCCATAAAGGCAATGGTATCAACTGCGCGCATCGACTGATACAGCCCGCGCTCTTCAGGCAAATAGCCGACATTGCGCGATTGGGTGATTGGCCTATCTGACCCGAGCAATGTTCGCACGCCTTCATCGGGATCAATAATGCCTAGCAGTGTGCGCAGCAGCGTGGTCTTGCCAGCGCCATTGGGGCCCAAAATGCCGTAAATGCTGCCATCCGGCACATTCAAATCAACGCCATCCACTGCGCGGAAGCCGTCGAATATCTTGACAAGCCCGCGCGCCTCGATTGCATGCTGCATGTGGTAAATTGCCCCTTAAACAGTCAGCCTTCTGATAGAGTCAGCGCATGAAAAGAGACAAGACAAATATGGTTAACGCGCTGAAAGAGCGTGCGCTGTCAGAAGGGTTTGCGGTGTGCGGCATCGCCAAGGCCGAACTCGCGCCCAA
>CAYVQO010000052.1:0-8849 GCA_964452835.1 uncultured Sphingorhabdus sp. | reverse complement strand
CGCTGTCAGAAGGGTTTGCGGTGTGCGGCATCGCCAAGGCCGAACTCGCGCCCAATGCGGGCGAGCGATTGCGCGCATGGGTGGCAGACGGCTGCCATGGCGACATGCTGTGGATGGAGGGGCGGATTGACCAACGCTCCGACCCGGCGACGCTATGGCCGGAGGTCCGCAGCGTCATCATGCTGGGGATGAGCTATGCCCCAGCCGAAAACCCCCTGACGCTGGATAGTCATCCGGATCGTGGGCGCATTTCGGTCTATGCGCGTGGGCGCGATTATCATGATGTCGTCAAGGGCGCGCTGAAGCGGCTGGCGGGCTGGCTGGTGCATCAGGCGGGCGGCGCGGTGAAGGTCTTTGTCGACACCGCTCCGGTGATGGAAAAGGCGCTGGCCGAGGCTGCAGGCCTAGGCTGGCAGGGCAAACACACCAATGTCGTCAGCCGAGAGCATGGCAGTTGGCTGTTTCTGGGGGCAATCTATACGACGCTGGAACTTCAAACCGATGCGCCGGGTTCGGACCGCTGCGGCAGTTGCAATGCTTGCCAGTCCGCCTGCCCGACCGACGCCTTTCCAGCACCCTATCGGCTCGATGCGCGGCGCTGTATCTCTTATCTAACGATTGAGCATAAAGGCCCCATCCCGCATGAATTTCGCCGCGCCATCGGCAATCATATTTATGGCTGCGACGATTGCCTTGCGGTCTGCCCGTGGAATAAATTCGCGCAAAGTGCAGCGGCCAACAAGGCGTTGTTGCCACGTGCCGAACTGGCTGCGCCGCGCCTGGCCGATTTGCTGGCACTGGATGATGCGGCCTTTCGCACGCTGTTTTCAGGATCGCCAATCAAACGCACGGGACGCGACCGCTTTATTCGCAACGTGGCGATAGCGGCGGGGAATAGCGGCGACGGAGCCTTGATTGCGCCGCTCTCGGCACTGCTTGACGATGCAAATGAAGTGGTGCGCGAAGCGGCCTTATGGGCGCTGAACGAGCTCAGCGCCGCATCAGCGCGTTGACACAAGCGGCACGGTCAACCTCTGCCCCGTCGCTGCGCCGTGCGTCAATATGCGTTACAATCTCCGCCCCACCCTTGCCATCCGGGTAGAGATAAGCATCCAAGATGCAGGGTTTTCCAACAAATTGCAGCTTTCGGCCATAAACCTCCACCACATCAATGCGCGGTTCGCCGAACATGCGCTTCAGATCAGCCACGCCTTTACCCAGCACATCGCCCAGTCCCTTCTCTGCGGTGCGCCGTTCGATTTTGGCAGCAGGCGGCGGCGTCGTGGCCGCAGGACGGTCTTTGGGGATCGGCATCGCTTGTGGTGGTGGCGCTGCCCCGCCACTGCCTCCACAGGCCGAAAGCGCCAACGCCATTCCCGCAGCTATAACCAACCGCATTGTCAAATCTTCCCCGTCCGGTCATGCGCCATATGCACGGCCGCGGCTGTGGCGACAACCGGGATGATGAATTGCGCTATGGGTATCAGCATCGCAGCGACGCTTGCCAGCCCCAAAACGAACCGACGGATCGCCCCAAGCGCGGCCCGCTCTGGCCCGTGCCTGACGACCAGCATATCTTCCAGATCCCGGCCGAGCAAATAGCCATTGACCAGCAGGAAGGCGAGCGGTGTGCCGATAGCCGTAAAGAGCAGGATCAGGTAGACGGGAGTCATCAGCAAGTTATAGCCCACAGCCCGCCCGATTGAGCGCAGCCCCATCCGCGCAGCCATGGCAAAGGTCGGGCGCTGGCCCTGAATGGCGGCGAAGGGGTAATATCTGTCTTCGACCGCATCGATAATGTCATCAGCGAATAGCCAGGTCATGGCCATCGCCACGCTACGGAATAGGACCCATCCAGCGAATAGTAGAAAAAGCACGGAAATAAGCGCGCTTAAACCGGCTTCCTCGTTCAGCCCATAATGGGCGAGCACGCCATCAATGCCATACCAGAGCAGCAGGCCAAGCGCGACGAACGCTGCAAATGTCAGCGCCATGACCTTGGCCAGCAGTTGCATGACCCGGCGGTCGGAAAGACTGGAAAAGCCAAGCGTAATTGCGCGCAACATCGGGGTGTATTAGCTATATAAGACGCCAAAGGCAAGCGGCTTGCCCTTTGCCGGATTGGCGATTAGGGCGCGGCAAATTTTACGAGGATTTTTACCCATCATGACTGCCCCTCATTATGACGTACTGGCTGTTGGCAATGCTATTGTCGATGTGATTGCCGATGCCACCGATAGCTTTATTGAGGCACAGGCGCTTACCAAGGGGGGCATGACCCTGATTGATGCGGACCGCGCAGATTCGCTTTATGGCGCGATGGGGCCAGGGCGCGAAATTAGCGGCGGCAGTGCTGCCAACACGCTGGCCGGACTGGCGCAGCTTGGCAAGAAAACCGCCTTTATCGGGCAAGTGGCCGATGATCAGTTGGGCGAGGTTTTTGCGCATGACATTCGCGCCGGCGGAATCGACTTTTCTGTCGCGCCGCGCCCAGGGCAGCCGCCGACAGCACGCTGCCTGATCCTGGTCACACCCGATGGTCAGCGGACCATGAATACTTTTTTGGGCGCTGCCCAATATCTGCCTGAAACTGCACTCGACCAAGAGAAAATCGATGGCGCCGCATGGCTCTATCTTGAGGGCTATCTGTGGAATGCGCCGGAATCGCGAGCGGCAATGACCAAAGCCATTGCGATGGCCAAGCGGGCGGGACGAAAGGTTGCGCTCACACTCTCCGATGCCTTTGTGGTTCATGGTCACCGCGACGAATTTTTTGCCTTGATGGACGATGGCTCGCTCGATCTGCTTTTTGCCAATGATACTGAAGTGCGCGCCATGATGCAGACGGATGATACCGAAGCTGCGGTGGCCAGATTGGCCGCACGCGTGCCCATGCTGGTATGCACCCATGGAGCCGAAGGTGCAGAGGCCCACCGCGGAGCAGAACATGCCCGTGTTGCCGCTGAGCCCGTCTCAAGGGTGGTTGATACGACCGGTGCGGGCGATTTATTTGCAGCAGGCGTCTTTGCAGGACTGGCCGAGGGGCGCAGCCTTTCCGATTGCCTGACGATGGGTGCGGTGTGCGCCGCCGAAGTGATCAGCCATTATGGCGCTCGGCCCGAGCAGGATTTGCATAGGTTGGTGCAGGCAAGGCTGGGCTAGAACAACCCGGGCACCTCACGTTGGGCGACATTGGGATTTTCGGGCAAAGGCATAACTTGGCGAAGCTTGCCTTCCTGACTTGCCTGTTTGGCAGCCGCGGCCGATACCGGGGTACAACTGCGCCCGGCAATAAAGTCCAGCGCCGTCCGCAATGATGCCTCAGTCGGATCGCCCAATGGCCGACTGATGTCGTCCGCCGCTGCGCATGTGGTACGCATGGTCCCAGCCAGGCCCGAAAAATAATCGCCCTGACCTGAAGCGTTGTCCTTTGCAAAGGCGACGACACGCAAACGGTCATCACAGGCTGATTGATCAAGGGCAATTTGGCCAACGGGTTTTCCAAAGCTGTTGCTGCCTACCAAGCCTGCATTGACGCCCAGATGCGGCACGAAGCTGTTCATCACCAGTTCGCTTGCAGAAGCCGTGGCACCGGTGGAAATGAAAGCAATCTTTACCGGCGAAACCGATTGCGATTGTGGTCGGAACCGGCGGGTTTCATTATTGGAGGATTTGGAATTACGAAAACGCGTGATTGAGAAAACATCGCTTGGGGCACGATTGCCGCCCATCAAATCCCCCATCAACTCTGCGGTCGATACCAGACCTCCGCCATTGTAGCGGAAATCAATCACGAAATTGGTAATACCCTGCGACCGGAAATCGGCGAAGGCATCGCGCAGCTGGTTATCGGCAGTGGAAATGAAAGTGCGCATGTTGATATAGCCGACGCGTTGCCCGCCGCCATTGTCGATCACCCTTATACCATAGCGCGGCGACAGTGGTGTGATGGTAAAGTCAGCTTTTGTGACCGCCACATTGCGTGTTCCAGACGCATCGGTAACACGCAATATGCGGGTTGTGCCTGCAGTGCTCGGCCCAAGCGCAGTGTTCACGCCATTTACCCCTTGGCTTGCCAATATATCGGATACCGCAACCAGATTGGTCTCCGATGTGCCAATCGCGACTATCTCTGCACCACGATCTATTCCGGCAGTCAGAGCGGGCGCACCTTCAAAGGCCTCTATAACGAACAGACGGTTCCCTTGATAAGCGAACCGAACACCGAAACCGGCCGTCGCCCCCGATGCGAAAAAGGCATTCTCCTCGGCGATTGACGTAATATATGTGAAGAAGCGGTCACGCCCCTGCGCACGAGCGGTTGCGGTTAGCGCGTCTATATAGGCCTGAACGCTACTATAAGGTGTCGGATCAAGCGAAGTCGGCAAGGTTTCAGGGAACAAATACCATTCATTCAGCACCGAAAAGGCAAAATCCTGCCGGTTACGCAGGCTGCAGGCCGACGAGGGCGGCGGCGAGGGCGACGGCGTAGTCGCCGTCGGCGGAATGGTGACCGGATTTCCCGAACCGCCGGAGTCACCGCCACCGCCGCAAGCTGTCGTGCCAGCGGCAAGGACAATGATCAGGTGCTTCAGCGATTTTGCGATCTCCATCACAACAACCTCTCACGGCCACAAGTCAGTCTGCCTGTCAGCTAACAGCATGGACGAGGCCAAAGAGGCAAGTAACAATCGCTAAAGCGGCATCATCCGCGCAATACTGCCCCCAATTTTCCAGCAGCGGCCACGATGCGGTCTGAAATGGCTTTCAATTCCTCGTCGGTATAGCTCTTCTCCGCTGGTTGCAGCGTCACCTCAACTGCCAGCGAAACCTGCCCTTCGGGTACACCCGGTCCGGCAAAACGATCAAAAAGGCGGGCAGCAACAATATTGTGCTTGTCACAGCCCTTGATCGCACGGACAAGGTCTCCGGCGGGCAGTTCGGCCGACACAAGGAATGCAAAATCCCGCGTCACGGCCTGCAGCAGCGGCGGCATATAGGCTGGGCGGGCGAAGCCTGCGGACTTTTTCGCAGGAATGGCATCCAGATAAATTTCGGCAGCAATTACTGCGCCATCAAGGTCGAACAGCTTTGCAGTCGCCGGGTGCAATGTGCCAAAGGCTGCGAGCACATTTTTCGGCCCCATCCGCACCGTTGCGGACTGCCCGGGATGATAATGTGCGCCCGCGTCACCCAGCACCATCAGGCCATTGGTTGCGACCCCAGCAGCAGCAAGCAAAGCCAGCACCTCGGCCTTGGCATCATAAGCGTCAAACTTTGCAGCCTTGCCCGTAGCCCAGCCGCGCGGTGCCTTTTCACCCGCAAGGACGATCCCAACCGTCAGCCGCTCCTGATCGGTCAAATAGCGCCGCCCCACCTCAAACAGCCGAACCGATGTTGCACCGCGATCCATATTGCGCCGCGCGGCAGACAGCAGGCCGGGGAGCAGTGACGGCCGCATCACCTTCATGTCTTCCGAAATCGGATTGGCCAGCGTCCATGCGCCGCCATCAAAGGCTGAAGCCTCTTTTTCGGAAAGGAACGACCAGTTGATCGCCTCATCCAATCCGCGCGCCGCCGCCGCCCGACGAACCTTGCGCTCAAGCGATTGCTGCGGCGTCGCAGTCGGCTTTGCCACCCCGTCAGCGCGTGGCAGCGGCGTTGAGGGCACTTTGTCAATGCCGTGAATGCGGACGATTTCCTCAACCAGATCAGCAGGGCCATCAACATCGCGGCGCCAGGTCGGGATGATCACCTTCCAGGCAGGATCAACGCCAAAGCCTAGACGGCCCAAGATCGCCTTTTGCTCGTCCTCATCAACCAACACGCCACCAAGTGCCGCCGTATGCAATGGATTGAAATCAAGATGGCGCGGCTCAAGCGGGGGCGTGCCAGCCTTCACAATCTCGCTTGCCACCCCGCCGCAGATTTGCAGGATCAGTTCCGAAATCAGTTCCAATCCATAGCCCATGAAGGCGGGATCCACGCCACGTTCAAATCGGCTGCGCGCATCCGAAGTCAGGTTCAACGCCTGCCCGGTCCTGGCAATCCGTTCGGGGGTGAAATAGGCGATTTCAAGCAAAACATCAGTCGTGCTTTCGGAGCAACCCGAATGCTGCCCGCCCATAATCCCGGCAATATCATGCACTTGCGCTTCATCGGCGATCACTGTCATTTCGGGGGTGAGCGTATAGACCTTCTCGTTTAGCGCCATCACCTGTTCGCCGTTTTTCGCACGGCGGGCGACCACCGCACCGGTCAGCTTGGCAAGATCATAGGCATGGCTGGGGCGGCCATGATCGAGCATCACATAGTTGGTGATGTCGACCAAGGCCGAGATCGGCCGCTGGCCCGCCGCCTTTAGCCGCGCCTGCATCCAGTCGGGCGATTGGCCGTTGGTCACACCCTTGATCACCCGACCATAAAAGGCAGGACAGCCTTCAACATCGTCGGTGTGGATTTCGATCGGACACGGAAAGCTTCCCGCCACAACGGGGGTCTTTAACGGCTTAAGCGTGCCTAGCCCAGCCGCCGCCAGATCGCGGGCAATGCCGTGCACGCCCATGCAATCCTGCCGGTTGGGGGTGATTGCTACCTCAATGACCGGATCATCCAACCCTGCCCAATCGGCATAGCTCACACCCTTGGGCGCTTCATCGGGCAGCTCGGCAATGCCATCATGGTCATCGCCCAGGTTGAGCTCAGCAAGAGAGCACATCATGCCATTGGACATTTCGCCACGGATTGCGGTGACCTTCAATTCCATGCCGTTCGAAGGCACAATAGCGCCAGCCGGTCCGAAAATGCCGGTCAACCCTTCCCGCGCATTAGGTGCACCGCAAACAACCTGAACCGGACCATCGCCTGCATCGACGACCAGCACCTGCAGCTTTTCAGCCTGCGGATGCTTGGCAGCCTTGACCACCTTGGCCACACGGAAAGCCCGCAGCGCGTCGGCAGGATTTTCCACACCTTCGACTTCCAGCCCAATCCGGTTCAGGGCATCAAGTATGCCGTCCAGCGCAACATCGGTTTCGAGATGAGCCTTCAGCCAGCTAAGCGAGAATTTCATGCGCCCACTCCCCCGCTGCCAACGCCACCACTTAACGTTGGGACATCGAGCGCATTAAAGCCATAATGCGCAAGCCAGCGGACATCGCCGTCGAAAAAGGCGCGCAGGTCATCCATCCCATATTTCAGCATCGCCAGCCGGTCGACGCCGGTGCCGAATGCGAAACCCTGCCATTCATTGGGGTCAAGCCCGCAGGCCTCGATCACTTTTCGGTGGACCATGCCACTGCCCAGCACCTCCATCCAGCCTTCGGACCCGCCAATGACGCGTTTGCCATTGACCAATGTATAGCCAACATCGACCTCGACCGATGGCTCGGTGAAGGGAAAATAGCTCGGACGCAGGCGCAGGACGACATCGTCGCGCTCAAAAAAAGCCCTCAGGAAGGTTTCCAGGGTCCATTTGAGGTGTCCCAGATGGATACCCTTGTCGATCACCAGCCCCTCAATCTGGTGGAACATGGGCGTATGCGTCGCATCGCTATCGCTGCGATAGACCCGACCCGGTGCGATGATGCGGATCGGCGGTTCCTGGCTCGTCATCGTGCGAATTTGCACAGGCGAGGTGTGGGTGCGCAGCAGCATCTTCTTGCCATCGCGCGCCATCTGATCAGGGAAATAGAAAGTATCGTGCATCGCCCGCGCTGGATGTGTTTCGGGAATGTTGAGCGCGCTGAAATTATGCCAGTCGTCCTCAATCTCCGGCCCCTCGGCAACGGCGAAGCCCATATCGGCGAAGATTTCTGCCAGTTCATCCATCACCTGGCTGACCGGGTGCACCGAACCCCGTGGAACCTCTGGCGCAGGCAATGTCATATCCAGCCGCTCAGTTGCCAGACGCTGGTTCAGGATCGCACTTTCCAGCGCGCCCTTCTTGGCCGCAATCGCCTCGGTTACAGCTTCGCGCAGGCCATTGATAATTGGCCCCTGCTGCTGACGCTCTTCCGGCGACATGCCTCCAAGCGTTTTGAGCAGCGCCGAAACGCTCCCCTGTTTGCCGAGCGCGTCAATGCGCACGGCCTCAAGCGCATCGGGCGTGTCTGCCGCGTCGATGGCGGCGAGGATCTGGCTTTGGAGTGTGGCTATCTCAGTCATAACGGTCGCCTGCATAAGCAAATGGGCGCGAACGGCAAGTGCCGCCCACGCCCATTTGCGCATTATTCGAAGTGGTTGGTTTAAGCTGCCTTAGCCAACGCGCCCTTCGCCTGCGCAACGATGGCGCTAAATACTGCGCCTTCGTTCATTGCCAGGTCGGCGAGCGCCTTGCGGTCGAGCTCAACGCCAGCGAGCTTCAGCCCGTGCATGAAGACGCCGTAAGTGAGGCCCTCGGCGCGGACAGCGGCATTGATGCGCTGGATCCACAATGCGCGGAAATTGCGCTTGTTAACCTTGCGGTCGCGATAGGCATATTGGCCAGCCTTTTCGACCGCCTGCCGGGCGATACGAATGGTATTTTTGCGGCGACCATAATAGCCTTTTGCCTGCTCAAGAATATTCTTGTGCTTGGCGCGGGTGGTTACACCCCTTTTGACGCGTGCCATATCTCAGCGCTCCTTATTTCAGGCCATAAGGCGCCCACAGGCGCACATGGGCTACATCGGAATCGCTGAGCACATCCGTGCCGCGGTTCTGGCGAATATATTTGCCGGAGTGGCTGATCAGGCGGTGGCGTTTGCCGGCCACACCGCATTTCACTTTTCCGGTTGCGGTGAATTTGAAGCGCTTCTTCACACCGCTTTTGGTCTTCAGCTTGGGCATTTTGATCTCCTTTGGAAATC
>CAYVQO010000051.1:0-13864 GCA_964452835.1 uncultured Sphingorhabdus sp. | reverse complement strand
GTGCGGCCGATGCTGCCCTGGAACAGCACATCGCCAACGATCGCCAGCCGCGACGGTGCATGGTGGAAAACGACATGGCCCGGCGTGTGGCCGGGGCAGTGGATCACGTCGAGCGTCAGATTGCCGACTGTCACTTTGTCGCCATCGACCAGCCAGCGGTCAGGCTCAAATGTCTGCGCCACCATACCCCAGCGCGGGCCATCATCATCCAGCTGCGCGATCCAGAAACGGTCATCCTCATGCGGGCCCTCGATTTTCAGGCCAAGCTCCTTCGCCAGCATGCCTGCCTGCCCGCAATGGTCCAGATGGCCATGGGTGACGAGCAGCTTTTCGAGCGTGACGCCGGTCTGTGCGACGGCAGCCTTCAGCTTGTCGAGATCACCACCGGGATCAACCAGCGCGCCGCGCATCGTTTCTGTACACCAGAATAAGGTGCAATTTTGCGCCAAGGGCGTGACGGGAATGATCGCAGCCTTAAGCGGCGGTTCCTTGTTCAGCGTGGAGGTGACGTTGGACATAATAGGCAAATGGCGGCTTTGGCGGCTCAGTGCAAGGCTTCAGAGCTTTCGCCCCACCCACACAACCCGGCCCAGCACCGTTACGGCGGAGGCATTTGCATCGGGCCAACTGGGATAAGCAGGATTGTCCGACAGCACTGACAGTCGTCCAGCTTTGCCGACCTTTATCCGTTTGACCATCAGCACATCGTCCATGCGCAGCACATGGACGCCATCTTTCAACGGCCGCGCAGCAGCGGCATTATCGACCATGATGTCGTCGCCATCATTGAGCGTCGGCTGCATCGAATCGCCCTGGACCCTGATCAGGCTGACCTGAGCTGGATCAAGGCCCATTTTTCGCAGCCATGTCTCATCAAAGCCAACCTTGCCGGCAAGCGCCTCTGCATCGGTCAATGCGCCGGCACCCGCAGACGCCCCAACAGCCAGCTTTGGCACCAGCCGCAGGCCGCCGCGACCCGGTCCATCAGGCGCACCCAGGCTGCGTTCGTCGACGCCAAAATAGCGGGCAAGAATGCCGCGTTCCTTTTCCGGCAGCCGTCGTGGCGAGCCGCGCTTAATATATTGCTGCACATAAGCGGCGTTGCGCCCGAGCATTCGCGACAGGCTGACATAATCATCGCCATTGGCACGGATCAGCCGATCAAGCGCGGCGCGTGGATCTTCTTCAGCCATGGAAGCACCTTAAGGATAGGATTTATCCTAGACAAGTAGGAAATTTCCTATCAATATTGTTCATGCTTCGTTCCAGCCGATTCGCTGGCTTGTTCTCGGGGTGTGGGGGCAGCGGGATGGAGCCGTCAGACAATGTCACAGGAGTCCCCACATGCACATCAACCGGAAAATCGAACACTTTCTGATCAAATTCAACTATCCGGCAACCACATTCGGGCGGCATGCGGTCAATGATCCGCGGCTGGTGCATGACATGCGCCTCGGCCGGACGCTGGGCGACGTCACCGTGGCGCGGATCGAAGCCTTTATGGACAGCCATGCCAAAGCCATCGCAGGCCGACTGGACCGGCTGGCATGAGCAGCTGTCCGTTATCAGAGGCATTGGTCGCCTTGCTGCCAGGGGCAGTTGTCATGCGCCGCCGAGCGCAAGATTGGCATAGCGCCACATTTTCCGGGCAGAGGCTGCAGCTGGACATCAGAATGGCCGACGACGACGAACTGGCAGAGGCATTTGCGCAATCATTGGCTGAGCATGAGTTCGCCCTGCCCCATTGGCTGGTTGCCGACATATTGGTTACGGGCCGCAGCGGTGACCTGTTGATGGTGGAGGCGTTGCTGCTCGATGATGAAAATTAACGGGTGCGTGCATTCATGCGATGCAGCGTTTCCAGTGCTGACCGCAGCGCTGCGTCCATTTCATCGGGACGCGACGATGGGGCTGGCGCGCTGGGCACCGCTTCCAATGCTGGCGGGATAGGTGACGGCGGCACAATTTCCACCTCAACGCGCTCGGCCACTGGCTCCGGCTTTTCGATCTCTGATTGCGCCAGCGCCTCCAGCCGGGCGAGTTGAGCCTGTCTGCGCGACAAGGCCTCTTCAAGCCGATCGACCATCATGGCAACCGTTTGCGGCTCGATAGCAGCCTCTGCCGGCTCTTCTGCTACCGTTGGCGCGGTCTGGGTTTCAGCGACACCTTCTTCCGCGACAGGCGCAACAGGCTCTTCCTCTACCAGTGCGAAATCGCGGTGCGCAGAGATTGGCCGGCGCGGCGGCGCATCCGGATGGGCGTCACCAGGACGTAGTTTCGGTAAGTCGGACAGCTCGGTTATGACAACGCCATTGCGGCGGCTTTCGACAAAATCGCTGATCCGTGCGCGCATTTTGGCAACAAAGGATTCGCTCTCTGCCTGCGACTCTGCTGCTTCGACATGGTCCACTACCGGTTTGGCGGGGTGCGTTGGCTTCATCTCGGTGGGTCGACGCAACAACAGCAAGGCCAGCACGGCAAAAGTCCCGGCACCGAACAGAAAGGCGATCATCGCACGAGCAGTATCGCCCAATGGCGCGGCGGTTGCCGGAACAAGTTCGGAAATGCCGGTCGAACCAGTAATTGTTTCCCAAAGGCCGACTGGAACCATCATGGAAACAACCGACATGGCAACAGCGCCGGCCAGCGCAATGGCCAGCGCACGCATCTGTCCGTCCAGTTTCAACCCCTTTTGCATGAAAACCCTTGCAAAAACCTATGGCGGTTCAGCCATATTTAGCACGGCCTAGCAGCAAATGGTAAACAGGATCGTAACGCACTATGTTCTTCTGCCAATTGCGTTCTTTGGCGACAAAGGCCTTTGCCGTGGCCCGCCGTTCGGGCCAAAGGCTGCGGTCCGAGAGCAGCCCGTCAATTGCCCTTGCGGCAGCGGCTGGATCATTGGGGGCAAATAACGTCCCCGTGACGCCATCGTGGATCAATTCGCGGTGCCCGCCAACGCTGGAAGCGGCCACCAGCCGACCCTGCGCCATTGCCTCCAAAGGCTTTAGCGGTGTTACCAGTTCGGTAAGGCGCATTGCCTTGCGCGGATAGACCAGAATATCGACCAGGCTGTAATAGCGCTCCACCTCTTCATGTGGCACACGGCCAACAAAATGGATGCGATCCCGCGCTGGGGATGCTTCGGCTTGCGCTCGCAAAGCGCCTTCCATCGGCCCGCCTCCCACCAGCAGCAAATGTGCGTCGATTGTCATTAGTGGAATGGCGGCGATCAGGTCATCAATGCCCTCATAGTCATAAAAGCTGCCAATATAGCCAATAACCGCCTTGTCTCTAAGCCCCAGGTCATCGGCCAATGCTGTATCTGGCGGCGGCGGATTGCCGAACAGCTCCATATCGACGCCATTGGGTGAGACGAAGATCTTGTCCGCTGCAACGCCGCGGGCAACCAGATCGGTGCGCAGTCCTTCGCAGATCACGGCAACCCGGTCCGCCCGTTTGACGACATGGTTTTCGAGAGCGCGGGTCAGACGGTAGCGGACAGAGCCCTCGCGGCCCGTGCCATTGCCAACGGCAGCATCCTCCCAAAAGGCACGGATTTCATAAACAAAGGGCAGGCCGAGCTTTTTCGCAGCGCGTGCGCCTGCCAGCCCGTTCAGCGCGGGCGAATGCGCGTGGATCAGGTCAAACGGCCATTCGGCATGCAGCGCTATTATGCGGTTGCTCAGCGCCTGTACTTCACCCCATTCGCGAAGCAAAGGAGGGCCGGATGGCAGGATTGGCGTGCGATAAAAGTGCAGGCCCTCTGCCATTTCGTCAGCTGCATCGGGCACAATGCCATGCTGATAATGGCGGACACCTGTTAGCCCCGCGACATCCCATCCAGCCCCTGCCTGTGCCTTCATGATTGCTCGCGTGCGAAAGGTATAGCCGCTGTGGAGCGGCAGGCTGTGGTCAAGGACGTGCAATATGCGGGACATTGTCGGCACATAGGCGCAGAATATTTAACGCCGCGTCAACCCAATAACACTAATGCTTTTCGCGATTTTTCATTTTCGCGCTATGCCATGGGGAACCGGGGCATGCAGGGACCAATGCCGGATGATCGACAATTTTTCGATATTGCTGAGCCATGTTCTCATCCTGCTCGCTTTCTGGTTTCTGTCGCAGCGTGACGATCTGGATGTGGAAGAACCGCCCGCACCGGATGCCGAACCAGAGGGTTTTGCCAGCGCCACCCGCAGGCCGGTGAGCAAGAAGGATAGGACAGGCGATGCGTGACCTGTTCTTCGTCGGCTATCTGGGCCTGCTGCTATTGCTTGCGTTCAAGCGGCCATTTCTGTTCACCCTGATCTATGCCTATGTGGACATTGTTGCGCCGCAGCGGCTCAGCTATTTCCTGCTGAATTCAATCCCGCTTTCCCTGATCCTTTTTGGCTTTGCCTTTGCAGGCTTCATGCTGAGCGATGACAAAAAGGATGTTCGGATCTCCGGGCGATGGGGCCTGCTCGTCCTGTTGCTTGGCTATTGCGCCTATTCCAACACATTTGCCGTCGAGCCAGTAGCAGCTGCGGAGAAGTGGGACTGGGTCTGGAAAGCGCTGGTTTTTGCGATATTTCTGCCGCTGACGCTGCGAACGCGGCTCAGGATAGAGGCGCTGGCACTGACATTGGTACTTTGCGCATCTGCCCTGATTGTCACTGGCGGGCTCAAAACAGTCTTTGGCGGCGGCGGCTATGGGGTAATGGTATTGCTCGTCAATATTGACAGCGGCCTTTACGAAAGCAGCATTATTTCCTGCGTCGCCATTGCGATTATTCCGCTCGCGCTATGGCTTGCCAACCATGGCACGATTTTCAAACCCGATTGGCGGGTGAAGGCCTATGCCGGGGCACTTGTCTTTGCAGCGCTGCTTGTGCCCATTGGCGTGCAGGCCCGCACCGGGCTTGTTTGCGCAGGCGTGCTTGCGGTTCTCTACCTTCGCACTGCGAAACGACGGATGCTATATGTGCTTGGCGCTGCGACCATTGGTCTGGTCGCCATTCCCTTCCTGCCGCAAACATTTACCGAGCGAATGGGCACCATCAAAAACTATCAGGCGGACGAAAGCGCCTCTACGCGGATTGCAGTGTGGAAATGGACTTGGGAATTTGTGCAAACGCATCCCATGGGTGGCGGCTTCAATGCTTATATCCAGAACAAGATCCGCTATACCATTCCGGTGATTGACGACAACGGCCGGGACACGGGCGAAGTGGACACGGGCGAAGTGGTCGATGAGGGCCGCGCCTATCATAGCAGCTATTTCGAGATGCTGGGCGAGCAGGGCTTTCCCGGCCTTATAATCTGGCTGCTGATCCATGTTGGCGGCGTCTGGCGGATGGAAGCGATCATGCGCATTTACAAAAAACGCGGCCGCGAGGATGAGACATGGGTCATCCCACTCGCCCGGGCGTTGCAGCATGCGCAGATTATTTATCTGGTTGGCTCGCTGTTCGTCGGCATTGCCTTCCAGCCCTTTGTCTACATGCTGATTGCGATGCAGATCAGCCTCGACAGCTATCTTGCGCGGCGGCGAAAGGAATCGGCCTGGCGCCCGATCAAGGATTTACGGCTGCGAACGAAGGAACTGGCCTGATTGGCTTCCTTGCCAGCGCAAATGGTGGTCGCTAAACCCACCGGGTGCTGAAACCAGATATTCCCGCCGAACCAAAGCTGCTTAATGCCGACATGTGGACTGTCATGACGGCAAGGATTGAAAGCTATTTCCTGCTGCTGACCGAATGGGTGCGCGTCAATGCGGTGGAACTGACCATTGCGACGCTGGTCGGCTTTACCATTTATCTGATAATCAGCTGGTTCAAGCGCAAGGCGGCGGCGATTGCTGCGCAGCGCGGCGACGACGGTACAATAACAACCATTGCTTTGCGGGCCGTCTCTCGCACCAAGCGCTTTTTCCGGATCATGCTGGCGGCAGAGATCGTCAACGGATTTGCCAATGCCCCCGCACCCGTCGCACGCGTAATCCTGTTTGTCTTTACCATTTCAACCGTCATCCAGGTCGCGATCTGGCTGCGCGAAATTATCCTGTCGCTGATCGAGCGCCGTGCCATGCACAGCGGCACCGAACAAGAGACGCTGCAAAGCGCGATGACGCTGATCCGGCTGGGTGTCAGCTTTGCCGTGTTTGCCATTGCTGCGATTGTCGTGCTCGACAATCTGGGGGTGAACATCACTGGCCTGATCGCTGGGCTTGGTGTCGGCGGCATTGCCGTTGGCCTTGCCGCACAGGGCATATTCTCTGACCTGTTTGCCGCGATCTCGATCATCTTTGACCGGCCGTTCAAGCGCGGCGATACCGTCACCTACGGCACCACCACCGCGCGGGTCGAAAGGATCGGCATGAAAAGCACGCGGCTGCGCGCGCTATCGGGTGAGGAGAAGATCATCTCGAACAGCAAGCTGCTGGAGATGGAAATAACTAACAACACGCAGACCATTTACCGCCGCGTGACCTTCCTGCTCAATCTGGTCCATCACATAGAGCCGGATTTGGCAGCCAAAATCCCGGATATTCTGAAAGAGGTAGTCGAGGCACATAAGGCCGAATTCATCCGCGCAGGTTTTACCGCTTTTGCCCCCAGCTCGCTCGATTTCCAGCTCGTGTTCGATGTGCCTAGCGACGACATAGAGGTAATGTTTGCCACCCGCCACGCCGTCGGCATCGCCATCGCGCAGCGCTTTGCCAAGGACGGGATCGAGTTCGCCTATCCCACGCAGACGACCTATACAGCGGCGCCCGATGGCACATTGGTGATGCCTTATGCCGCTCCCCCTGCACCCGATTCGCAGGCCAAGCGCAGCCGCGCCAGCAAATGACGTAGGGTCAGCGCGGCTCTGCACCACAGGCTTGTCAAAGCGCCCCAAAAAGCGCAGAGCTTCGCCAAATTCCAACAATAGGAGCGGGATATGAGCGGAATAACCCCAGCCGAATTGGCAACACGCGTCGGCGAAAATATCGGCACGTCCGAGTGGATTTTGGTCGATCAGGAGATGATCAACAAGTTCGCCGATGCCACCGGCGACCACCAGTTTATCCATGTGAATGAGGAAATGGCAAAGATGACGCCCTTTGGCGGCACGATTGCGCATGGCTTCCTGACGCTGTCGCTGTTTCCAGTCATGACCGCAAAGTCGGATTTTCCGCGCATCGAAGGCGTGAAGATGGGCGTCAACTATGGCGGCAACAAAACACGTTTTCTGGCACCTGTCCGTTCGGGCAAGCGCGTGCGTGGGCATTTCAAGCTGCTGGAGCTGGTCGAAAAACGCCCGGGCCAATGGCAGCAGACGCTGGAATTCACCGTTGAGATTGAAGGTGAAGACAAGCCCGCCCTTCAGGCCGAATGGATCAGCCAGTTTTTCGTTTGAAACCTAAATCTGTCGGCCCGCGAATAGCTTGGGCATGACCACCAGAAAGGAATTCTCCCATGCGTGACGCAGTCATTGTTTCCACCGCCCGCACCGCAATCGGCAAAGCCTATCGCGGCGGGTTTAACGCCACCCTTGGTGCCACTCTTGGTTCCTATTCGCTGAAAGCCGCCGTCGAGCGCGCTGGCATTGAAGGTGCCGAAGTCGATGATGTCATCTGGGGTGCGGCGTTGCAGCAAGGCACGCAGGGCGGCAATATCGCTCGCCAGGTCGCGCTGCGTTCTGGCCTTCCGGTTACGACTTCGGGCATGAGCATGGACCGCCAATGCTCCTCTGGCCTGATGACGATTGCGACCGCTGCCAAGCAGATCATCGTCGACAATGTTGATGTGATTGCGGCTGGTGGTCAGGAGTCGATCAGCCTTGTCCAGACCAAGGAAATGCGTGTGCAGATGGACATGGAATTGGTCGCCATGCACAATGCGGTGTACATGCCGATGCTGCAGACCGCCGAGGTGGTTGCCAAGCGTTACAATATCAGCCGCGATGCCATGGACGAATATTCGCTCGCCTCGCAACAGCGCACCGCCGCCGCGCAGGCCGCTGGCAAATTTGACGACGAAATCGTTCCCGTCACGACTATGATGAATGTGGTGAACAAGGAAACGGGTGAAGTCAGCCAGAAGGAAGTGACGATTGCCAAGGATGAAGGCAACCGCGCCGACACCACGCTGGAAGGACTGAAGTCGCTGAACCCCGTGTTGCCCGATGGCACGATCACCGCAGGCAATGCCAGCCAGCTGTCCGACGGATCGTCAGCTGCAATATTGATGGAAGCCAAGGTTGCCGAGAAAAAGGGTCTCAACCCGCTCGGCCGTTATGTCGGCATGGCGGTTGCCGGAACTGAACCCGATGAAATGGGTATCGGCCCGGTCTTTGCCATCCCCAAACTGCTTGACCGGTTCGGCCTGAAGATTGGCGACATCGGCCTGTGGGAATTGAACGAGGCCTTTGCCGTGCAGGCGCTTTACTGCCGCGACCATCTGGGCATTGATCCGGAAATCTACAACGTCAACGGCGGCTCGATCTCGATTGGCCACCCTTACGGTATGACCGGTGCCCGCTGCGTTGGTCACGCGCTGATCGAAGGCAAGCGCCGCGGCGTGAAGCATGTCGTCGTCACCATGTGCGTCGGCGGCGGCATGGGTGCGGCTGGGTTGTTTGAGGTGCTTTGAGGACAGGAGCGGGTCATGGGAATAGGAGTTGTTGCAACGCTGACGGTTGCCGAAGGCAAGAATGCCGAATTTGAAACCGTCTTTGGAGAGCTCGCCGCCGCTGTGCGGGCAAACGAGCCCGGCAACCTCTTCTATACGCTGACCCGCTCGCGGTCCAACCCGCAAGTCTATCGCGTGCTCGAATGCTATGCCGATCAGGAAGCACTCGATGCCCATGGCAAGACAGAATATTTCCGCGCAGCTGGCCCGAAGCTGGCTCCATGTCTGACAACTGCGCCGGACATAGAGCTTCTCGACACAGTTTAATTCGGGCGGATCATTCCTCCCTTAAAGCCGAATCCATCTTCCCGGTCCTCCGCCAGCAACACTGGCCCATCCAGATCGACCCAATGCGCCCCCTGCGCCGCGAGGAAGGCCGGCGCGATGCCGAGGCTGGTGGAGAGCATGCAGCCGACCATCAGTTTCAGCCCGCGCGCTTCGGCTTCGCGCGCCATGGCGAGCGCTTCGGTGAGGCCGCCGGCCTTGTCGAGCTTGATATTGATGCCGTCATAGTGGCGAGCGCACAGGTCAATATCTGCACCCGACTGGCAGCTTTCATCGGCGAGGAACGGTAGCGCTGCTTTCACACCATCTAGCAGTGCATCCTGTCCGACGGGAACTGGCTGTTCGATCATCTCGACGCCTAACGCCGCCAGCGCGGCCGCCTCAGCCTCTATGTCCCGCTCGGCCCAGCTTTCATTGGCATCGACGATCAGCCTTGCCAGAGGGGCGCCCTTCCGCACCGCCGCCACACGCGCACGATCGCCCTCGCCGGTAAGTTTCAGTTTCAGCAAGCCAAAACCGCGCGCCGCTGCCTTTGCGGCATCAGCCTCCATCGTCGAGGGCTCGCCCAACGAAATCGTAAAGGCCGTTTGCAAAGCACGCGGCTCTGTTTGCAAACCCGCCATTTGCCAAAGAGGCTTCCCCGCGGCCTTGGCCTCCAAATCCCACAATGCACAGTCCAGAGCATTGCGCGCAGCCCCAGGTGGCAACAGCGTCTGCACTGCCTCCCGCGCCTCACGCACGGCCAGTCCCGCCAGTGTATCGATCACATCTTCAACCTGCTTCAGGCAGCTTTCGGCACTTTCGCCATGATAATAGATCGCAGTCCCCTCACCCAAGCCGATATGATCGCCATCGCGCGCGGCGACCACGAGCACATCGACATGGGTCTTGCTCCCACGTGAAATGATAAACTGTCCGGCAACCGGCCAGCGTTCGACTATGGCAGTGATCCCCAATCCCATCTCAACGGATTGGCACGAAACCGGCGTCGGCAACAGCCCCTTATTGCTTAGCCATTGTGGCTGGCGATCCAATCCTCGACAATCGGAGCAATCCGGTCGCGCCACTTGCTGCCGTTGAAAATGCCATAATGGCCGACTTCCTCGGCGAGATGGTATTTCTTGTGCGCATCATCCAGCCCGGTTGAAATTTTCAGCGCCGCCTTGGTCTGGCCGATGCCGCTAATGTCATCACGCTCGCCTTCGATCGCGAGGATGGCGATGTCATGAATCGCGCCCGGATCGACCAGTTTTCCGCGATAATTAAACTCGCCCTTGGGCAGCAAATGCCGCTGGAAGACGACGTCCACCGTTTGCAAATAGAATTCCGCCGTCATGTCGCACACTGCGCGATATTCGTCGTAAAATTCCTTGTGCCGGTCAGCACTTTCCCCGTCACCTTCAACCAGATTTGTGAACATTGACCAGTGGCTGACCATATGGTTGCCCAGGTTCATCGACATGAAACCAGAAAGCTGCAGGAAGCCTGGATAGACCCGGCGGCCAGCGCCTTTATAATATGGCGGGACAGTGGCAATCACATTGTGGATGAACCAGTCATGCGGCTTGCCTGTGGCATGGTCATTAACGGCAGTCGGCGCTTCACGCGTGTCAATCGGGCCACCCATCATCGTCAGCGTGCGCGGACGCAGCGGATGATCCTTGGCGCTCATCACTGCCGCCGCTGCATAGGCCGGAACCGAAGGCTGGCAGACCGCCAGTATGTGCGCACCTCTGCCCCCTGCGTCTGGCCCGATATACTCCAGCCATTCGATGATATAATCCATATAGGATTCAAGATCGAAGCCGCCGCCGGTCAGCGGCACATCGCGTGCGTCCTTCCAGTCCGTGATATAGACATCGTGGGCAGGAAGCATGCGTTCTACCGTACCACGCAGCAGCGTGGCGAAATGGCCTGACATAGGGGCGACGATCAGCAACCGTGGCTTGCCGACACTGCCTTCATAAGTGAAATGCTTTAATTGGCCAAAGGGCTTGCGCGCTTCGTTGATTTCGGTGACCGGCAAATGCTTGCCATCGACATCGACAAAATTGAGCCCAAAGGCGGGTTTGCCACGCGGCTCGACCGAATGGGCAAATACATCAAGCGCCGATGCAGCAATGGGGGCAAGCCCGCCCATGCTGAACGGTCCGGTAAAGTTTTTGAGCAAATCGGCCTGCGCCTGCGCCATTTTCCCGGCGCTTGCCAGCCAGCTGCGCTGCACATCATAACCCATGTAAAGCATTTGCGGTTCCCCGATCGTCCTGTCTGCCCCTCCCCAAGGGCTTATGTTCTAGTCGATATAGGCGTTTATTGTGCATTGCACCATAGGAAAAGCATCACCCCAATGGCAGCGGCGGATTGTAGCACAGGCGAAGCCCTGCTAGTCGGCATCCACCATGACAGAAAATACGGCCGCTCTCCCGGCAGACAATGCTGAACCGGCTTCAGAACCGGCGAAGACCAAGGAAAAGCTGAAACTATCCAGCCTGCGCATGATAGGCAGCTTTACCGCCCGCTATCCGCGTCAAATCGGATTTGCCCTGCTTGCATTGATTTCAGCAGCGGGGTCGACACTGGCTATCCCCGCTGGGCTCAAATTGATTATCGACGAAGGTTTCGTTGAAAAGAACGGCGATCCCGCACCCTATTTCTATCTGTTGCTGGGCATAGTGCTCGTCATCGGCATATCTACGGCATTTCGCTTTTATTTTGTAAGCTGGCTGGGGGAACGTGTGGTGGGCGATATCCGGTCGGCTGTGCAGTCAAATCTCCTGCGTCTGGCACCACGTTTTTTCGAAGAAAATCGGCCCGCCGAAATAGCCAGCCGGATGACCGCGGATACTGCCATAATCGAACAGATTGTCGGGACGACTGTGTCGGTTGCTTTGCGCAACGTCCTTATTGGAGTTGGTGGGGTAATCTTTCTCATTGGCCTTGCCCCAACATTGACGATCTGGCTGCTGGCGGGAATACCTGTTGTCGTTCTGCCTATCGTGTTTTTGGGGCGGAGGCTGGAGAAAGCCTCGCGGACCAGCCAGGATAAAGTGGCAGGTGTCGGGACGATCATTTCGGAAACGCTTGGCGCAATCAAGATTGTGCAAGCCTTTGGCCAAGAAAAGCGCGAAGCAACGCGGTTTGCCGATGCCGTCGAAGCAACCTTTGCAGCCGCAAAAAGGCGTATTCGCATTCGCGCCTTTTTAACCGCATTGGTCATGGCGTTGATATTTGGCGGCATAACCATGCTTGTCTGGGAGGGGACCGATCAGGTTCGCGACGGAACCATTTCGCCCGGCACCTTGTTTGCGGTAGTTATTTATGGCGTATTTGTGGCTGGCAGTTTTGGCGCCTTGACCGAAGTCTATGGCGATCTCGTACGCGCATCGGGCGCATCCTCGCGCTTGGCAGAGTTGCTCAATGAAAAGCCTGAAATCGCGCCGCCTGCCAGCCCGGTCAAAATGCCCCCGCCACGCGGGAGCCTTGAATATCAAAGCGTCCGCTTCCGCTATCCTACCCGACCGGAGGTCGCCGCGCTCGAGGATTTCAGCCTAAAGGTATCGCCAGGCGAAACAGTAGCGGTCGTCGGGCCGTCGGGGGCCGGGAAATCTACTTTGTTCCAGCTGGCACAGCGTTTCTATGATCCGGAACATGGAACGGTGCGCATCGACGGCGTTGCATTGACCAGCGCGGACCCGGCTGAGTTTCGCCAGCGTATGGCACTTGTGCCGCAGGATACGGTATTGTTCGCGGCGTCGGCGCGGGACAATTTGCGCTACGGAAACTGGCTGGCCAATGACGCCGCAATCTGGGCAGCAGCCGAACAGGCCAATGCGGCGGAGTTTCTGCGCAGCCTGCCAGAAGGTCTCGATACCTATTTGGGTGAAGGTGGGGCGCGGCTTTCGGGGGGTCAACGGCAACGCATAGCCATCGCCCGTGCGCTTCTTCGCGATGCGCCTTTGTTGTTGCTGGATGAAGCAACAAGCGCGCTGGATGCCGAGAGCGAGCGGTTGGTGCAGGATGCGCTGGAACATCTGATGGAAGGCCGCACGACCATTGTGATTGCCCATAGGCTGGCCACCGTGCGCAAAGCCGACCGGATTGTGGTTATGGATCAGGGCCGCATTGTTGAAGAAGGCACGCACGAGGGGCTTGCCAAGGCAGGGGGGCTGTATGAACGGCTCGCCAGTCTTCAATTTGACGCCTGAGCTTTATCCAGAGCAGCTTTAGCCTCTGAAAGGATGTTTCGCGGCAGCGGCAACACAGACACGCGCGGAGACGCTGCGTGCCCAGTTCGGGCACCGGCACCAAAGATCATTCCCTGTGACGAACCGGCAAACCTGCCATGGTGCCAATTCGGCAGCAGGTCTTCCAATATGTCTGCTGCAACAGAAATGGCATGAACATAGAACCACAGATCGCGGCGATGGCGCGGGGCAACAAAAAAGGCGGCCCGGAACTGGACCGCCTTTGTTTGTGTCGATTGCGGGAAGTGGCTTAGCCGCCTTTCTGGGCTGCCTTACCAAATACGGAATAGGCATCATTGCCCACAAAGCCGAATTTTGAAACCTTGCTCCGTTTGATGACGACAAGCGTTTTGTCGACAACATCATAGGGGGCATTAGGCGCGGGCTGGAACTGCAGTTCCGGCTCCGGATTCATTGCCCGGGTCTGCGCAAGATACCCTGCCACCTGATCCAGCGTCACAGGCGTACCATTCCACTGCACTTCTGCCGTGTCCATGATCACGAGCTTGTTCTTCACAGGGTCGATCAACACCGGTGGTGGATTGGGATCGGCAACCGGCAAGTCGATATCGACCGCGTGGGTTACAGGGGGGATAGTGATCATCAGCATGATGAGAAGAACGAGCATGACGTCGATCAACGGCGTCGTGTTCATTTCCATCATCGGCTGGC